>DATNKL010000101.1:0-20195 GCA_035603415.1 Candidatus Acidiferrales bacterium
ACCGCGCGCTCCGGAAGGCTTGCCAGCGTGGAAACGTGGTCGGGAGTCTCGATGATCACTTCGTGCGCGCCCACCCCGTTCATTTTGTCGAACAGTCCTTCCCCTTCGCGGTCCAGGTCGCCTTCGATGCCCAGCGCCGGAAATTTGTTGGGGACTACTCGAATGTTCCACCCGGGCGTGTTCTTGCCCCCGCCATTGCGTCCATATACCAGTATTTCCGTTGGCGTTTTGGATTCCTGCCCGGGACAAAAGGGGCAATTCTTGCTGTTCGAGGCGACAACGCTTTCGCGCAGGAATTCATTGGGGCGCTTGCCGCGTTCCGTGGAAATAATAACCCAGCGCCCTGTGATTGGATCCTTCCGCAACTCAGGCAAAGACTCCTCCTCGACTACTGGTAAAAAACGTCCGGACACACACAAAAGGCGGCGCGCCAGTGCTAACGCAATTGTTAAATTGTACCCCGATTGCCCCAATGCACAGATAGATGAAGGCCCAGGCCTGCGCTGCGGATGGTATCGCCATTTAGAGCAACATAGACGAGAAAATTATCTAGCGTGGCGCAATTGCGGACTGCAGGCGTCTTTGGTGCAATCTGACCTCTGGGGGACGCCCGGGAATGTTCTCGCTGGCCCGCACGTCAAAGCGCGTTGGACAATCGTTGAGGTGCCGGTCCGCTAGGAAGCGCTGCGCGGTACGCGCCAGCACGCTTTGTTTAGCATAGCTGACGCTCAGCTCGGGCAGCCCAGAGATGTCTTCGCAAACGGTGCGGGTTCGGATTTCCACGAACGCAATAGTTTCCCCATCGTATCCCACCAGATCCAGTTCGCCCTTGGCGCCTTGGGGCATATAATTTTTCGCAATGAAAACGTAGCCTTGCTTGCGCAGGTACCAGTAACCATAAGTTTCTCCCAGCAGGCCTCTGCGACGCGCCTTTTCCTTGCGCTGAAATTTCTCCTCTAGGTGGGCTGCTTGATTCTGGCTCTGTGGCACGGCCTCACCAGAGTCACGCAGGCCACGGCGCGCGCTCCCACGCACAACGTAAAATATCAAACGCGAAAATATTGGCGTGACTTGCCCGGGTGGGACGCGAACCGTGCTTGCAGTATATAAAAAAACCGTGGCGCCCATAACTTCTATGGACGACCACGGGATGGCTGATACTTTAAACTTTCGAACCAGTTATGCCTTGGCTTCCGCTTCCTGAATACACTGCTCAAGAATTGACAGCGCCGCATCGGCCTGTTCGCGGTCGATCAAAAGTGGCGGTGAAAGCCGCAGAGTATTTTCGCCCGCGCCAAGTATGCACAAGCCGCGACGGAAGGCCAGGTCGACGATCTGATTTCGCAGATCGGCGCCCCTTTCCTTGGTTTTTTGATCGCGAACGATCTCAATTCCGATCATCAACCCGCGCCCGCGAACATCGCCAACGATCTTGTACTTGTCGGTCCAGTCGGCGGTCTTTTGGAAAATATAATCGCCAACCTGAGCAGCGTTTTCGCGGTATTCCGATTCGATTAGATCAAACGTGGCCAAACCGGCGGCGATGCAAACCGGATTGCCTCCGAAGGTAGTACCGTGCGAGCCGGGCTTCCAGTTCATCACGCTTTCCCGTGCGATAAACGCTCCCAGCGGCATTCCGCTGGCGATACCCTTCGCGGAACAAAGAATATCCGGCTGGATGCCTGAATTTTCGCACGCCCACCATTTCCCGGTTCGGCCCATGCCCGATTGCACTTCGTCCACAATCAACATGATGCCGTGCTGGCGGCAGATGCGCTGCAACTCCTGCAGGAAAAAATCGGGTGCTGGGACATAGCCCCCTTCGCCTTGAATGGGCTCGATAATAATTCCCGCCACTTCCTCCGGATCGAAGAGGCGCTTGAAGATTTGCCCTTCCAACTGCTCCAGAATTTCCGCGCCGCAAGTGTCGGCGGTATGGCCGTGCGCGCAGCGATACGCGTACGGATAAGGAATGTGCTCGATACCGCTCAACAGCGCGCCAAATCCCTTGCGCTGCGTTGATTTCGAAGCGGTCAGCGAAAGCGAACCCATGGTGCGCCCGTGAAAGCAGCCGTAGAATGCGACGAATTTGTCGCGCTTCGTCGCATAACGCGCCAGCTTGACCGCGCCTTCGACCGCCTCGGTCCCGGAATTAGTAAAAAACACTTTCTTGGCTTCGGGACCCGGCACGGTGGCTGCCAATTTTTCAGCAAGTCGCGGCATATTTTCGTAATAAAAATCCGTGCCCGACATGTGAATCAATTCCGCGGCCTGCTCTTGAATGGCCGCGACAACTTTCGGGTGGCAGTGCCCGGTCGAGCAAACCGCGATGCCCGCGGCAAAGTCCAAAAACATGTTGCCGTCCACGTCCTCGACGACCGCACCGCGCCCACGCTTGGCCACCAGCGGGTAATCGCGCGTGTAAGAAGGAGACATGAACTTCGCATCCTGCTCCAGCACCCGCTTGGCGTTTGGGCCCGGCAGTTCCGTCACTAATTGAGGAAGTCTCCATTCCGTTTTAGATTGCGACATCACAGAAGATTTTGTTTTGGATTCCGGTGCGGTAATCATGTCTTCCTCCTTAAAGAAGAGTGGTCAACGTTTAAGCGGAGCTTGCCGGAGGGCGACGAACAGTGCGATCAAACGGAATTACAGAATTTTCACTAAAAGGAGGGGTTGTTAATCAACGCTGAAAAGATTGGGGCGCGTTTCGGCGGGCGAAAAGTTGCTACTGGTAAAGAGTTGGAAATTATTGGTCATTTGCGTTTCCAGCGGACGCTCCCGTCTCGCGAATCTTCAAGAATTATACCACGTTTTTCGAGTTCTTTACGGATGCGATCGGCGGTTGCAAAGTCGCGTGCCTGACGCGCCACCTGCCGTTCTGCGACCAGTTTTTCGATCTCGGCATCGCCAGCGTTACTGTTTTCCTGGCCGTAGCCCAGAACCTGAAGTTTCTGTGCATCATTATTTTCCAACACCGCAAAAATCTGGTCGAACGTATGCAAAAACTTTTGTGCGGCTGGCACATCGTCTTGTCCAAATTCACCCTTATCCATGGCAATGTTTGCTTCGCGTATGAATTCAAATACTGCTCCCAAAGAGCGCGCGGTATTCAAATCGTCCGACAGGCTGGCATCGAATTCTTCGGTCGCCTTTGCAATTCTATCGGCCATGCCTTTCTGCGCGCCTGCGGGAAATTTGCCCTGCGTCAGCCGGCCCGCGAAATTTCTGAGCCGTTCAACCGAACTCACCGCCTGCTGCAATCCGTCAAACGTAAAATTTAACTGCCGCCGGTATGGCACGCTAGCCAACGCAAACCGCAACGCCGATGGTTTATAGCCCTTCGCAAAAAGATCGCGCAAGGTGTAGAAATTCCCCAGTGACTTAGACATCTTTTCGCCTTCGACCAGCAAATGCTCGGCATGCAGCCAGTATTTGACGAAGTGTTTTCCGGTGGCCCCTTCACTCTGGGCAATCTCATTTTCATGGTGCGGAAAAGCCAGATCGATCCCTCCGGTATGAATATCCAGTGTTTCGCCCAGATACTTCATGGCCATCGCCGAGCATTCAATGTGCCAGCCGGGCCGGCCCTTCCCAATGCTGGTCTCCCAGAAGTGCTCGCCTTCCTTAGGCGCTTTCCACAGCGCAAAATCGCGCGCGCTTTCCTTCTCATAGCGGTCCACGTCCACGCGTGCACCCGCCTGGATGCCCGCTACATCAATGTTGGACAGCTTTCCGTAATCGGGGAATTTAGCGATGCGGTAGTAAATAGATCCGTCACTCTCATATGTGAACGATTTCTCACGCAACCGCTCAATGAGCCGCACCATGCTTTCTATGTTGTCGGTCGCGCGAACCCAATGCTCGGGCACTTCCAAACTCAACGTCTTGCAGTCATCGAAAAAAGCCTGCGCGAATTTCTCTGTATACTCCCGAATGCCCACTCCAGCCGCAGCGGCATTGGCGATAATGCGGTCGTCCACATCGGTAAGATTCATCACCTGCGTTAGTTTGAATCCGCGAGACTTCAGGAAGCGGCGCAAAATATCCTGAAATACAAAGGTACGAAAATTCCCGATGTGCGCGTAGTCGTACACCGTCGGCCCGCAGCTATACATGCGCACTTCGCCCGCTTTTTGCGGCACGAAGGGTTCAATTTTTCCGCCCAGAGTGTTATGAAGCTGGATCTCGGCCATGTCTTCCCGGTGTCTCCGCGCATTGCCAGTCTATCCGCGCGTTAGATAAACGCTAGATTGTAGCCGAGGCCGCAAAAGCGGAGCAATGTAGAAGCGCTAGGATGTTTCCGGTTTGACGCATTTGTGTCACGTACATTGACGACCCGCCCATTGCGCGGCTAGAGTGCTGCTTCGTTTCAGGGGGGATCTTATTCAGGGGAAAAATGGTTCATTGCGCAAAAGAGCGTCGACAGCGTTCAAAAGGGTCGCAGCTGCGTCTGACTTTCTCACATAGCCCCGCACTCCAATTCTTTTAGCTTCTGCGATAATCTGCCTGCCTTGATGCATGGACAAAAACAGAATCGGCACGTGCGGCATAGTCTTCCGAATCGCTTCCGCAGCGTCAATGCCGTTGACCACGGGCATCGTGATATCCAGAATAATTAAATCTGGTTTCAGCTCCTGTGCTTTGTCAATTGCTTCCTGGCCATTGGAAGCTTCACCGCACACCTCTATATCGTCGCGAGTCCCCAGAATCACACACACGCCTTTGCGAACCGATTCGTGATCGTCGGCGACAAGAATGCGCAGGAATGCCCGCTTTTCCAAGTGCGTGGTCCCGAGTAGCTTTTACCGTACGCCTTCGGGCTGTGGGCGGGCTGACAGGGTAATGCCATCACTACTTGCAGATTGACGATTCGCGAAGAATGCAAGGCCTTTTCGACCGATTGTATTAACGAAGAAAGGGTCTTTGGAAACCACGCCGTGAACGCCTGCGGCTTTGGCGATGGTCTCCATGCTCAGGAAGGTCGTGGAACGAGAACAATACGATCGCGGTATCCGGAAGACGTCACGCGATTTCCCCGGGTAACTTCCAAAGTGCTCACGCCGAGCATGACCCAATCCTTTACCAAGGCGTTCGAATTGGCCTCGCCGCAAATTTCCCAGCCGGCATGGTTCAACCATCCAAGTTAGTAGGTTATTTCTCAGCAAGAAACCATACGGATATTACTGTACGCACGGGACGTTGTAGTCCGTTCTACGAGGCGCACTTGGCTGTCCAGATGCATCAGTATTTGTGAATTTGTGAATTCTTTTTCAATGCCTTCCAGGTGTGAGTTGACGCTGTGGCCTTAACAAATTAGCCACAACCTGTGGGGTAATCCTTTACTCCTCTGCCGCTTCGTGCTAATTTTTTATTCCGTACCGCCATCCACGCGCCAGCGCCGGGCGGCTAGGGTTCTCATCGAGATCCAGCCAACGTTTTTGTCGCCATACAAGCCTTCCTCCCCGGGAACAACGACTCGTCTCTTATCGCGCTTTTGGAACCGCCGTGGGCTGCAGTTGTCTAAAACGGTGAGTTACTCGCTGAACTCTTGCAGGCGGCTAGAGACACAAAGAGGAAACCTTGCTTAAGCTTCGGAAAGTCGAAATCGTAGGCTTCAAATCCTTCTGTGAACGCACCATTGTGACCTTCAGCGGTTCAGGCACGACCTGCATCGTCGGCCCTAACGGCTGTGGAAAGTCCAATGTCGTGGATGCCATCTCCTGGGTTCTGGGCGAACAAAGCCACAAATCCCTGCGCGCCGAGCGCATGGCCGACTGCATCTTCAACGGCACCGTCAAACGCCCCCCGATGGGCCTCGCGGAAGTCACCATAACCATGGAAGACCCCGAACTCGCCGATGCCGCGCGATTCGTACTGGAGGCCGCCGAAATAGAGTCGCAGGCCGCCGCAACGCCCGCTGAAGATCGCGAAGCCGCCCATTCCTCGCATAACGTTGACGGCCATGATACTGCGCTCCCATCAGGCGACCCGAACTACAACACCGAAATTCACTCGCTCGTCCCCGCGCAGTCCCCGGAACAATCTGAAGGTACGCCAGAAGACAAAACCGAAACCCCGGCTATACCGCCCATGGCGGAGGACCGCTTCAAACGCCGCAGAAAAAACGCGGATAAACCAGTGCTGGCGACCAGGCCGGGCGAAGTGGTCATCAGTCGCAGGCTTTACCGTTCCGGCCAGAGCGAATATCTAATTAACGGTCGCACCGGGCGTCTCCGCGACATCCAGGAAATGTTTATGGGTGTCGGCCTTGGTCCGGATTCTTACGCCATCATCGAACAGGGCCGCATCGGCTTGATCCTTTCCACCAAGCCGATGGAGCGCCGCGCCATCATTGAAGAAGCCGCCGGCGTAACCAAATTCAAAACCAAAAAACGGCTCGCGGAAGCCAAGCTCGAATCTTCCAGCCTCAACCTCTCGCGTGTTAACGACATTGTCGTGGAAGTTGAAAAACAACTCGGCTCGCTGAAGCGTCAAGCCTCCAAAGCGCGCCGCTACTCGGAAATTCGCGATCAAATGCGCGGTATCGTGCGCCAAATGTTGGCGGGCAAAGCTCGCGAACTGGACCAGGAAGCAGATCGCCTCGCCGCGCAACTCAGCGAGATGACCGCCACCGAAACGCAACACGCTACCGACATAAAACAGCAGGAAGATGATCACGACCGCCTGAACCAACGCATCTACGCGCTGGATGCGGAGATCCGCCAGAATCAAAATGTGTTGAACCTTACGGCTCTCGAGGTAGACCGCGGCGAAAATAAAATCAATTTCAACCGCCAGCGCTCGGAAGAACTCTCTCTGCGGCACACGCAGGTTTCGAGCGAACTTAACCAGGCTGCAGCGCAAGCCACCGAGTGCGAACGCCGCAGCACCGCGCAAATCCTGGCGGTCACGCAATTAAGAGAAGAATCGGGCGGTTTGACGGCGCGGGTGGAAAATCTCGCAGGTTCTGCGCACTCCCGCGCCGCGCTGATCACCGAGTCTGAAGAGCGCATTGAAGCGCTGCGACGCTCTGAGCTCGAAGCTGGCGAAAGCCTGCTGCGTTTGCACGGCGAACAGAAGCAGGCGGAAGAAGCTCTCGTTCATCAAGGTCAAGCGCTATACAAACTCGAAACCAACGAACACGAATTGCTGGAGTCCTCCATCAAAGTTCGCGACGACGCTGACAGCGCGGCACATGAATTCGAAGCCGCCAGCGGCCAATTGAGCATACTGAAGCAGAAGGCCGCCGACTGGCAGGCCACCATTCAGGAAATACGCCAGGAGCGCGAAATCATCAAGCAGCAGGTCGACGCCCTGCGCGATTCCCTTTCCGCCGTGCGTGCCCGCCATTCCACTCTCACGCAAATTCTGAATGACCGCTCCTACACCGCCGATGCGGTGCAAAAACTTTTCGCTGCCAATGAACGCGGCGGAGGGCAGGATTTTCGCGCCGTGGGCGTCCTGGCCGATTATGCGGAGGTCGAAGAGCACCACGAGGCCGCCATTGAACAATACCTGCGCGATGAACTGGAGTATGTCGTCGTGGAAACCTACGATCACGCGCGGGCTGGCGTCTCTCTCCTGCGTAACGAGGTTGGCGGACGCGCAACCTTCTTCGTCGATTCCCTCCGCAATTTGCGCCTGGCCGACTACGAGCCGATCATAAATTTCCGTGTTGAAGATGGCGTCATCTCCCGCCTCGACAAGCTGGTTGAATTTCGCGATCCCCTCGGCGCCGCCGCCAAACAATTTTTGCCGCGACTCAAAGCCGCGTACCTCGCCGACAATTCCGGCGCCGCGGAACGTCTAGCCCGGGACAATCCTCAATTCGCCTTCGTCACTCCTGACGGCACCTGTTACCAGGGGCGCATGGTTACCGGCGGACGCGCCGATGAGGCCGGCCCGCTGGGCATGAAGCGCGAGCTTCGCGCTCTGGACGCCGAAGTGATGCAGCTCGAGCACGAAACCAGCGCGAGACAAGCCACTTTGGAAGCGCTCAACTCCGATTTGCAGCTCGCACATAAGGCTCTGGAAGACGTCGATTTGCAACAACGTGAAGCTGATCGCAATGTTTTTGCCTCAAGACACCGCCACCAGCAAATGCAGGGCGAACTCGCTCGCCTGGGTCTCGAACTGACCGTTTGCCAGAATGAATTGCGCCGCATCCGCCAGGACGTCGAACAAGCGCGCACCCGCGCGGACCGCGCCAAAAGTGAACACGCCACCGCCACCGCAAGCCGCGCTGCGGCCGAGGCCGAAAGGTCGCGCCTCACCGAACAGTTAACAGAACTCCGTGGCTCCATCGAATCGGACCAGAATGAACTAGCTGCCGGACGTGCGGAGCTAGCGGCCATGAATGAACGCCTCGCCGCGGCTGAGGCTCTCGCCACACGCCTTGCCGAAGAACACGCCGAACTTGTGCGTCGCGAAGCATCCCTGCACCAGCAACTTAATTCCGTAAACGATGAACTGGCCAGCCTCGCACAGCAAAGCGAGGAATTGGCCGTTCAGCTCGAAGGTTTACGCGCCGAAAAATCACGCCTCGAAACGCGCCAGCATGAAATGGAACAGGAATGGGATGGCGGCCGCAATCGCGTCGCGCAAATGGAAGATCACCTGCGCATGGGCCGTCAATCGCTGCAAGAGTTGCGCGAACAACGCAGCCACGCCGAAATTGCTCGCGCCCGCAACGATTCCGACCGTCAACATCTGCGCGAAACCTGCATGACTGAAGTAAACGCGCAGCCTGAAGATCTCCTGGCCACTGAGACGGCCTTCATGAGCGGCGATGAACTCGCCGCCGCCGAAATCAGCTACCGCGAAATGAAAGAGCGCATCGACTCCATGGGCGCCGTAAACATGATGGCTCTCGAAGAATTCAACGAGTGCGACCAGCGCTTCACCTTCCTGACGCGCGAGCGCGATGATTTGCTGAAATCCATTCAAGACACGCAACAAGCCATCGCCGAACTCGATGCCGCTACCAAGGAAAAGTTCGAACACGCCTTTCATGCCATCAACAAAAGCTTCTCCGAAGCCTTCCACACCATCTTCGGCGGCGGCATGGCGGAAATGCGTTTAACGGAACCGGACAGCTCCGGTGATGCCGGCATTGATATCGTTGCCTCGCCTCCCGGCAAGCGCCTGCAAAATATTCTGCTGCTCAGCGGCGGTGAAAAAGCCATGACCGCGCTGGCGCTGCTCATTGCCATCTTCCGCTATCAGCCCAGCCCGTTCTGTATTCTCGACGAAGTGGATGCACCGCTTGACGAAGCCAACGTGGGACGCTTCACGCGGCTCATCGGGGATATGAGCGATCAAACGCAGTTCATCATCGTCACCCACAACCGCAAGACGATGGAAATGGGCAGCGTCCTGTATGGTGTGACCATGCAGGAACCCGGCGTTTCGAAACTTGTGAGCGTCCGTTGGGAAGGCGATGCCGAGCCTAAACAACGCGCTGCAGCCGCTTCCGCCGCATAAACGTTGGCAAATTCAATCACACAGCTGCAAGCAGAATTATGGCTTGGCGGTATCCTGAAGGCCAATTTTCGTTTTGGCGCGCTCAATCAACTCCTTCTCAAGCGTCGGCCACTGGCCCGATGCTTTCCCTCCCTCGCGCAAGTCCGCTGCCTTGAATCCAGTAGACGTCAGGTCTTCGCCATAAATGATCATCAGCTCCTTGCGTTTTTCGGCATCCAGAAGATGAACGAGACGCACGTACATCATGTCTGCGGGAATTTTGTATCCTTTCTCACGTATCAGCGCATCGATGTGTTCACGGTCTGAACCGGCCTCGGTTTTCTCCGCATTCGAACGCGGCCAGGTGTCCACATAAAAATCCAAACCACCTATCGTGGCATGCCGTGGGGAATCATATTTGTGGTGCAAATCCGGCCGCGACGGAATGTAGCTCTCGAACTGCACCCAGTAAAGCTCCTGCACATTTTTCTGTTCATCCGTCTTCACAAACGCGTGCAACTCGCAATCCGCGATGCCGTACAGCACCCATCGGTCTGCGCCGACGTAGCGCACTGATTCGGGCAACCGGACTCTCAACTTGGGATCATGCGTAGAGATCGTCGTATTTCCTTGCACCCGGCGCTCCGGAACCTGGTTCTGCGTCACAAAAAATGCGCAACAGCTGATCACCACAATTATTGTTTTTAGCACACTCCACCTCTTCCATAAGTACGTGGTTCATATAACCCAAGTTCCCCCGCTGCTGTCAAAAGCCTCGAGAACATCGAGCATGAGTTCGCGCAGGATTTTTTTTGTCACGATTCTTTCCATAGTTTTCCACCGCTCGAACGTTTGACATCGACTCGCGCTGCGCTAAAATGTTTTCACTGTCGGGGGAAAATTTTTTGTCTGCTATTCAAGCGAGCCGCATGCTGCGCGAAACACGTTTTGCCGGGCTTGAACCTTCTGCTCGCGGCAAGGTCCGGGATATTTACGACCTCGGCGATAAACTACTGATCGTCGCCACCGATCGCCTTTCCGCTTTCGATGTCATTCTGCCCACCCCGATTCCCGACAAAGGCCGCGTCCTCACGCAGCTATCCCTATTTTGGTTTGATCTCTTCAAAGACGTAATCCCCAATCATGTGTTGAGTGCTGACCACTTCCCTCCGCCCTTTGACGTCTATCGCGATGAGTTGGCCGGACGCTCCATGATCGTTCGCAAGACCAATCCTCTGCCGGTGGAATGCGTTGTGCGCGGCTACCTCTCCGGCTCCGGCTGGAAAGACTACTTGGCCACCGGAATGCTCTGCGGCATTACGTTGCCCCCTGCTCTGCGAGAGTCCGACCGCCTGCCCGCACCAATCTTCACGCCCTCCACGAAAGCCGCGGCAGGCCACGACGAAAATATTTCATTCGAACAAGTCAATTCCATAATCGGCGAGGAGCTGGCCAGGCAAGTTCGCGCCGTGAGCATCGACCTTTACCAACGCGCCGCGGCCTACGCGGAGCCGCGCGGCGTCATACTTGCCGACACTAAATTTGAATTTGGCCTCCTCGATGGCGAATTGATATGGATCGATGAAGCTTTTACGCCCGATTCTTCGCGCTTCTGGCCCGCAGCGCAGTACCACCCGGGCGGCCCGCAGCCGTCTTTCGACAAACAATTCGTGCGTGATTATCTCGAACGCATCCGCTGGCCTAAAATTCCTCCGGCGCCCGAATTGCCGGCTGAAGTCGTGGCCGCCACGCGCGAAAAGTATCTGGAAGCCTTCCGCATTCTCACGGGGCATGCCCTGTAATGGATCGTGTGGCGGAACGGCTTGGCGAAATTGAGTTTTTTCAAATGGAGCGTCTGACGTGAAGGATCAACTGGAAGGGCTCGTCAATCAAATGGTGGAACGTGGGATTCTTTTCGATGAAGCGGTCTGTGAATTCGAAAAGCGCTTTATCAAACGAGTCTTGGATTGCGCCCAAGGCAATCAGTCTCGCGCCGCAGTGGCTCTAGGAATCCACCGCAACACCCTCAGCCGCAAAATCGGCGAATACAAACTGGACCATAACGGCCACCGCAAATCGCGGTATTAGGCCGCCCTGAAACCTTTCGAGCCCGTCCCAAAAACCACCCTCAAAAAAAAACGGCCCCCCCAATTAAGGAGAGCCGTTCTAAGACGCTAAACGTCTGTTTAATTACTGTGTCGGTTTCTTGGCCGCTGGACGCCGAGGCGCGGGCTTCTTGGTTCCTTCCTTGGGCAGATCCTCTTCCTTAACCTTGGCCTTGTCGAAGTGCAACATGAAATTGGGATCAGGATCATACGACATCAGCGTGCCGGTAAAATGCACCGCGCCATTCTTTTCCAGTTTGGCTGCTTCCGGCTGCCCAACAACTTTCACGTCCATATTAGGCGTGCTGGCCGATTCAAATTCAGCTTCACTGGTTACGAACGCAACCTTCAGCTGGACGGAATCGGTTCCTGGCGTAACCTCAATAACTTTGCCAGGCACCTCTGGAAATTCCAGCCCGCATGCCGCCAGCCAGGTGACCTTGGCTTTGTCGCCGCCCGCTTTGAGATCTTCGACGACAGACCTCATGGTCATGTCCTTGCGCGCCGTCGTAAGGTCGTCCGCGCTCGGCAACTTGTAGCTCTCCGGACGTTCCGGTGAGCTGCTCGCCAATTGCAGCAATTCGTTCAATTCCGCATCGATAAGATTGTCGCAAGCCGCCTGCTGATAATTTACGATCAGCTTGCGCAGATAATCTTTCACCTTGTCGGATTGCGCCTTTGTCGCGCCTTTCGCAGTGACCGCGCGTGCAATGGACCAGAACGCATTCATCTGCTGCGGAGGAGTCATGGCCATATACGCCAGGCCCAAGCGGTAGCTAGTGATCGCGTCATCCGGATTCAGCGCCAGTACCGCTTTGTAATGCTGCACCGCGGCATTGTAATCCTTTAGTACCATGGCGGCCTGCGCCGCCGTTGCGTGAAAATAAATCTGTATCTGTTTTTTCTGCGTGGCAAACGCGTCGTCACTCATGGACTCAGGCTTTTTCACTTCGTCCAGAGCTTTCAATCCCGCCACTGCCGCATCCAGCGCGCTCTTGGCGAGTGCCGGATCCTTGGCTGCAGTATTAGCTTGCGCCGGATCGGCGATCATGGCGTTGTAAGCAAACGCGCGCGCGTATAGCGCCTGGTAACGCGCCCCCGCATCCACCTTATCGCCTAAAGCCACCAGCTTGTCCGCGTACTCGATTACCTTCGGATAATTTTTCAGCTGACTATAGGCCTGGTAATACAGAGGATAGATATAAATCAGCAGGGCGGAGTTCGCATACTTGGCCACAAAATCGTCCAGCGCCTTCACTTGTGAGGTCGGATTTTTGTCCGCCGCCGCAGCCTGATAGGCGTTGTACTCCGCCATGGTGTACTGCGGCTTGGCGCCACCCGCTTCTTGCCCTGCGGGCGGAGCTTGCGCCGCCTGGGCCCTCGTGCCAACCGCCGCAACGAGATTTAGACTAAGCGCCGCGATCATCGCGAGGCCCACTACCTTCCGTGTTCCGTTCATTCCGATTTCTCCTCGCTCAAACTACCACCTTTGGGATTCTATTCCCGTTCACCCGGGTCATCTCTACCCGGAATTTCTGCTATCGTTCGGAAAACTCTGGGATTATAGGGAAGTCGCAAGACCTCCGCAAGTCGTTACTTGCACGAGAAATAATCTACTGAAGTTTTTGATTTGCCGCCTTGCGGATCGTTGAGTGATTCGTACGTGACTCGCCAGGCGACTCGATGTCGGCCTCCAATGTTAAGATGAGTTTCGCATAAAAGCCGGGGCTTAGACGATAAAGAATTTGGATGCCTGATACTCTCAAGTCGGGTGCTCACAACGCTGGCGAAAAGCCCCTTAGCGATGCCCTGGCCTTGGTTACCGGTGGTAGCCGCGGCATCGGCCGTGCCATCGCCTTGCGCTTGGCGTCGCTGGGAGCGGCTGTGGCTATCTGCGGGCGCGACGCCGACGCGTTAAACAACGTTAGCGCTCAACTCGCCGGCTTAGGAGGGCGCGTATTCTCGCACGTCGCGGATGTAACCCGTGCTGCCGATGTGGACGCTCTGGTTGCGAAAACGGAGTCCATTCTCGGTCCTATAACTATCCTCGTAAACAACGCCGGCATCGGCCTCTTCGGTTCCGCGCATGAAAAGTCTGAAGAAGATTGGGACCGCGTTCTGAATACCAATTTGAAAAGTGTGTTCTTGTTTTCGAAAGCAGTTGCACCCTCGATGATCGGCCGCAAAAGCGGCGACATCATCAACATCAGTTCCCTGGCCGGGGTAAACGCTTTCAAAGGTGGCGGTCTGTATTGCGCCTCAAAATGGGGCCTCCAAGGCCTGTCCGCGTGCATGGCCGAAGATTTGCGCGACTACGGAATTCGCGTCAGCGTCATTTGTCCAGGTAGCGTTGCCACAGAATTTTCCGGGAGCGGCCCCAAAGACTCCTCCAAAGTCTTGTCACCAGAAGACGTGGCTCATGCCGTGGAAACCATCGTGACGCAAAGCCCGAAAAGTTTCATAAGCCAGCTCCAGATTCGCCCGCTAAGCAAACCTTGATTCTATGGTTTTAATAAGCACCTGCCTTTCTCCTTACATTCAAGCTTGATTGAAGTTTGACAACTGTCGTTATAACGACTATAGTCGGTCCGTGAGTTCCTCCTCCCATAAAAGCGTCGGCACCCATACCGGGGCCGGCTTATTCGTGGCCTTTATGCAAATCGCCGACACCTTCGGCGCTCAAGCCGAGCAAGTATTCAAAACCGCAGGCCTTACCGCCGCCCAATACAATGTATTGCGTATCCTTCGCGGCGCCGGTCGCGCCGGACTGGCCTGCCGCGAAATCGGCGAGCGCATGATCTCTCGCGACCCGGACATTACCCGCCTCCTGGACCGCATGGAAAAACGTAATCTCATTACCCGGGAACGCCAGAGCGACGACCGTCGCGTGGTCAAGACTTTTATAACTCCACAGGGTCTCGAGATTCTGAAAACTCTCGATCGCCCTGTAAGCACCTTGCACAAGCGGCAATTCCAGGGCATCTCTCCGGTCAAATTAAAAGTTCTGAAGGCCATGTTGGAAGAAATTCGCTCGCAGCAAGCTTGACGAAGTACCCATTATCAAAATTGAAAGGAAAAAATTATGAGCATCAAAGTTCAGGTAATTTTCTACAGTATGTACGGACACGTTTACAAAATGGCCCAGGCCGTTGCCGAGGGCGTCAAGCAAGTCTCCGGCGCGGAAGTTTCGATGTACCAGGTCGCCGAGCTTATTCCTGACGACACCTTGGAAAAGTACGGCGCCAAGGCCGCCCGGGCTAGCTTTGCCAATGTACCGATAGCAGCGGTAGACAAGCTTGGCGAAGCCGACGCAATTATCTTCGGCACTCCGACACGTTTCGGAAATATGGCCGCGCAAATGCGCAATTTCCTCGACCAAACCGGTGCGTTGTGGATCAAGGGCGCCTTGGTCGGAAAAGTTGGGAGCGTCTTTGCTTCCACCGGCACCCAGCATGGCGGCCAAGAAACCACCATTACCAGCTTTCATTCCACGCTGTTGCACCACGGCATGATCATCGTCGGTGTGCCCTATACCGAATCTGGGCTGACCTACATGGACGACATCACTGGCGGCACTCCCTACGGGGCAACCACATTGGCCGGCGCCGACGGTTCACGCCAGCCCAGCGAGAATGAATTGAAGATTGCGCGCTTTCAAGGCAAGCATGTAGCCGAAATCGCCACCAAGCTAGCTCGCTGATTTTTTTCTGAGGTCGCCGCGGCTCTGAATAGCGAAAGGAAACGTTCATGCATAAGAGGGCGCCAACCGATTTTCCGGTCCACGATTTCGTCGCCGAGCGCTGGAGCCCGCGCGCCTTCAGCGACAAACCCATTGTCCCCGATGCGCTGGCTAGTCTTTTCGAGGCCGCGCGCTGGGCTCCTTCCAGCAGCAACGAACAACCGTGGGTCTATATCGTTGCTACCAAGGACGATGCGGAAAATTTTGCCAAATTAGTCAGCGTACTGGTTCCTTTTAACGTAACGTGGGCCCAGCACGCCCCGGTCTTAGCACTCGCGGTTGTCGAGCTATCCTTCGCAAAGAACGGGACTCCAAATCGCAACGCGCAATATGATGTCGGCGCAGCCAGCGCATGGCTCACCGTCGAAGCCACGTCCCGCGGCTTATTCGTCCATCAAATGGCCGGCTACGATCCCGATAAAGCGCGCCAGGTTTTTGAAATCCCGGCTGGCTGGGAGCCCATCGCCGCAATGGCCATTGGCTATCCGGGCGACGCGGAGTCTTTGCCGCAGCCTTTGCGAGATCGCGAACTTGCGCCACGCACTCGCAAACCCATCTCCGCATTTGTTATGTCCGGAAGCTGGGGAAAAAAAGCGCCGTTCCTTCCCTGAAATTAGGGTAAATTTTAAGCGGCCCACATGAACAGCACACTCGAATTCCTGGTCCGGCACGGGTATGTAGTTCTCCTCGTCTGGGTATTCGTTGAGCAGCTCGGCCTTCCCATTCCTTCGGTTCCTTTGCTCCTCGCCGCTGGCGCCTTGGCGGGCACCGGCCGCATGAACATCGTTGCGGCGCTCCTGGTTACCATGTTCGCCGCCCTCTGCGCGGATTCCATGTGGTATCAACTCGGCAGAATTAGAGGCATCGCGATCCTGCAGTTGCTCTGCAAAATTTCGCTGGAGCCGGACTCCTGCGTAAGACGCACCGAAGGAGTTTTCTCTCGCCAGGGCGCTCGCTCACTCATCTTCGCGAAGTTTCTTCCCGGTGTTGGCGCCGTCGCCCCACCTCTCGCCGGCGTTTTTCACATGCGCATCGCGCGTTTCATGATGTTCGATTCGATGGGCACGCTGCTGTGGGCCAGTACGTTCTTGGGCGCGGGATTTATCTTCAGTGGCCAAATCGAAGAAATCGCCGCACATCTCGCTTCTTTCGGCGGCCACTTGGGCGCCGTGCTGCTCACGGCATTCGCTTTGTATATCGCCTACAAATTCATCGCCCGCCAAAGATTCATCCGCCAGCTTCGCATCGCGCGCATCACCGTCGGCGAATTGAAAGAAAAGATCGATGCAGGCGAAGAAATGGTCATCGTCGATCTGCGCCACTCCATGGATTTCGAAGCTGACCCACAAACCATTCCAGGCGCATTTCGCATGGACGCCGGAGAGCTCGAGGAAAAGAATGATCGCTTGCCCCGCGACCGCGACGTCATCCTCTACTGTACTTGACCAAACGAAGCCACCAGCGCCCGTGTGGCGCTGCTCTTACGCAAGCAAGGCATCAAGCACATCCGGCCGCTGCAGGGCGGCCTGGCGGCATGGCGCGAAAAAGGCTATCCACTCGAGGGCACAGCTGCAACCGTAAGACTCATCCCCATTGAGCCCGCGTTAAAATAAATTTCGACGAGTTCCTGCCTTTGCCACTTTAATCCGTGCGCAAAATGCTACAGCCGCGGTAATACAATCCCACCCTGCGACTGATACTTGCCCTTTTTATCTTTATAGCTGATCTCGCAGTCCTCGTCGGATTCAAAAAAGATGACCTGACAGAGCCCTTCATTCCCATAAATCTTCGCCGGTAACGGTGTAGTGTTACTGATTTCCAGGGTTACAAATCCTTCCCATTCCGGCTCAAAAGGCGTCACGTTTACGATAATCCCGCACCGCGCATAAGTGGATTTGCCTAAACAAATCGTCAACACATTCCGCGGAATGCGAAAATATTCAATCGAGCGCGCCAGCGCAAACGAATTAGGCGGAATGATGCACACATCGCCTTTGTAATCCACCAACGACCGGGAATCGAAATTCTTGGGATCCACGATGGTGGAATTCACATTCGTGAAAATACGAAACTCGTCCGCAACCCTGATGTCATAGCCATATGATGACACCCCGTAGCTGATGACCCCTTCCCGCACTTGCCGGTCCGTAAAAGGCTCAATCATTTTCTGCTCCAGCGCCATGCGCCGGATCCAGCTGTCTGGCTTAACGGACATTCACTTCCTCCTGGAAAAGTTCAAGATTAAAATTCACCATTAGTCATTCAAAAAAATAAGATCGCCGCAAAGGGAACGTCAGTGTAGTGTACGCCCTCACGTCTTGACAACCTGCGTCACACCCTCTAGCATCTGCCCACGCTCCCGGGAGGTTCCTTTTGATTAAGTTGGACATCGTTAACGCCGTGGTAACCAAGACAAACATCAGCCGCACCAAGGCTGAGCAGGCCGTCGAGACCGTTTTCGAATCCTTGAAGACCGCTCTGGGACGCGGCCAGCGCATCGAATTGCGACGCTTTGGTGTCTTCAGCGTGAAGCCGCGTAAGACCGGCATCGGCCGCAATCCACGCACCGGCGAAGAAGTCAGCATCCCCCCAGGAAAAGCCGTGCGCTTCAAACCCGGCAAGGAATTGCAAGGGTTGGAAGGCACCAAGCCCGCTGAGTCGGCTTAATCAAATTATTTTTCGACCTGACGTTTTCACACGCTAATCTTCTAACTGGAACATTGCGTCGCTCATGACTCAACGGCTTAGTCTTTGCGTTCCGTTGTTGGACGCATGCTCTGCCCTAGATACCTCTCCAAAACTAAATATATTACTGCGCTATAAACCAGCCACTGAATAACAGGAACAAGAAACATGTCGCCTATCAACCCCGCATAACCAGGTCGCACTATTACGACCCAGGATTGTACCAGCCCTAAACTTGGCTGCTGCGTAAGTCGTAGCACTTCCCATAGCCATAAATTTGCCTGACCGTTTTTCGAACCCGCCAGCGTGCCGGGTAGATACCATAAATACAGCCTCACCAGGAGCAGCTCTATGACCAGCCCGATCCCAAGGGCCGCAAGCAAAGTTCGCCAGTGAATTTTTGCCACCACATTTAATTCCGTTCTCAAAAATAAAGTGACGTTCCCTGTAACGACGACCCCCGACTCATGTGTAGGTTAAACCAGACACGCCGAAAAACTAGGACACTCCAAATTCCGGCTGACTGGCGCGTCTTCCACATCTGTGCTGTACTGTTATTTCGCCGCTTCCAAGGTTCGCCATATCATTCGTGGCCACTCAATTCCCAGAAGGCACCACTCAACCACTTCCCGTCAACCTAGATTGGCGCACCCTTCCGCCCGTAAGCCGTTATTACGCCATCACTCCACGTAGTCCCTCGCGCAAAAGTCTGGCACTCGCAGCATTCCTGTTCGTGTTGACCTTGTGCACTTGCCTCGTTGCAGGCGCCCAATTCTCGGTGGCCTTCGCGCACAACGAGTCCGTCTCCGTGGACGAATTCGTGCGAGCTTTTAAACTCCTGTATCAACATCCGGCCGCACTGCTCAGTGGCTTGCCGTTCGCAGTCACGCTCCTCACCATCCTGATGGCTCACGAACTAGGCCATTTTTTCGCCTGCCGCCACCATCACATTCGAACCAGCTACCCATTCTTCGTTCCAGCTCCCACACTCATCGGAACTTTCGGCGCATTCATTTTGCTGCGCTCGCCCATCCGCAATACTCGCGCGCTCTTTGATGTCGGCGCTTCTGGACCTTTCGTGGGATTTTTATTCGCCATTCCGGCATTGGTCTACGGTGTGTTGAGCGCGAGAGTCGTTCCAGGGCTGACCGATCCCGCCAATTCCGACATCATCTTTGGCGTCCCTTTAATTCTTCAAATCCTCGCGAAAGTTTTTCACCCTAACGTTCCAGTAGACTCTCTCTTGTTACATCCGGTGGGACGCGCCGCCTGGGTCGGCCTCTTCGCGACTTCGCTGAATCTTCTGCCTGCGGGTCAACTCGACGGCGGCCACATTCTTCGCTCCCTCAGTGCTCGTACTCATCGCCTGATCTCTACGTTGCTGCCCGCGTTGCTGCTTTTCCTCGGCTTCTTCCGTCACTGGACCGGCTGGTACATCTGGGCCGCCCTGCTTTTCGGTCTGCGCTTTCTCCGCGCCGCTCCCATCTACGACGACACTCCACTCGACCCCGATCGCCGCTTCGCCGCTGTTCTCGCGCTGCTAATCTTTTTGCTCTGTTTCATGCCCGCTCCCATCATCAACCTCTAGAGAGAACTCTAAATCTTTAATAATCATTTGTACTCATCTCAACAACCAACTCCGGTTATCATGCTGGATCGCTTCTTTACCAGCGCACAAATTTCCCATACCCAATGCCACCACTCCTTCGAACACTGCGCCTCACTGATCTTTTATTTCTCTTCATCGGCTCCGTAATCGGCTCAGGAATTTTTCTCACTCCCAGCCTGATCCTTCAGCAACTCGACGGCTCAGTAGGATTATCCCTGCTGGTCTGGTTCGTTGGCGGCATCCTCTCGCTTCTAGGAGCACTCACCTACGCCGAGCTCGCCGCCTCTAATCCGGAAGCCGGCGGCCTGTACTGCTACATTCGCGACGGTTTCGGGCGCGCCCCTGCATTTCTTTATGGCTGGAGTCTTTTCCTGATCATTGCCAGCGGCACCATCGCAGCGCTGGCCCGGGCTTTCACCCGCTACCTTGCCGAAATTATCCCGCTCTCGCCAACCTCCAGCACTGTCATCGGCGTGACCATGATTGCGGTAGTCACAGCGGTAAATGTCTGGGGCACCCGCAAAAGTTCCAACCTGCAAAACTGGACCACGCTAACAAAGGTCGGGATGGTAGCCATTCTCAGCGCTGTGTT
>DATNKL010000118.1:0-14083 GCA_035603415.1 Candidatus Acidiferrales bacterium
CCCGTTCGAACGTCTGCGCCAGCGGCAAAGTGAAAAATCCCACCCCCGCGTACAAATCCAGCGCCAGAGCGCCCTTCGCGCCCGCGGTAACCCCCTTGAGCAAAGCCTCGGTCAAAAATCGATTCACCTGAAAAAACGACAAATGGCTAACGTGGTATTTAAAGCCGCGCACTTCATGTATCAGAAATCCCGGCCCGCTCAATTCAAAACGATTCTTCTTCTGGTCCAGTAACAACAAGCTTTCAAGCCGCGGCAATTCCGCTCGAAGCAGGGAAGCGATCTCTGCAGCCGGCGCCGGGAATTTGTCGAATGCCACATTCAGCGCAATTTTCTCGTCTGCTGAATCTGTGAACGCCTCTATCTCTAGAATACCCGTTGGCAATTTCCCGCCTCGCGCCATTTCTTGCAATGACGTGAAAGTCTCCAGTAATTGCGGCGAAAGTACTGGACAAGTGTCGATCGGCAAAATCATCGAACTCTCCGGCAAAAAATACCCCAGAGCCCGCGGCATTCCGCTCCGCACCGCCCACTGCGCGCGGTTGCGGTAGCCATAAGGTTCCCCCGAATGTGCAGTGATCTCCCCGTTCCACTGCACCCCGCCCAGCCGCGAAAGCGTCTCCCGCAAAATCTCGATCTTCAGCCGCACCTGCTCCGCCGCCGGAATATGCTGGTAATGACACCCCCCGCAAACCTGAAAATGCGGGCACGCAGGCGCTATTCGTTCCGTGGACGGCGCAGTTACTTCCACCAACTTGGTCCAGATCAATTTTTTCTTTTTGGTCTTGGTGGCCGCGCGCACACCTTCCCCAGGCAGTACGTAAGGAACAAAGACGGTGTTGCCATCCGCATGCGTCAATCCGTCACCACCGTAAACGAGCTTCTCAATTGATAATAGTAACTCATCTGACATAGTTAGGCCCCAATTTTACTGTGAGCGCTGTGGACGCAGCCCTTTCAACAGGTCTGCTAGAAATGTAGGCGATTAAAAGTGTAACCGACACGCCTCAAAAAAGCGCGTCGATGTACAATAGCAATCCCAGCCCAGAAATTGTGGTGTCCAAATGCTGAGCAAATACCCGTCTTGTCGATTCGTTCTTTATCTTGCTTTTGTCCTGCTGCTTTCTGGAATGCTTTTCGCGCAGAGCACAAACAAAAGCCTGGTGGTAAACGGTAAAATCACCGGTGCCGGCGTCCGGCAAATCAACGGCCGCTTGTACGTCGACTTGGAGGCTCTCGCTCAGGCCACCAACGCCGTCTTCACCGTTGAGCCCCGTCGTGTCGTGCTCACCATACCTCCTGCGGATGCCGCCGCTGTCGCGACCGACGATTCCGCGCAAAATTCACAAAAACTTTCGCGTGATTTTTCATCCGCCGCAATATCCGCCCTTGCCGCCATGCGCGAGTGGCGCGTAGCCGTTCGCGCCATGATTCTCTACGGACTGGCCGTCAGCGAGACGTGGGTGCAGGCCTATCATCAACAGTCAATGGACGCGCTCCAGCAAGCTGCCGTCGTTGCCTCCACCGACGCAGATAAAAATGCTCTTCAAGTATTGCGCAACGAAGCTGACATGATGACCTCTTGGGCCAACCAGGTAGAGGCTGACCGCCAGCAATTGAATGGCGAGAAAGTCGTTGATCCGAATGCCCTCAGGGACGACCCAACCCTCGCGAAAATTCAAAAATGCAGCCAGTTCCTGAATTCCATGGTGCTAAGCGGCTCCTTCAACGACGACCCCACTTGCCACTAACAATAGTTCGCACGAACCGAGGTGCTGGTCACGATGTAAGAGCCTGCCCGCAGTCCCTCGCAAATCACAAAACGCGAAGTGAAGTCGTGGTCTTTCTCCCCCCCAAATCACAAAAACGCGGAGGGTGCCCCATCCTTGCGGTTTTTGCAAGGGTGGGGCTTGGGGTTTCCGAAGAAATTCGCGCCGGTCTTGGCGTTTCCCGGGAAATCCCCGCACAATTTGCAGTGCCAGTCGCGCGTGAATGCCAGCATAGATTTTTGCCCGCCAACACAGCAACTCACGCCAGATAAAAAAGACTCAACCTAGGCAATCCAAACTCCTCCAACAATCGCTTCTGTATATATTGTTTTTCCACCATTGCCAGTTGTTCCGTCTTCATTTTCTTCCGATACGCCGCCAATTGCCCGTCCATCTCGCGTCTCAGCTGCAGCATCCGTTCTTCGCTCACGTGACTAGCCATGAGCGCCTGTTGCTTCTCATCCAGAATCGTCAATCGCCGCTCCAGATCCTCCAGATCAACTGACCCCGGTGTATCGAGCAACACCATGCTGCCTTCCAGCGATTTTGCAATTTCCCGCAAGCGCGAACTCGACTCCACACCCGCCTCACTCGCCGCCAGCTTTTCCGCCACCGCCTTAACTCTGCCCACATTCCGCGCGAAATAACCCTTAATCTCCTCGCGCGAGAATATTTCCTTTGGTGCAGCTCGCGCCGTCCGCGCAGCACCAGTGGCATTAATTCCGCTTCCTGCCGCCGCCTCCTTCTGTTCCTCCGCCGCTTCCAGCACCGCGTCTGTGCAGTAAGCCAGGCTCTTCAGGGTTTTGCCCAACCCGCCCCGCCTCGACCTTTGATAACTCTCGAACGCGCGATCAATCCCTTTTAAAGCCGCATCCAACGGAATTCCCGCTTTCTGCCAGGTTTCCATGATCGCCCAGTCCAGCGGTGACACCAGCAGATGCGCGCCACGCTTCTTCCAGAAATATTCTTCGATTTCTGTGAAGTAGTTGAAATAGTTCCAGCCGTCCATGTGTGATTGACAAAAGGGAGTAGCCCAACAGCTGTAAAATTCTGCAGCGATTATCGCAGGTCTTTTTTCTCTACGACGCCAGCACTCGCTTCACGAACCCGCCCCGTCTTGCCCGGCTCCGCACCTTGATTCTTTTCCCAGATCAGCCGCAGCCCCGTCAGCGTCAAAAATTCGTCCGTGTGCTGAATATGTTTGGAACCTCGCGCCACCAGTTTTGCATGCCCGCCAGTGGCCACCACCGTAACTTCGTTGCCCAGCTCATCCTTCATGCGTTTCAGCATGCCATCCACCAGGTCCACGAATCCGTAATACAAGCCCGACTGCATGTGGCTCACCGTATTTGTCCCGATGACTTTTCCCGGATCTTTAATTTCGACGCGCGAAAGTCTCGCCGCTCGCGCGAACAATGCTTCCGACGAAATCCCAATGCCCGGAGCAATGGCGCCACCCAGATATTCACCGCGCGCGGAAATTACGTCAAACGTAATAGCCGTCCCAAAATCCACCACAATGCACGGGCCGTACTCATGAAATGCCGCTACCCCATTCACAATTCTGTCCGCGCCCACTTCCAGCGGATTATCAACCAGCACCGCCATCCCGGTTTTTACGCCGGGTTCCACGAATAGCGCCTTCTTCCCGAAATAAATCCGCGCCATCTCGCTCAGCGTCCAATTCACAGGCGGCACCACCGAGCTGATCATCACTCCGGTAATTGCGTCCCGGTCCAGCCCCGCCAGCGTGAATAAATTCCTCGTCAACACCCCATATTCATCAACCGTTTGCTCCCGCGCCGTGCTCAGCCGCCAATTGGCAACCAGTTCCGCGTCGCGAAAAACTCCAAGAACCGTGTTTGTATTTCCAACGTCGATGGTCAGGAGCATGTTTTCCCGTTCTTCAGCATTTTTTTTTACCGAATCTCCGTGACGTCGCCCGCAATCACCGCCGTGGTCTCCCCCGTATCGCGCTTCACCCGCAGCAAACCTTCCTCTTCTAATCCCGCCGTTACGCCCGTGAAACTTTCTCTGCCGTTCGTTACCCGCACGCGTTTGCCTCGTGCATAACTGGAAGTCGCTTCGAACCGTTTCACCACACTCGTTGCGCCTTCGCGCAGCAACTCCTGGTAATCGCGCTCAAATTGTCGCAGGAATTGCACCAGCACTTCCAGCCGCGATTGCGTCCGGCTAGTCTCCGTTCGCAGAGAAGTGGTCTTGCCGCTCAGATCCGCTGGAAATTTCTCCTGATTCACGTTGATCCCAATTCCCACAATCACGAATCGCACCTGCGTCGGTTCCGCATGCATTTCCGTCAAAATCCCGCCCACTTTTTTCCCGCTGATAAGCAAGTCATTGGGCCATTTCAAATCTACGTTTAGGCCCGTCACCGCTTGTACCGCAGCGTGCGCCGACAACCCCGCCATCATGGTTAGCAGTGGCGCTTGCACCGGAGCCAGTCGCGGCCGCAGCAGTAGCGTCGCGTAAATTCCCGTGGCCCGCTCGGAATGCCAGGTGTGTCCTGCGCGGCCCCGCCCGGCCGTTTGCTCTTCCGCCAGCACCACCGCGCCCTCCGGCTCACCGGCGTGTCCGAGCTCCAGCGCCACTCGATTGGTCGAATCCGTCTTAAAAAAATGGTAAATCCGCTTTCCAAATAAACTGCCGCGCAGTCTCTGTCGCAGCATGTCTGCGGTCAAAATGTCCGGCACTTGCTCCAGAAAATATCCCGTGGCCGCGCGTCCCTTCACCTTTACGCCCAGTTCGCGCAACCGCGTAACCCACCGGAACACCGTCGAACGTGATACACCGATTTCCCGCGCGATTCTTGCTCCGCTGATAACGATCGTTCCATTCTCCGCCAGCAGCGTTAGCAGTGCAGCCACCTGCCGCTCCGTACTCCCAGCAATGTTTCCAGCAGGTTTAACACGGACTGCCATTAGAGGTGTCCTGACTCAAGCAACCGCGCGCAATCTGCGGCTGTTCCATCGTCAACTAACAATCCAGTTGCTCAAAACGCTCTGTCAGTTTTTGCATTTCGATGCGCTGCGTCGCGAGCGTCGCTTCCAATCCTCGAATAATCTTTTCCGGCGCGCGGCTGAGAAATGTTTCGTCGCCAAGTTGTTTTTCTTTCGATCCAATGGCTTTGCGCAGCCCTTCCAGCTCCTTCGTGATTTTTGCGCACTCCGCGGCAGCGTCCACCGTTTCTGTGTACGCAATGCGTAAGTCAAATTTCGCGCTCGAGCGCACCGCGCCGCCGCCGCTCTGCTCAAGCCGTCCGCCAGTAATCTTCAAATCCGTCAGTATTCCTAACCGTACAATGCCATCGCGATTCGATTCTACCGACCCGCGTCTCGCTTCATCCGCCACCGAAAGTTCCGCGGCCACCTTCTTCTTGGGGTCCAGCTTCATCTCCGCGCGAATGTTGCGCACCGCTGTGATGATTTCCTGCAGCAGTCCAAATTCTTCCAGCGCCGCATCATTGCGCCAACTGTTCCGCACTTCCGGAAAACGTTCCAGCGCTATCGATTTCGCCCCGGCTCGTTGCGGAAATTGATGCCACAGTTCCTCCGTCAAAAACGGCATAAACGGATGCAACAACCGCAGCGCCGCCTCAAATACCGCAAATAAATTGCGCCACGCCACAATCGCACGGTGCTTGTCGCCGCTTTGCAGATCGGGCTTCACCCACTCGATGTACCAATCGCAAAAATCCCCCCAGAAAAATTGGTACACGCCTTGCGCCGCTTCGTGAAACCGGTAATTCGCGAGCGCATCATTCATTTGCTCGATCGTCGCCGCAAGTCGCGCGAAAATCCAGGCGTCCCGCAGCGGTATAGCGTCATCAAGTGCACAAGGAGCATTCGCCCGAATTTCAGGGTCCGCCAATTCCTGTAATGTAGCAGCCCCGCCCTGCTCAAATTTTTCCAGATTTACAAACAGAAACCGCGCCGCATTCCATATCTTGTTGGCAAAATTGCGAGCCCCAGCCAGTCGGTCATCCGACAGCACAATGTCCGTCCCAGGCGCGGCCATGGATGCCAGGCAAAATCGCATCGCGTCCGTCCCGTACTGCTGATTCAGCAATACCGGATCAAGTCCCGTTCCTTTGGACTTGGACATTTTCTCGCCGCTGCCGGTGCGCACCAGCGAGTGCAAATACACCGCGCGAAAGGGAACCTGTCCGGTGAAGTGTATCCCCAGCATGATCATTCGCGCGACCCAGAAAAATAAAATGTCGTATCCGGTGATCAGCAAAGTCGTCGGATAATACGTCTGGAAGTCTTTCGTCTCTTCAGGCCAGCCCAGCGTCGAAAACGGCCATAGCCCGGAGCTAAACCAGGTATCCAGCACGTCCGGATCCTGCCTCAATTGTCCTGATCCGCAAGTTCCGCACTTCGTTGGCGTCTCGCGCGCCACCGTGACGTGCCCGAATTCCTCACAGTACCACGCCGGAATCCGGTGGCCCCACCACAGTTGCCGCGATAACGTCCAATCGCGAATATTACGCATCCAGTTAAAATATTCTTCTCGCCGATTCTCCGGCACGATGCGAGTTTCGCCGTGCTCCACCGCCACAATCGCCGGTTCCGCCAGTGGCTTCATTTTGCAAAACCATTGCGTCGACGCCCGCGGCTCCACGATCGTCTTGCTCCGCTCGCACAATCCCACCGCGTGCGTATGCTCGGTAACTTTTCCGAGTAATCCCTGCGTCTTTAAATCCTCCACGATCTTCTTTCGCGCTTGGAAGCGGTCCATCCCCTCGTACGCGCCCGCCGCCGCGTTCATTTTTCCGTCGTCCGTCATTACATTGATTTCCGCCAGGTGATGCCGCTGTCCAACTTCAAAATCGTTGGGATCGTGCGCCGGCGTTATTTTCACAGCGCCCGTACCGAACTCGCGATCCACCATCTCGTCCGCGATGATCGGAATCAACCGATTCATCAACGGCAGCACCACGTGTTTCCCGATCAAATCCTTATATCGTTCATCTTCGGGATGCACCGCGACCGCCGTATCCCCCAGCATGGTTTCCGGCCGCGTCGTCGCCACCACCAGGAATTTCGCAGCATGCCCGCCGGGACCGGTCCCGGTCCCATCTGCACCGACCACCGGGTACTTGATGTGCCACAAGTGTCCCTGGCGCTCTTCATGCACCACTTCCAGATCGCTCAAAACCGTTAAACACACAGGACACCAATTGGTCAGATAATGCGCGCGATAAATCAGCTTCTCTTCGTACAAGCGCACAAATGCTTCGCGCACCACGCGAGACATCTCTGGCGATAGCGTGAACTTCTCCCTCGACCAGTCGCAGCTTTCTCCGATCTGCTTCATCTGCTCCGTAATGGTGTCGCCGCTTTCTTCCTTCCACTTCCACACCCGCTTCTCAAATTCTTCCCGTCCCAGTTCGCGGTAATCTATCCCTTCCTCCGCCAGTTGCCGCACCACCGCCCGCTGCGTCGCAATGCCGGCGTGATCAGTGCCTGGCAAATACAATGTGTTGTATCCGCGCATGCGATGCCAACGCGTCAGAATATCTATCTCGGTATGCTCCAGCATGTGCCCGATGTGCAGTGATCCGGTCACATTGGGCGGTGGAATCACGATGGAAAAAACAGGTGGCGGTGAATCCGGATTAGCGCAGAATAGCGCCTCCGCTACCCAATACTCGGCCCACTTCGGTTCAATTTCTTGCGGTTGGTAACCTTTAGGAATTTCGCGAGCCATTAACGCACATTTCTCCACGAATACTTGGCACCATCTGCCATTCAAACTTCACCGACGACTTCTTTTCGAGAATAGTCTTCGACTATACGAGGGACAAAGCGGCGACGTCAATTATGCCCCACATTCACTGCACCCCAGCGCCGCTGAAATTAATTCGAATAAAAATATTTTGGAAGACTGGCAGGGAAGAAACTTACTTCTTGGATTTTAGTTCGTCTTCAACGAGCGCGGCTATTACCGGCTTCAAGAGTTCTCGCGTTACCGCTTGCAAAACTTCTGGACTGAGTTTTGACAACACCTTGGCCACCATCGCATCCACTTCCGCTTGCGCCGCCGTCGGTTGCGTCGAACTGACCTCCGCAGCCGACAAATCCGAAATCACCGTGGCCAGCGCGTCCGAGGAAGTGTTGCCGCCGCCCTGTGACGAAGCCGATCCACTAATCGTTGCCGTCCGAGCAGTCTCCCCCTCAGCGGTTCCTGGCTTTGACTCCAAAGCCGCCGCCCATGGATTGGACCTCTTTGCGTCGCTGTCCCACGGGCTCGCCGGGCGCGAAAACCAACTATTAACCGGCTCAGGCTCAGGCTCTGCCTGTCTCTGTTTTTGTTGAGCAGCTTCTGCCTGCCGCGCAACTTCTGCCTGTCGCGCAATCTCTTCCTGTTGCGCAATTTCTGCCTGTCGCGCAGCTTCTTCCTGCCGTGCAATCTCTTCCTGCCGCGCAACCTCTTCTTGCAGCGCAATCTCTTCCTGTCGATCAATCTCTTCTTGCCGTGCTGCTGCATCCTGGCGCGCAACTTCTTGCCTCCGTGCAGCCTCTTCCAGGTGTGCAATCTCTGGCAACGGTTCGCTTACTACCTCGTTCGCAACTTCGCCGACCGTACTCGCATTCCCCGTAGCCCGCTGGTCTGCCGACTCCGCCGTCGAAAATTCAGTCTCTTCCGCCAGCGCCACAGCACTCTCATCACTGGAAAATGTCTCCGTCTGTTCTAAAAATCCCGTTTGAGGCGCTTCTTCCACAGGTGTTTCAGCTACGTTCGCTTCCTGCGTCTTGGCATTTAGCGATTCGCCCTCAAGCGCGCTGATTTCCGTACCAAACGCGCCCAGTTCCCCCGGCACTTCTGCCGCCGTGACAAACCCGCCCTTGTCTTCGGTTTCTTCCCACGTCTCTCGTGCGCTCTTCCTTCCCGTCGTATGCATCATCGGCAGGTCGCGCCAATTTTGCACCGGCCTGCTTTCGTCTTCTCCACCAGAAGCAGTCGTACCCTCTTCGCGCCTCCAGGAAGGTGCTGATTTGCTCGCTTCTTCTTCCTCTTCTTCAGGCACTTCGTTCGGTTCGTCCAATTCAGACCAGCCGGCGCCGTTCTTCTCCGGTTCATAGCTCGAAACGAATTCAGTCTCTTCGACGGTTGTTGGGCCCAGCAAGTCCCCGAACGCCATCGTCTGTTCCCCCGCATCGATCCTTACCGGTTCCGGAGCCGCCGGTGCATCCACAAAGCTCTCATTGCTTGTGACCACCATTTCTGGAGGTGATGGCCTGCTGAATGACAACCCTCCCAGCGGAGAACCCGCGAGCTCCGCTGGCGGCGGCACCAGACCAGCTAACGGAGACGCCGTAAACGGCAAAACATCAGCAGATTTGCGCGGAGTAGCTGCAGGACTTTTCTCCCTGCCTCCCGAACCCAGAGAAACTCCCGCTTTCTGAAGCGCCGCCTTCACCATCACAATCAACGGATCCGGTGGAACAAAGGGCTTTTTCAATACTCCGTCGGCACCCACACGTTGTGCTTCCTGCTCATCCAGAGGATCAAATGCGCCGACCAACAGAATTACTGGGATGTGCTTCAGTGAGGGATCTTCTTTGACATACTGGCAAACTTCATAGCCGTTGCGCACCGGCATGAATACGTCCGCCAACACTAAATCGGGCCGTATCTCCGAAATTTTTCGCACCGCGGCTTCGCCGTTGCCTACCGCGACAACATCAATACCCTGATCCTTCAGGGCCAGCCCCACCATCCGCTGGATGTTGCTGTTGTCGTCCGCAACCAGAATCTTGGCCACCTACATCCTCCGCGAAATCTACTTGCCGTCCCAAGCACCGGTAGCCGGGGTTTTGCTCGATTCTCACGTATTTGAGCATCCCCCACCGTGGTCGTCAACGCATCAACGGTTTCCCTGTGTCCCAAGTGAATACGCCGCGTCACCTGCACCAATGGCCAGCTCCTGCGACGCTGCATGGCAAAAAAAAGGCGTGGCCCAAAAAGGCCACGCCTGTTCCCCTGATTGCCAGGGTCACTGCTACGGTTCTACCACGGCACTAATTTGCGCACGCCTTTCTTCTTTTTGCTGGTCGATTCTTTTGTATTGTCGCCTTGATTTCCTGAATCGGTCTGCGCCGCATCGGTCTTACCCGCATCCGTCTTGGATGCATCCGTCGTGTTCGCTGTTCCTGAAGCGTCCGTAGTGTTCGCCGTTCCAGAAGCGGTTGTGCCGCTCGCATCGGTTCCGGTGGCCACTGCGGCATCTCCAGTGTTAGCAGTCGCGGGTGCGGCCGACGTCGATTCTCCCGGCGTTGCCGAACCCGACTCCGGCTGCGCCGCAGTTCCAGGCGCGTTATTTTCCGGCGCAGTGGCCGCCGGAACAGTGCCCTCAGCCGGCGTAGCGCCTTCCGCGCTGCCGTTTTCTTCCGTCTTCGGCCCACCCGGCGTCACCGTGGCCACAATCCCCGTCGTATTCCCAGTGGGCCCAGTCGTTGCTCCTCCGCCACCTCCGCCACCCACAACAATACGCGACGAGTTGCCTCCCGTAAGCACATCCGTTGCCGACGTGGTGTCCGCTTCCGGCTCAAGATTCGGCTCTCCTACTCGAGCCGCAGCCCTCATTTCACCGGTCGGCCCAGAATGCAGAACTCCCATCGGTCTCTTCACCAGGCTAGTATGCGGCCGCGGAGCATTCTGGTCCGCCACCATCCGCGCATGAGCTTTCGGATCGGGCTGCGGCACCGGCACTTTCATCGCCACCAGCCGCGTCTTAGCCGAAGGCGCTTCACTGGAGAGCGGGTAATTCCTCACAATTCGTCCGTAATAAAGTGCCGCGACCTCTTTTTTCTCCGCCTTATCGAAAATGTCCCCCAACATCCATAGCGCGCGATCCGCTCTGCTGTACAGCGGATAACGATTGGTAATCCCAATCAGACGCGCCGCCGCTGCGCGCTTGTCGCCTTTCGTGTAGTAGTAATACGCAACCCGGTAATCTCCCTCGGCGATCACCTCTTGCACTTCCCTCAAATGCTGCATCGCTTTATCCGCCAGCGGATCCTTCGGATATTTCTGCAGGAACGTCTGAAATTCGCTCTCCGCTTCTTTCGCCTCCGTGCGATCCCGGTCCGGTTTCTCCATTTGTTTGAAGTGACCCATGGCCACTTGCAGTTGCGCGTAAGACGCCTCCGGCAGGAAAGGGAAGAACACGATGAAATCTTTGTAGCCCGAAATCGCCTGCGTCATGTTGGCCGTGCCGCCCTCCTTATAATAAGAGTCGGCAATCAACAGTTTCGCTTTGGCCAGATATTCGCTGTCAGGATAAGTGTTGATAAGCGTCTGCAGGTTTAGCCGTCCAACTTCGTGCTTGCCATGCTTGATGTCTTCCGCAGCGCGGTCGTATAAAACTTTATCCGGCTGGGCATTGTTGTCCGCGTTAGTGGACTTATCAACCTTCTTCTTCTTGTGCAGGATCTGCGCGCTGGACTGTGTCGCTCCCACGAGGAAAATCGCTATCATCAACAGGACCGCGATCCGATTGCTAGTTGCATACGGCGGAGTACGTAGCAAACATCACCTCTCTAGTTGTTGAATTCCTTCGAATCCTGCCGCGGCCGCTGGGGAGAGCCGCTCCAAACTCCGAACTCAGGAATTACACCCACGAATTATAACCTGAACGAAAGGCCAGTCCCCACTCATCTTTACCCTTCCGGCCAGTAAATCCCGTTATTGAGAACCCCCTCCACGCTCCTGGGTTGCCCTCATATCTTCTTTATTCTTAGTCTTTCTGTAGTATTCCTGCGAAAAATTTCCAACGAAGCGCTAATTCAATATGCCGGGTAGTCTATTCAGTCGGAGGGTGCCCCACCCTCGGCTTTTGGAGGGTTTACCTGCCGTGGCAGGTGGGTCTTTTAACGTGGAACCACCGCAATCCATAACCACAAGCTCCAATTCCGTTACTTACGGCTCGAGCAGTAGAAAATCATTTTATTGAGTTTCGATTTTTTAGCGAAGGTCTTGGGGTTACGTGAGACTCCCGGGTGTTACCACCACACCCGTCCTACAACGCAATCGTCAACTCCACCGGCGCAGAAGCCGCAATCCGCGACCCTGCCAACGGCGTCTGATCCACCACCGCGCCATGCGGCCATTGCGGAGCCGTCACATAGTTCACCTTGCGCCGCAGCCCCGCAATATCCAGCCGATGTTGCGCATCAGTTTCATTCAGCCCCACCAGGTGCGGCATCACGTATGCCTTATCGCGGTCCCCTTGCGACACCAACACATCTACGCGCGGCGTAGCCGCCCCGGTTCCCGGCTTAGGATTCTGAATCACCACCGTGTCCGCCGGAACCTTAGGCAACGTAATATTTGACACTTCTCCGATTTGCAGTCCTTCGCGCAGCATCTCGATACGAGAAACTCTAAGCGTGGTCCCTTCCAGCCTCGGTATGCTCAGTTGCCGTTGTCCCAGGCTCAGCACCACGTGCGCCTGCTGCGACACCTTCATCAGCAATCCTGCCGTAGGCGTTTGCCGCACCACCACGTTCGTCGGCAAATCGCTATACACGCGGTCCGCCACGCGCAAAATCAAACCGCGCGACCGCAAAAGGTGGCTGGCCTCCGTAACGTTTTTCCCCACAAGATTCGGCATGGTCACTTCGCGCCCGTGAATGGCCACCCGCATGGCCGTAATTGCGCTTAGAAATGCCGCCGAAGCCAGAATAAAAACCAGCAGCGACATCCTGCTTACCCATTCCAGTCGTTCGCGCAGGGTCATAAATGGAATCTCAACTCAAAAACAAATAATCAGTCCGAGCCTTTGTCTTGCCGCGCGCTTGTCGAAGCCACCAACGGTGGCGCCGGATACTCCGGCAATTTATCCTTGCTGGTGTCCGCGCGTTTCACTTCCAGTTCCCCAAATAGCAGCGACGGGCTTATGATCGTCGCTGGCGCTCCTCCCGACCGGTTGCTCACCAGCGGATCATCCCCCGCGGCAATCAAATCGCTTCTCATCGCGCGCACGTCCAGCTCGCTGAACACCGCGCCTCGCACCAACTCTTCATGTCCATCCTTCGCATATACACGGTAAAGTAGGCGCGGCGTGTTGCCCGGCCCTAGCGTGTCCACGCGATACGCGTATGGCAATCCTTGATCCGCCACAATCTGCAGCGCCCGCTGTCTCAACGCCGCCAGACTCTGCGCTTCCGAGCTCTTTACCACCAACACGCCGACGCCCGGGGCAGGGAACACTCCCGGCGCAGCCCGGCCATGCCCGTTCGAAGCCGTGAAATCGCGTATAGGTTGACGTCCCACCAAATAATTCGTCAACGTTCCGTTATCAATCACCGTCACGCGCTGTGCTTTGACTCCTTCGCTGTCCACGTCATAGCTTCCCACGGTGCTCTTGCCTTGAAATTCTTTCAGCGTCGGATCGTCAACCACGCTCAAAAAATTCGGCAGCACTCGCGTCTTGTAGCTCGACGCAAACGATCCCGTCGTGCGGTTCGGTTTCCCGAGTTGCGGCTTGCGCCCCACCACGTTCTGCCCAATCAGCGAAGCTACGATGTCGTCCGCGGCGTCCGGCGCAAACAAAACCGGACCACGGTATTCCTCTTCCACGATCGGCGCATTCTTCAACGCCACCACCGTCTCCAATGTTTTCTTCGCATCGCTGATTAACGCATCGTGGCTCGGTAATTCTTCCGCGCGCGCCACCATCCATCCCGGATTGCGCGTCACGCGCATCCCGTCTGCCGCCTGCGCCGCGCTATTGAATTGCACGCTGTATGTCGCACGGCCGTCACGCGTCACGGTTCCTTCCGAATTCACAAAATACTCATTCACTCCCGTGAAGCGCGCCGACGCCGTCGAAGACTGTACCTCCGGATATTGTTTATATAGCTCTGTCGCATCCTGGAGCGTCTTCTTCCACTCCTTTTGGTCGAATTTCAATGTCGCCACTGGCTCCAGCGCGATCACCGCCGGTTCTTTAGCAAAATCATCGACCGCGCTCGGATCCGCGCTGAATTGTTTCAGCGCCGCCTGTTTTTCCGCGAACGCTTCCCCCGCGCTCTTATACGCCTCGTCTGTTGCCGTCCAGATCTGGTGCCGCAAAGCGATGGGGTCGTTATCCAGCGGCAGAATATTTGTCTCCCCCACGCCCTGGCTGAAATAGCTATCTTGTTTGTAATCGCCGATGCGCACCACCACTCGCAATATGCGCACGTGCACCCGCTGGCTCTGTACTAGCGCGCCGTAAGCCGCCTCCGCAGTGTAATCATCCACATCGTTCACGCGGTATTCGATGTAGTAAGGTGCCTGCACCTGAT
>DATNKL010000162.1:0-53506 GCA_035603415.1 Candidatus Acidiferrales bacterium
CACAATGAGCAACCCAAGCCTTTTGTGTGGACCACGAGTGCCGATGCGATTCTCAACAGCATCGGTCGGTTCGCTTCCCGCACGCTTGTTGCGCACCGCACAAACAATATGCAAGAAATCACTGACTCAGGAGACTAGCGATCGGACGTGTGGGTATCGCTTGTCGATCGTGTATGCGAAGCCGCCTGCTCTTGCGCGGATTGAGACCCTTCAAGCGCTTCGACTAAGGGACGCCCGTCTTGACTAGCCAGCGTGATCCCGCAAAGCGTGGCCAACGTTGGCGCAATGTCGGCGGGTGTAGCCGCTTCATAATATTTTCCGCGACGAATTCCCGCGCCCATCAGAATCACCGGAACTCGTTGGTCGTAGTAATTTGGTGTCCCGTGCGAAGTGCCGCCATTGCGCCCCGGTTTTCCTGGCGCCGAATAATCCCAGATCCAGTAGGGCCTGGGAACGATAAGCAAATCGCCGCTACGCGACTTCAAAAATCCGGCCGCTTCTGCAGCACGAATCGGATCGCTCGTGGTCGGCCGGTCGGCCAATTCCTCAGCTTGATATACACGAGCTACTCCGGGAGTACCCTGAATCGCGTCCATTATGGTCTGCAACGCACGCGGATCGCTCTTCAGCTTCGCGTAAGTCCCGCGAGTGAAGTACACTTCCGCCCCATCAATTTTAGCTACCGAAGGCTGTGCGTAATGAAGCGGCTCAAGCGTCTGTTCAATTCGACTTCTTACCTCTTCAAGATTCAGGCGCCCCGCGTCTATGCCCGTCTTCCGCAAATCTTCTGGAACAGGCGCGACTCCGTGATCGGAGCTGAAGGCCACCACATATTTCCCGCGCCCCACGGTTTTATCCAGATGCGTGAACAACTCATCTAAATCGCGATCCAGCCGGGCCAGTTCGTCCTGGATCTCCCAGCTGCGCGGCCCAAAGGCGTGTCCTACATAGTCGACCGAAGAAAAACTCACCGAAAGAAAATCAGTGCCGGGGCCCCTGCCAAGCTGCAGCTTGTCCACCGCGTCTTCGGCCATGTGCGACAGATAGGTTTCGGCGTAGGGACTCGTAGCCCACTGCAAATAAAATGAATGGTCCGGCCCTTTGCTGTCCTCAGCTCCACGCAAAGGATGAGGAAATGTCGCTCCATAACCGGCTGGTGACCCGACGTTGACCGCGGTTTTGTCATATAGGTACTCAGACTCTGGTAGAAGCGGCGACCATGTTTTGCCGTAGTCCTCAGTAACCGGATGCAATTTCACAAATTCCGCGGTGAAGGGTGCTTGCCCGTATGCCGACGAAGTTTGCCACAAACCGCTACCCGCATCCCACCACGTCACCGAATCCGCTTGATGTCCAGCCAACGTAATAGCCGCGCGCGCTTTGAGCGACATGGCGACCACGCGCGTGCCCGCTCCCGTCTGGAATTTCAACTCTTCCGCAAACGCCGGAATCAGCATTTTGGTGGCGCTATCTCCCGCAGCCTTTGACGTTGAGCCGGATACGCCACCCCCAGCGCTGCTTGCAGCCGGAGCGCTCACGCTTTCGTAGGCCATATTTTTTACCGATGCATCCGCGGTACACGTAACGTCCTTTTGCTGCTCGCGATCCCACCATTCATTGCCGACCATCCCGTGGCTCGCGGGAAATGCCCCGGTAGAAATGGTGGCGTGACCCACGCACGTTTCCGTGGCGGCATAATTGTAGGCAGCTTCGTGGAACCAGGCCCCTTCATCGACGAGCCGCTTCAAACCGCCGGTCCACTGCTGCTGAAATTTATCGACATAATCGCCGCGCATCTGGTCGACTACCAGGATGACCACCAGTTTTGGCTTGCTGGAATCGCGGGAGCCGTCTTTCGTGCTGATTTTGTGGGCGTCAGTTTGTTCCGGAGGTTTTTGTGCGGTGATCGGCTCCGCTACGCCCAGCACCACATACAACCCTATCGCAGCGCCCGCCACAATTTTCTTTGCACCATAAAAAGCCCTCGCCGTCAGACCAGCCATCCCCAATTCCTCCAGAAGAACTTCGGCAGTCTATCATCCCAATGTTACGCCACGGTTGCATTGGCCGCCGCGCGGCAGCAATGATAGGATTACGCGAACTCATGCGCATCTTAGAAAAGTCTCAGCTCATGTCGGCGTCGGAAATCGATCGCACTATTCAGCGCCTGGCGCACGAAATCGTGGAGAAATCCGGCGGCACGAAACATCTGGCGTTGATCGGGGTGCGGCGGCGCGGCGTTCCCCTGGCGCAACGAATCGCGAAAGCCATGCGCGGGATCGATGGCGTGGAAGTGCCCGTCGGAACGCTCGACATAACTTTGTACCGCGATGATCTCTCCAAAGTGGCGTCGCATGCCGTGCTGCAATCTTCCGATATTTCCTTCGGCGTGGATAACATGGACTTGGTGCTCGTCGACGACGTTCTGTACACCGGGCGCACCATTCGCGCTGCGATGAACGGGTTGTTCGATCTGGGTCGGCCTAAGCGCGTCTCCTTGTGTGTGCTGATCGATCGCGGCCACCGTGAAATGCCCATCGAAGCGCAGTACGTGGGCCGCAGCGTGCAGACCAGCGACACAGAAATCGTGGAAGTGCGGCTGCGCGAGATCGACAGCGAAGAGCGCGTCGTACTGGTCGATCGCGTGGAGCCGTAGCAATATTTTCATGACGAATTGATCAAAATTGATCCGTCTTTCGCTGCAGTTCGGCACTAACTGGCTTGGCCCGTAATTCCATAAGTGGCGTTCCCTGAGTGACGATGTGACCTACCGCTTTCGCGATCTCCTGGCCCTCGAACCGCTCAGCGCGGACGAGTTAACTTTTCTGCTGGACCAGAGCAAACTCTTTCAGGAAATTCAGCGCCATCCCTTAAAAAAACTAGCCACGTTGCGCGGAAAAACCGTGACTCTCGCGTTCTTTGAAAGTTCCACGCGCACGCGCATCAGTTTTAATACCGCGGCATCGCGACTGGGCGCCGACACCATGAACCTCCAAGCGGAAGCGTCCAGCTTGAAAAAAGGCGAATCGCTTCTGGATACCGTGTACACGCTCAACGCTATGAAACCGGATTGTCTGGTAATGCGCCACGCCGCCTCCGGTGCCGCCGATTTCGTGGCGCGCAATCTGGATATCCCGGTGATCAACGCCGGTGACGGCACGCATGAGCACCCATCGCAGGGATTGCTGGACGCGCTCACCATCCGCGACCGGCGCGGCTCTATCGAAAATTTGAAGGTCACCATCCTGGGCGATATTCAACACAGTCGCGTAGCTCGTTCGAATATTCACCTGCTCGGAAAGTTCGGCTGCCAGTTCACTCTGTGCGGCCCCGCGATGTGGGTCCCGCGCGAACTCGAAAAAATTGGTCCTTTGGGATGCCTGATTCGTCGCGTGTCACGAATCGAAGAGGGCCTTGAAGATGCCGACGTCATCCTCGTGCTCCGCGTGCAAACCGAACGAATGTACGAGCCCACACTTTCCGCCGAAGAATATATTTTGCTGTATCAACTGAACGCCGAGCGCTTGCGGCTGGCCAATCCAAATGCGCTCATCCTGCATCCCGGTCCCATGAATCGCGGCGTGGAAATTTCCCCGGAAGTCGCCGATGGCGCGCAGTCATGCGTTCTCGAACAGGTGACCAACGGCATTGCCGTGCGCATGGCGCTGCTATTTTTGTTGATGTCCAGCGCCACGGAAGGCGGGGAAGGCCCAGTCGCGAATGGCGCATTGGATGCCCCGAACACTGCGCCAGAAAAAAAGGAATCCACGCATGCTGCTGATTAAGAATGGCCGGGTGCTGGATCCCGCGACGAAAACAGATGCCGCGCGGGACATTCTTCTCGACGGAGAAAAAATCGCCGAGATTGGCGCGCCCGGAAAAATTACCTCCGCGCGCGATGCCGAAATTTTCGATGCAGCTGGTTTGATCATCGCGCCGGGTTTTATCGACATGCATGTGCATTTGCGAGAACCGGGCCAGGAATCTTCAGAAAGCATCGAGACTGGAACGCGCGCGGCGGCGCGCGGCGGCTTTACCGCCGTGTGTTGCATGCCAAACACCAAACCCGTGAATGACAACGCATCGGTCACGCGATTTATTGTCGATCGCGCGAAAGGCACTGGCAGCGTGCGGGTGTGGCCGATCGGCGCGGCGTCGGTGGGAAGCAATGGAGAAAACATCGCGGAAATCGCAGCCATGAAGCAGGCCGGCATCGTCGCGGTCTCCGATGACGGCAAGCCCATCGCTACCGCAAAACTGGCGCGGCAAGTAATGGACTATTGCCGCTCGCTCGATCTGCCGGTCATTGAACACGCCGAAGATGTTTCGCTAGCGCATGGCGCGGTAATGCGCGAAGGAATTACCTCCACGCGGCTCGGTTTACGCGGAATGCCTGCCGCCGCTGAGTCAGTCTGCGTGGCGAGGGACGTTCAGCTCGCGGAATTAACGGAAGCTCGCTTGCACATCGCTCATCTTTCCGCGCGCAGTTCGTTGGAATTAGTGCGCTGGGCGAAACAACGCGGGTTGAACGTCACCTGCGAGGTCACGCCGCATCACTTCACATTGATCGATGAGGACGTTCAATACGATTCGCGATTCAAAATGAACCCCCCGCTGGCCGCGCGCGAAGACCGTGACGCACTGCTCGCTGGACTGGCGGACGGCACCGTGGATGCGATAGCAACGGATCATGCGCCTCACGAGCCGGCCTTGAAAGATGTGGAGTTCGATCGCGCGCCTTTCGGAATTTTGGGATTTGAAACCGCGCTGGGGCTTGCGCTGGAACTCGTACACAGCGGGAAAATCACGCTGATGCGCATGGTGGAGTTATTCACCACCGGTCCGGCGAAAGTGCTTGGCCTCGAACGAAAAATTGCCAGGGCCGAAACCGCGGATCTCACTCTTTTCTCCACGGACCACGATTGGACTTATAACGTGAAGGAGTCATCCAGCAAATCACGCAACTCACCGTTTGACGGCCGCAGCTTCGGGGGCGCACCGATGGCCACGATTGTTGCCGGCCGTGTAGTTTGGAAACGATAGCCACGAACTTCTACGCAGGACAAGAATTTCAATCATTCGTCCGCGAAAAAATATTCAGCTGTGCTTCCCAATTAAATTAAATCAGTGGGCCGTCGGTTCCGCGGCGGGATGCATCCCGTGTTGTGGCACTTCATGGATGCCGCGCGCCGGCGGCTCAGTGCGCAGGCGATAGAAATGATCCAACGGTATCCGTCCTTTGCCGATGGCGTAGCCCTTTTCGATAGCTTTCGTCACATACGCCTTCGCCAGCATAGCCGCCTCCGTTAGCCCGCGGCCGGACGCCAACTGCGCAGTAATCGTTGACGCGAACGTGCAACCCGTTCCGTGATAGTTATCCGCCTTTACCCGGTCGCCGCCCAGTTGAGTGATTTTCTCACCATCAAAAAGCACGTCGATGGCCCGCTCCATGTGACCGCCCTTTACGATTACGGCCTGCGCGCCCATCTCAACAATCTTTCTGGCAGCCGCTTCCATGCCCGCTACGTCCTTGATCTCCAGCCCGGCTAAAATTTCCGCCTCCGGTACGTTAGGCGTAATCACCGTGGAGCGCTTCAGCAATTCGGTAGCGAGGTATTTGATCCCTGCAGCATCGAGTAGTTCCGCTCCGCTGGAAGATTTCATCACCGGGTCATGAACCACGTGCGCGAATCTGTGCGCATCCAGAAACTCCGCGACAACCACAGCGTTTCCGCGATTGCCAAGCATGCCGATCTTTACCGCTGCGATGTCGCAATCCTTGGCCAATATTTCCAATTGTTCGCGAAGTTCAGCGCTCGGAGTATTGTGCACCGCTTGCACCGCTTCGGTACTCTGCACCGTCAGCGAGGTGATCGCGGCCACGCCGTAACAGCCGTGAGCGGCAAAGGTTTTTAGGTCGGCCGCGATGCCCGCGCCGCAAGATGGATCGAATCCACCAATGGTGAGCAATAAATTGGGAGCCAAATTTATGTGGTTGGACATTTTTCGTGCTTAATCCTCAGCGGCTTATGCGGCAAGCCGCACAAATTTTTAGCCTTTTGCGGCACGACGAGTTTCACGTCAAAAACCAGCGCCGCCATTTCGCCACCGCTTCACTTCAGCGTTCACTCCAAGCGAAAATTGCCGGGCGCTTTTGGCGAACTAACCAAAAACGCACCGGCAATTGCGAATGTACGCGTGCAAGCGGTATGACGCAACAAAAACTTTTCGAAAATTTGTAGAGTAGGGCTTCTAACAGTTGTGGTACGTTGGCTGGCTCAGAAAATAATTCAGCGTTACGGGAACAATCCGCGGACCAGGGTGGCTTCCGCGACGCGTCCAACAGCGAGAATCATGGCGCCGGCGCGCGGCGGCACGTGATGCTTACGCATGGTTTCCACCATCTCATGAAAAGCGCGCACGATGGTTTTTTGCAGCCGCGCATTTACTTCTTCCGCGTCCCAGATCAGCCCTTGCTGGTTTTGCACCCACTCAAAGTAGCTGACCGTCACGCCTCCCGCATTGGCTAGGATGTCTGGGAGTACAGTAATTCCCTTACGCGCGAGAATCTCATCCGCGTGCGGCGTAGTTGGTCCGTTGGCCGCTTCGGCAACGATGCGCGCTTTGATAGCTTCCGCATTATTCAACGTGATCACGTTTTCGAGAGCAGCAGGCACCAGAATGTCGCATTTCATGGTCAGCAACTCGTCGTTGGTAGTGCGCGAGGCGCCGGGCATGCCGACCACCGTGCCGGAGCGTTCTTTATATCGAATAGCTTTGATGGGGTCGATCCCACGCGAATTGGTTACCCCTCCGCGAGTATCGCTGAGTGCGATGATTTTGGCTTTTTTCTCGGCAAAGAGCTGCGCGACGGTAGCTCCCGAATGCCCAAACCCTTGAATCGCGATGGTTGCTCCGCGCAGTGCGATTTTTTTGAGCTTGCAGGCTTCTTCGACCACCGCCACCAGCCCGCGTGCCATGGCTTCTTCACGCCCGTTCGAACCGCCAATCGACGACGGCTTCCCGGTAACCGACCCGTGCGCCGCGTGGCCCACAGTCATTGCGTAGGTATCCATCATCCACGCCATCGTCTGCGCATCGGTATACACGTCAGGAGCAGGAATATCCAGGTATGGCCCGATGAGCGGCAGAATTTCGCTGGCATAGCGTCGCGTTACGCGCTCAAGCTCGCCTTTGGACATGCGTTTCGAATCACAAATCACCCCGCCCTGTGCGCCTCCAAAAGGCACGTTCACGGTTGCCGTCTTCCAAGTCATCCCCGCCGCCAGAGCTTTCATTTCATCCAGCGTAACGTTGGGATGAAAGCGAACCCCGCCTTTAGCCGGCCCGCGTGCCACGTTGTGTTGCACGCGGTAGCCGGTGAGAACCTTCACCTGCCCATTGTCCATTTTGGTGGGAACGGAAACTTCCAGAATGCGCTTGGGGGTCCGCAGTATCTGCCGCAAGCCCGGATCAAGCTTCAGGAATTCCGCGGCCATATCAAATTGAATCTGCGAAATCCGGAATGGGTTTAAATCCTCGCGCGGTGCGATGCGCGGCACCATGGGAGGCGTGCCAATCTGTCTCGTCGGGGCTGTGGGCTTTGCGACCGTGGCCATCGGCTCGGGTCCTTTCCTCAAAGTCGGTTCGTCTAGCGCAATATTCAAATCTTTGGATAAACAGCTACCGGCGTCAGTTCACGCCACGTCATGCGTTCGCCGCCAGCTTCCGCGAAGAGTTTAGATAGGCATCGCGGCAGGCTAACGAACAGAAATGCAGCACTTCACCATTTTCGCGCAGAGGAATTGCCAGCACCTCCGCGATGTGCACTCCGCATATGGGATCGCGCACCAGCAGGCGTGCACCTTGTCCGGCATCCAAATCGGCGGCGGGCTTTAATGGCTCACCCGAGCGCCCGGTCTGCAGCAAGCCGGAGATAAGTCGTCCCGCGAGGCGAATGCCCCACGAGACAATCACCACCCAAAGCAAAAACCTGATCAATCGAGCAAGAAAGTTCATAGCTATCTCTGCGACCGCGTCGGTACTTGTCTACGAGCTAATGATGTTGAGCGAATTCCCATCGGCGTCAGCGGAACGGCAACGACGGCCAATACCCAGGAACCCACCAAAGGACGCGGTGAACCGAGTGTAAGCAAGGTCAAAAGGGCGCGTCAAACGAAAAGGTGCAATTTCAGTAAGTTGCAGCAGTGAAGCCGCCAGCCAAAGATCAGTAACACCGTCCGGCAAAGGCATTAACCTAAGCTTTTTCTGTAAGTTAAGCGGCACACTGACCAGGGGACACTGCCCTAACGCTTAGGCGTCTCGGGCCCAGGAATTCGGTCAATGCCCATGTATGGGCGCAACGCTTCGGGGATTACCACCGATCCGTCCTCCTGTTGATAATTGTCGACGATCGCGATCCAGGTGCGCCCCACAGCGAGTCCCGAGCCATTCAGCGTATGCACAAAATCGCTTTTCCCGCCGCTCGCGGGCTTAAAACGTATGCCTGCGCGGCGCGCTTGAAATGCCTCGCAGTTTGAGCACGAGGAGATTTCGCGAAATTCGTTGGCAGACGGCAGCCACACTTCTAGGTCATAGGTTTTCGCGGAGGCAAAGCCCATGTCTCCAGTGCAGAGAAGCACTGTTCGATAATGGAGGCCCAGCTTTTGCAGAATCGTTTCCGCATTCCGAACCAGAGCCTCGTGCTCTTCGTAACTCTTTTCCGGGTGCGTAAATTTGAACAACTCCACTTTTTGAAATTGATGCTGCCGGAGAATGCCGCGCGTATCTTTCCCGGCCGCGCCTGCCTCGGAGCGAAAACACGCTGTCCACGCGGTCAGGAAAATAGGCAACTGGCTTTCCAGCAGCGTTTCGTCACGATAAAGATTGTGAAGCTCAACTTCCGACGTGGGGGTGAGCCAGAAGTCGGTCCCCTGTATTTTGAAAAGGTCGGCAGCAAATTTCGGCAATTGACCCGAGCCCATGAGCGACGCGCTGTTCACTAAAAAGGGCGGCAGAACTTCCGTGTAACCGTGTTCGCGAGTGTGTAGATCAAGAAAGAAATTCGCAAGTGCGCGTTCCAGCCGTGCTCCCCAGCTTTTATAGACCGCAAAGCGCGCTCCAGTGATTTTCGCGGCAGCGGACAGATCCAAAATCCCAGCGCGCTCGCCAACTTCCCAGTGCGGGCGTGGTGTGAAGGCAAACTTTGGCCGCGCGCCCCAGCGGCGTACTTCTACGTTGTCCGCGGCACCAGATCCCACCGGCACGCTGGCATGAGGAATATTGGGAATCGTGAGCAGCAACTCCCGTTGCGTCTCGTCCAGCAGGGTAATGCGCTCATCCGATTGCTTGATAACCTCAGACAGTTGTTTCATCTCCGCAATGATGGCATCGGCGGGCTGTTTTTCTTTTTTGAGACGCGCGATTTCTTCGCTGGCTTTGTTGCGTTGCGCTTTGCGCTGTTCGTTTTTGGTGATCAGCTCGCGTCGCTCTTTATCGATAGCGCGGAACGCGTCAAGATCCAGCGTGGCGCCTCGTTTAGCCGCCATGTCCGCAAAAAGATCGAGGTGCTCTCGGAAGTAACTCAGGTCATGCATGGCATGGAAGAATAACGTATCGCGGTAGGAAGTGGCGAGCGCTTGACGCTATTCCGGTCTGCGTAAACTCTGGTAGACCGATGATCGGAACATCGCCGTTCTCGAGCCTATTGCGCGTCCTGTTCGGTGAGACGGTACGAAAGTACATGCGGAACGGTACGGAAGTATGGCTCGGAAAGTACCGGCGGACATAGAACCAGGGAACTATCGACCCACATCCGGCCCAGGGAGCACAATCACAATTGTGATCGGAAGTTGATCACGGCTTCCGGGGCAGTTAAGGCTGCTCCTGTGTGCCATTGTGCTGCTCGCGAGCGCAGCATAATGTCGGGAAGTTACGAGCAACTTCGGATTACGTTTCCCTCATCCCCACGCCCGAGCGGCCGGAACCCCCACCGGCCGCTCATCTTTTTTCGGCGCATCTTTCCCCCCGCGAATGATGTGGACGGTCGTATCAAACTTCTCCGTTATTCAGAAGCGGTGTGATTCTGCGTCGATTTGGTTCAGGGACTTGTATGGTTCAATGCGAGGAATCGCGGAGCAGACCAGAAATAAAAAAGGGGGCTGGTGCAAGCCCCCTTCTTGAATTGACGCCCCAAAACCGGAAACCGAGTCGAGGTTCGGGTCCGGCCACCCCGGGAAGCCAATCTTTTCAAAGTTGCTAAGAGAAGAGCAAGTGTTGTGCCAGCGAGCCGTCATGAAAAATTACAATTCAAAGTAATTGAAACCACGAAGGTTAGCCCAAACAAGCCCCTGGTCAAGACACGTGACAACCCTCAGGGCCTACAAAATCTCACAGAATTTAGCGCGACTTCTATGTTGTTTGGGAGCGCATCGACACTGCAAGTCTTCAATTGGCGATGAATCTTTCTCCACAAAAATCGAAATATCGTTATTTTATTTTGGTCCAACTACCATACCAATCAGTGAGAATGCTCGCGCAGATTCGCGTGCGCTGTTGAACGCTCAGCGCCTGCAGACGATGAATTATTTTAAGCGCCGATAGAGGCGCGAACCGCATCCGCCAGCGACTGGCTGAAGCGCTGCACATCCGCATCGTGTTCGGCTTCCACCATTACCCGTGCGAGCGGCTCCGTGCCCGAGTATCGAAGAACAATGCGCCCACTTTGGCCCAGTGCGGAGTTCGCGTCCGACAGGGCTCGCGACACTTGAGGGAGCGAATCGAGCGGCGGCTTTGCACGAACCTTCACGTTTACGATGATCTGCGGGTAGTCCTTCAATCCCTTGGTCAAGTCCGCGAGACCGCCATTCATGGCAACCAGCGAAGCAATCTTCAACGCGGTTAGCAGCCCATCGCCGGCCGGGCTATCGTCCAGGAAGATGATGTGGCCGGACTGTTCGCCGCCCAGCACGCTCCCGCCACGCAGCATTTCTTCGAGGACATAGCGGTCACCGACGTCGGTGCGCACCAGGGTAATGCCTTCGGCCTCCAGCACTCGTTCCAAACCTAAATTAGACATCGACGTTCCGACCACCCGGTTGCCTTTGAGCTTATTTTCAAACTTCAGGAAGCGCGCGGCCGCCAGCATCACCCCGTCGCCATTAACGATGTGTCCCTCAGCCGAAGCAAACAAAGCCCGGTCGGCGTCGCCATCGAACGCCACCCCCAGCGTGGCCCTTTCCGCGAGCACGCGTTTCCGCAGCCCTTCGAGATGCAGCGAGCCGCACCCTGCGTTGATGTTTCGCCCATCCGGCGAATCACCCATGGAGATTACCTCCGCGCCCAGAGAACGAAATAATTCGGGCCCGAGTTTGAACGCTGCACCGTTGGCGCAATCCATCACCATGCGAAGCCCATTCAACTTCGCGCCCGGTATCATCCGCCCCCGCAAATAGGCAAGATACTCCGCGTCCAACGATTGATCGGCGACCAGCGCACGCGCGGAGATGTGTGCGGATCTATTTTTATCGCGATGCGTGATGATATCCACTTCCAATAATTCTTCCGTCGCGTCCGGGAATTTCATCCCCTCATGCGAAAAAAGTTTTACGCCATTGTCATGGAACGGATTGTGCGATGCGGAAATCACCACGCCGGCTTCAAAATCATTCTGGCGCACCAGGCACGCGACTCCCGGGGTGGTGATCACTCCCGCGAAGGCCACCGATGCGCGAGCCTGCGACAGGCCGGCGGCAAAGACCGCCGCAATATGTGGACCGGATTCGCGCGTGTCCATGCCGATAAGGACGCGGGCGGCAGAATGTTCACGATGCAAATAGGCGCCGAGAGCGTGCCCAGTGGCAAACAAGGTGGCATCGTCCAGCGGCGGTGTTCCGGGAACACCGCGAATACCGTCGGTACCAAAGAGTGATTTAGGCATTGATGAAATTGTTCGAAACGTCGGCGCGATTCGAGCCACAAAAAAATGCCCGAATCCCGCGGGGCGAGCACCCGGTAAAAAAGTTTAGCACGCCGTTAGCGAACAGCCAGAACAAGAATCCCTCTAAAGTTTCCATCGCGGCTTCCGTCAACGCGACTCCTGCAACGCGCATTGTTGATTTGAGCGACCCTTGACCGCACAAAATGCGGCTACGATTATGAATATGTTACCGTTTCGTGCATGGAGCCGCTCCTATCTACCACCGAATCGCGACGCAGCCCGGGCCCCAGTCATCGTGTTTTGATTTCCAACGTAAGTCTTAAGCTTCTGGCATTGGCGCTAATCCTGGTTTTTCTCTATCTTGCCGCCAGCGTGGTTATCACCCTCCTGTTGTCGATTCTGGTTGCCTATTTTCTGGATCCCGTCGTGGAGTTTCTGGAAAAAATGCGCATGCCGCGTACCCTGGCTTCAATGCTCACTGTGTTGTTCTTAATTGGTGTTCTCTTGGCAGTGGGATACGGGTTGTATTCGCGCACATCCGACTTCGCAGCGAATTGGCCGAAATACAGCGGAACGCTCAAGGAAGCTCTGAATTCCGTGGAAACAAGATTAAATGGACTCGAAAGGCAGGTCAGTGAGTCAACTTCCGAGCAGAAAGGACGGTCCCGAACGCTTGCCGGTGCGGAAAATGCTCTGCGCGCGGCAGTGGTGCACCTCATCGGATCGTTATCCGGGCTAGTGCTGGAAGTTACCTTCGTTCCCTTCTTGGTATTTTTTATGCTCTCGGAAAAACAGGGGGTGTGGCACAGCACGCTGCAATTATTTCCAGTCTCGCGACGAACCTCGGTAAAGGAAACCTTGGAAGATTTGCGTGACGTGCTGCGCGACTATCTGGTCGGTATGTCGCTCATGACCCTGATCGTGATCGCTGCGAGCAGCGTGTTTTTCTGGGCCATGGGATTGGATTATCCCATCTTGATAGGTATCGTCTCGGGCCTGCTGAATATGGTCCCCTATTTTGGAGCGGTACTCTCCTGGCTGCCGCCATTCCTGATCGCCCTTGCGAAGTTGCACTCCGCGGGATCCTACGCGCTGATCGCTGGCGCCTTGATGGCCATTCACATGTTCTCCAATAATTTGCTGGCGCCCGCCTTGGTGGGCAAGAAGGTGCGATTGAACGCCTTGTCCATCACCATCGCGCTGTTATTTTGGGGATGGATCTGGGGCGGCATGGGATTGTTGCTGGCCATTCCGGTTACGGCGTCCTTGCGTGTGATTTGCGATCACACCGAATCATGGAAGCCGGTCGGCCGCTGGCTAAGCGCTGAGTAATGCTGTTTGTTTACCCTGGCTTTTCGACAGCACCGAAATCCCTGAACTCGCTGAACCTCCAAATGGCTGACGCGACAACGCGGGGCACTATGAACTGCGCGTTGACTTGCGCCTTAATCGCAGCCTAAACTGCGCGCAGCGATCTACTCTCAAAACGCACGTTGCGCAGTCTGCGAGCGTGTTGGTTGCCTCCCGTGGCGGTGCCTGTGCCAAGCGCCTTGGTGTCGCATTACCGGCTTTTAGAGCCCCTGGGCAGCGGCGGCATGGGTGTGGTGTATCGGGCTGAAGACACCACCCTGGGCCGCACCGTCGCACTAAAATTTCTCCCCCCTCAAATTGTTCATGATCCCAAACAAATGCAACGCTTTCGAGACGAAGCTCGTACTGCCTCCGCTCTAAATCATCCGAACATCTGCACCATTTACGAAGTGGCTGAAGAACAGGGCGAGATGTTTATCGCCATGGAGTTTGTCGAAGGCCGGCCGCTGTCCGAATCGATTCGGGACGGCCGCATGTCCACATCCAGCGTGGTCAGATACGCACGTCAAATCGCCGGAGCCCTGGAACATGCCCACGCGCGCGGCGTGATTCACAGGGATCTCAAACCGCTGAATATCGTAATTACGCCGGACGGTGACGCGAAAATCCTCGATTTCGGACTTGCCAAGCGAACCGATCCAAACGACGTAACTCGCAAGTCCCTGCAAGCTGCCACGGCCACAACTGTCGGCTTGGCGGGCACGATGCCCTACATGTCGCCAGAACAACTCGAAGGCGGCGACGCTTCGGCCCGTAGCGACATCTGGGCGCTTGGAATCGTCATGTATGAGATGGCTGCGGGAGTAAAGCCTTTCAGTGGAGACAATCTTTATCGCCTTTGCACCGGCATCATCAATGAGTCCATCCCTGCGCTGCCTGAAACCGTGCCGCTCGGGTTAGTCGCGGTGATTCGCCGGTGTCTTGAGAAAGAGCCATCGCGGAGATATCAACGAGCTGGTGAACTTCGCGCTGCGCTGGAAGCGCTGGAACCCTCATCGGCGGTGGGGATCGTTTCCACCGCCCGCGAAAAACCTAAGCTTGGACTCGTCCGGTGGGTGGCCGCAGCCGCTGCGCTGGCGCTGATTATTGCGGGCGCATGGTGGCTGGCAAAAAGATCCTCCCACGCAACGAAAACATCGACCGCAGTTACGGGCGCAGTTACTGGCAACGTCGTCGGTGAGCGGGTCCAGCTCGCCGTGATTTCCCACGATGCGAATTCGCAGCCCAGTGAGGGAGCGTTCGACAGCGGCCTGGTGGACACCCTTACTTCCGGTTTGACGGAATTGTCCGAACGCCACCACTTGGCGGTGATTCCGCCCAGCGAAATGCGTGCGCATCACGTACAGACACTGGATGCAGCGCGGCAAGAGTTCGGCGTGAACTATGGACTAATGCTGAATATCCAGCGGGCTGCCGGACAAGTGCGCGTGAATTATTCCCTGGTCGACGCGCGTTCGCATGAACAGCTTCGCGGCGGCACCATCACGGCAGCAGCAACCGATCCCTTTGCGCTGCAGGACCAGGTCTCCGCGCGCGTGACCGAGCTTTTAAAACTGGAGCTGGAGCCGCAAGAAAAGAAAACATTGTCGGCTCACGGCACCTCCGAACCGGCTGCCTATGATTTCTATTTGCGAGGCCTGGGCTATTTGCAGAATTACGATAAAGAAGAAAATGTCGATAACGCCATCAGCGTATTTCGTCACGCACTTGAAAAAGACAGCGGGTTCGCGGGCGCGTACGCCGGTTTGGGCCAAGCTTATTGGCAGAAATTCGAGCACACCCACGAAAACCATCTAGTGAGCGACGCCACCAAAGCCTGTCAGATTGCCTTGGAGAAAGATCCAACCCTGACGCAAGGACATACCTGCCTCGGGCATGTATATCAGGGCACCGGAAAATACGAATTGGCTGCGGCAGAATATCAGCAAGCCTCCAAGAGCGAACCGACGCTGGACGCCGTGCAAACTGGGCTGGCCCGCGCCTACGAGAGCCTGAACCGTTTGCAGGAAGCGGAGCAATCCTACAAAGCGGTAATCGCGTTGCGCCCCGATTATTGGGCTGGATACAACCGGCTGGGCATCTTTTATTTGCGCCATGGCAGGCTGGAGGAAGCCGCGCAGATGTACACGCAAGTCGCGTCACTGGTTCCGGACAGTTTCGTTGGTTTTGCGAACCTCGGCATTACCCGCATCCAGCAAGGGCGCTATAGCGAAGCCATTGAGCCGTTGAACCAGTCCTTGAAGATTCGCAAAACCGGCGATGGAATGTCGAACCTCGCCACCGCTTATTTTCAATCCGGCCGTTACGCGGATGCAGCACGCTCGCTCGAAGAGGCCACCACTCTGGATGCCAACAATTACGAAATCTGGGGAAACCTGGCAGACGCCTATTATTGGGCGCCTGGGATGCGCGATCGCGCTGCCAGCGCTTACCGCAAGGCCCTGGACCTCGGCGAAGAGCAGCGCAAAGTTAATCCGCGAGATGCGCATATGTTGAGCTATCTGGCGGAATACCACGCCATGCTGGGCGAAAAGCAAAAAGCGCAGCTTCTGATTGGCGAGGCGGAGAAGCTGGCCGCGCGCGATCCGGAAGTGCTGTACTACGCCGCGATGGTTTATGTGCAGGCGGGCGATCAGAAAAAATCGCTGGATAAATTGGAGAGCGCTGTGGCCGCGGGATACCCCACAGCAGGCGTGCGCGATACGCCAAATTTTTCCGTGTTACAGAACGATCCACGGTTCAGGGCCCTGATTTCGCAAGAGCATAAGAAAGGAAAGTCCGCATGATGAAGACCCGGTTTTTGCCGACGGCCGCGATGTGCGCAGCATTTTTCGCCATGACACTAATTTGCGTGGGATGCAACGACAATAAACCAGCGGTGGTAGGCGGAGGTGGAGGCCCCCGCGTAAATTACAAGGGTCGGACGTGTCCAGCCAATGCCACTCCAGAAGACTATGCGATCGAAGTCGTAGCGACCCAAGACGTTTTTAAAGACCCAGCCAACAATACGATTGTTGTATGTGAGGGCGATAAGGTTTCATGGTTCATCCAGAGCGGTACTAGGGTTATCGCGATCACTTTCACGGACCCTTACGCCAACGACCTATTTGGGCAACCAAGCCTTCAATCGCATTCCAGCGGTCCAAAGAATGAAACTGACCAGCAGACGGTTAAATCGCAGAACGGGCATCGCGGACAAGTTTACAAATACACCATCGTGGTCAAGGACTCGGGGCAGAGCTTTAAAAAGGATCCGCACGTGATTCCGATGGGGGGCGGCGGCTAGCGCGAACTGAGAGGGAATTTGGCATGTAAGTCGGTGACGAGGGCCGCGAGGTCTTCCGCGGCGGCGTCTTGAAAAAGGCGGATGGCGGCGATGCCCGCTGCCCCCGCGGCGAAACAATCGGAAGCGTTATCGAGAGTAATTCCGCCGATGGCCAGCACCGGAATTGTCACGGAACTACAAACTTCGCCGAATCGCGGAAGCCCTTGTGGCGCTCCGAATGACGCCTTGGTCGGCGTTGCAAAAACTGGACCGAAGAAAATGTAATCCGCGCCATCGCGCGCCGCGCTCACAGCAGCCTGCACCGAGTGACAAGAAACGCCCACTAGAAATTTGTCACGTTCCGCGACACCCGCCTTTGCAGCGAGCCATTTGCGTACATCGTGAACCGGCAAAGAATGCTCGCCGAGATGTACACCGCCAGCGCGTTCTGAATAGGCCACATCGAGCCTTTCATTCACAAGAATCCGCGAAGTTCGCCCGTCGCGACCATTTATCTGTTTCGTTTGCGCAACGACAGTTCGAGTTAGGGAAGAAAGCTCTTTGCCCGATAGATCCTTCTCCCGTATCTGGATCCAATCAATCCCCGCCGCGGCAGCACTCCTGACACGCTTGAGCAGCGCCTTATGGCGATCGCTGCCTTCAGCAGCAACACTCCTTCGATCCGTGACATAACAAAGAATCGGCAGGCGCAACAATTTATTAGGAGGGAACACTCGGAGTGTCAGGTCGTGGACGCAGCAAACCAAAAGCTAAAAAAATATCCAAAACTCCTATGCCGCTCACGAAGCCCCGAAAAGACGGATGCAAAAGAATGGGCAGCAGCGAAGGGAAATGGCTTAGAAAATAATTTTGCTCCCAGAAATTCGTCCACGGCAGATACAGCAGCAGAGCGCCCATCTCAAAACATAAAATAATCAGCAACGCGCGTAACGCACGATTCATCAGTGAGGGATCTCCGCCTAACCAAACATCCAGGCGTCAGCGGCTAGGCTTCTGGAGAGCGGCGATGCGTTCGGCCACGTCGCGATAGTCGATATTCATCGCGTACACCTTGGAAAAACTCTTTAGCGCCGCTTCGGGTTCGCCAGCCGATTCCTGGGCAATGCCCAAATCATACCGCAAGGCGAGAATGCTTTCCGGCTCGACTCCGGGAGTCTCAAGAGCGCGCTCATACCAGATCGCCGCGATGCCCGGCTGGCCCTTCTCCATGAACGCCAGACCGAGCAGCGTGCAGCACTGCATCGCGTAGCGGAACGGTCGGCCGCGCTCGTTGGCCTTGGCCACTTTTTGAAATTCGCTGATGGCTTCTTCAAGCAAGCCCATCTCGCGGAACGCCGTCCCGAGATTGTAGTGCGTTTCCAAGTCCTCGTCGTCGGCGCCCATCTCCCCGAGCTCCGCGCGGAACTCGTCAAAGACTTCCTTCAATGGCCCGGAATCGCTGAGATTTGATTTATCAACGTTTCTGACCGGCGCTTCCGTCGCGGGCTTCGAATATGACGGCGTCAGTCCACCCATGCCCAGATCCTCGATCTCGTTGGCGAGGTCGGCAAGGAAATGATCGGAAGCAAAATCGCTGCCCGCCGGCGGCCCGGCGGAATTTCGCCCAGCGTGCTCGTGTTCGCGATTTCCATCCGACTCCGATGCGTGCACCTGTAGCGGAACATCCGGTGGCTTTTGGCTATGCGCCGGCACCAGTTCTTCAGGCTCCAGAATCAGGTCGTAGTCCTGATCCACATCGAATTCAGACTCAGGTTTTGGCTCGCTCGGCTTTACAGGCGCATGGCTTTGTTCAACGGCAGCCAGTTCCGGAACTTGCTCCTCTGCAGAAGGAGCGGCTTGCTCAGCCACCGGCTCCGGCGACGGAATTTCTGCGGCGGGAGTTTCCGACGCAGTTGCCGATTCGCTTGTTTCCGCCGGTGTTTCCTGTGCAGGGACCTGGAATTCAGCATACGCAGGCATGTCCGGAGGAGGAACGAGCGGCGATGGCGGCTGGGCGGGTTCCAATATCGATGCTGCCGCATCGTGCTCAGCAGCTGCCGGCCCGGCCGTGATTTCAAATTCAGCCGAAGATATAGAGCTCCCCAGGGGAACAGCCGTCTGATCGCCGGCTTTATGGGCGGCAGTTTCGTGCGCGGTACCTTCGCCCGCGTGACGCGCCGCATCGCCCACAGCATTTTCTGCCCCAGGGTCCCCGGGTTCAACATCCTTTAGGACCGACAACCATTCATCGGACAAATCAACTTCATGAACATCCTTTGGCCCCGAACCGGCATGTTGGGGCGTTGCTTGCACCGGCGCGGCAGCCGGCTGAGCGGCATCTTCCACGGCCACCGGTTCTGGCGCGATTTCAAACGTGGGAAACTCATCGCTATCAACATCGGAGGCTTCGGCCGGCACATGCGCTCGCTCTATCAAAGCGGTTTCGCACGCCGCCGCCAGCTGTTCATCCGTTAGACCAGCGGAGCGCTGGAAGCGCCGCCGCAATTCGCCAAACCGTTCCGCGCCGTTCGTATCTCCGCCTTCGGTATGAAGTTTTTCAAGTCGCGCGGCAAGTTCCGCGGTGCGCCGGTCATCTCCTGCGCCGAGAACAAAGTCCAGAAGTTTTTCAAGGCTCGGCGCGTGCCGCGGCGCGCGCCGCAAAATAGCTTCGAGTAATCCGATAGCTTTCTGCGTCAAGCCGTAGCTGGCAAACAGGTCCACGTCGGTGAGGGACTGGCTGATAAATTTCTGCGTTTCTTCGTCTAGCGAACCGGCAGCTGCGCCACCTCCTGCTGCGGCGTGCGACACAGCCGCAGTTTCCGCCCCGGTGACCGGTTCATCAAGATCCGGATGAATTTTCGGTGCCGGCGGTGCCTGCAATTCGGCCTTTAGGTTTTCCTCAGAAGACGGAACAACCTCCTCGGCTGCCGGCATCCCCATTTTCCCGAGCAGATTATTCAGCTTGCGCTTGGCAGATTCGCTTTCCGGTTCGCGCTCGACTAACTGTTCGAATACCGTCTTGGCGCGCTCCATCTCACCCTTGGCCGCCAGCGCGTCGCCAAGCTGCGCCAGAGCATCGGGCAGTCGAAACGAATCGCTGGTGCGCCCGTAGCTGTCTACCAGCCATTCATGCGGTTCCACGCGGCCCGGCATGTGCTCCACCAGGTCGTTCAAAAGTTTGGTGACCGCTTCATGCTCGCCGGCATCCAGCATCGGGATGCGCATGCGCCCGATGATGGCCATGGCCTGTTCGCTTTGTCCGGACTGCAGCAATGCCTCTGCAACTTTTTGCGTAAGACCAAAGTTTTTTTCGTCGGCTTCAAATATTCGCAACGCCAGGGCGCTGGCTTTATCCCAACTAACCGTCTTGAGATAGAAATCAAGCAGCAGCTCCGCCTGTTCGCCGCCCTTTTCCAGATCCGGGACATGCTCGAGTAGTTCGGCAGCCTGCGCGACATTGCCCCGCGCTGAGTACGAGCGCGCTTTGACGATAACCGCAGCTAGATTTTGCGCATCGATCTTCAGCGCTTTGTCCGCCAATTTTTCGCATTCCGCCTGGTCACCACGGGCCAACGCGCGTTGCGCCGCGGACACGTAAGACTCCGTCGCTTCTTTGTTTTGTCCCATCGCGTGATACAGGTCGGCAAGCCGCACCTGTATCCGCAAATTGTCGGGCTCGGCAATCAGCAGCTTCTTCAGCAGGTTCACCGCTTCCGGCTGGCGATGGTGCTTCAAATGAATTTCCGCCAATTGCAGAAACAGCGGCCGTGCTTCGCTCATCACCCCTTGCTGAACGTAAAGATCGGCAAGTTTTTCAAGCGGACGAATTTCTTCCGGCGCAAGTTTAGCGATACGTTTGTAAACGGCGATCGCCTTGGTAAGAAACCCGTCGCCCACAAAAATCTGCGCCAGCCGCTCGAAGTAATCGATGGCCTGGAAAGTTTCGCCCTGGCGAATGTACAGCTCCCCTACGGTCATCAGCGTGACCTGATCCCGGGGCTCAAATTTAAGGAGTTGCTGGTATTCGGCGATAGCCTGCGCAACTTTGCCTTGATTCAACAGCTTCTGGGCGGCTTCGACGTATTTGCTCTTGTTGTAAGCCATGCGTTAACCGGGACAATAAACCTGTTCGACCGCCGGGCTGCTTAGTGGCACTTCAGCGGACGCCTGTGAACTCTGTCCGAGACGTTCTCCTCGATCGCTGGGGTTCGGTGGTGACCCGCAGCGTTATCCTGTTACGCTAACAGGCTGAAGAAAAACAAGTCAATGAAGGCAAAGTCCCCTGTGAGCAGCCAGTTATCACCGTTTACAGCAGAACGCCGCGGCGAACCCATCACGAACACCGGTAGCAACTCTTTTCTCGCTCAATTTAAGCATTTTGCAGAGGAACAATCACGGGCTCGGGGGCACGCTCTGGCGCGACGTCTGCCTCTCTTTGCGGTGTTGCCACCTCTGCTAGGAACGAAATTTGCGTAGCCCCGACGGCCCAGCAGTTCGATTCGCGTACCGGCGCGAAGGAATGGCGATGCAGCGGGCTCGGCCCATGCTGCCGCAAGGCTTCCAGATGGTCGGCGGTAGCGTACCCTTTGTGACGGGCCAGGCCGTACTGGGGATATATGGCGTCCCACTCCTGCATGCGCGCGTCGCGATGGGTTTTGGCCAGGATGGAAGCAGCCGCTATCGACACACTGCGGGCATCCCCGTGAATCAGCGATTTTTGCTCGATCAAAACATCGAGTTTCACCGCGTCAAGCAGCAGATAATCGGGAAGGATGGAAAGCTGATTGAGCGCCGCGGTCATCGCCTGGAGGCTGGCTTGATAAATATTCCAGGCGTCGATGCGTTGCGCATCGATCTCCGCGACCGACCAGGCCAGCGCGTGCTCGCGAATGCGCGACGCAAGCTCGCCGCGGCGCTCGGCCACCAGTTTCTTGGAATCGTCCAGCCCGACGATGCGCCGCTTGGGATTCAGGATCACCGCGGCGGCCACCACCGGTCCGAACAGCGCGCCGCGACCGGCTTCATCGAGACCGGCGATGCGCGTCCAGCCGAGCTTGCGGGCCGCGCGTTCGAAACGCGTGCAACAAAGGCGAGTCATGATGGATTCGCCGATTCTAGCACGCAGTGCTCAGCGTGCTGAACGAAAGTCGAACTGCGCTGCCGCATTTTCTGAGGAGCGGATTTAAAATTTTCGAAGAAAAATTTATCTTCTATGCCAGCAAATCTTAAGAGCGTGATCGTCGGTACCGCCGGGCATATAGACCACGGTAAATCTTCTTTGGTCGAAGCCCTCACCGGCACGGATCCGGACCGCCTTGCGGAAGAAAAACGCCGCGGCATCACTATTGATCTCGGCTTTGCTTTTCTCGAAGACGCCGGCATCAAGTTTGGATTCATTGATGTGCCCGGCCATGAACGATTTGTGAGCAACATGCTGGCGGGCGCTGCCGGGATCGATCTGATGTTGCTGGTGATTGCCGCCGACGAATCCATCAAGCCGCAAACGCGAGAACATTTTGATATTTGCAAATTGCTGGGCGTGAAACACGGCGTGGTCGCGCTCACTAAGAGCGACCTGGTCGACGACAACGGATTAACCCTGGCGCAATTGGAGATTGAAGATTATGTACGTGGATCTTTTCTACAGGGTTCGGCAATTGTCCCGGTCAGCGCAAAAACCGGCGCTGGCCTCCCGGAATTAAAACGGGCCCTGCGTGACGCCGCGACACAACTCACCAGCAAGGACGCCACGCGCGCGTTTCGCTTGCCGATCGATCGGGCCTTTGCGATGAAAGGCTTCGGCACGGTCGTAACCGGTACGTTGATCTCCGGCGCTGTGGAAACTGGCGATGAGGTGGAACTGTTGCCCGGCGGTGAGCGCCTTCGCGTTCGCGGTGTGCAGACCGGCGGACAGGCTGTCGCGCAAGCGTCCGCGGGCCAACGCACCGCGGTGAATCTTGCGGGGATCGATCACACCGCCGTCAGGCGCGGGATGACCCTGTCCGAGCCTGGAAAATTTCGCCGAACGCGCAGGCTTGATGCCCAATTTACGTTGCTGGCGGGAACGCGCAAGCTGAAGCATCGCGAGCGCGTGCATTTTCATGCCTCCACCGCCGAAACCATCGCGGAAGTTTTCCTTTATGGCGCAAGCGAGCTTGCGCCCGGACAAACTGCGCTGGCTCATCTCGTGCTGCAGCATGAAATGGTGCTGTTAGCCGGCGACCGCTTCATCGTGCGGCAATTCTCACCGGTCACCACTATTGGCGGCGGAATAGTTCTCGATCCCTTAACGCGGCGCCCTCTTTCGCGCGACACCGGCCGGGTGAAATTTCTCCAAACTCTTCGAGAAGGCGCGCGCGATGAGGTGCTTACCGCCATGGTGGAGCGGGCGCCTATGGGATTGCGTTATGAAGAATTAGCGGCCCATACCGGTTGGCGCGAAACGGAAATCCAGGAAACCATAAAGCACCTATCATCCTCCGGAGTAGTGAAAAACATTGGCGCTGAACGCCCATTGTTGATAGCCGGCGCCATATTTGAAAATACCCGCACCGCGATTAGCGAAAAGATAGAACGCTTTCAGCGCGAAAATCCGCTGGTACCTGGAATAACCCGCGAAGAATTACGGTCTAGTATAGGAAGACGAGTCAAACCGGAGGTATTTCGCGCGGCGCTCGCCGAGTTGGTTGCCCAGAAAAAGTTAGAGGTCCAGGGTGAAATTGTTAAACGTGCTGGCAGCGCCATCACCCTGCAGCCCGACGAGGAAGCCGCCAAGGGCAAAATCGAGGCGGTCTTTCGAGCTGGTGGCCTGGCCGTGCCTGCGTTGAAAGACGTGCTTGCCGGGCTTTCCGTCGAGCCCAAGCGGGCCGAAAAGTTGTTGCACATCCTGCTGCGCGAAAAAAGCTTGATACGCGTATCGCCGGAGCTGATTTTCCACCAGGCCGCGCTCACGCATCTCAAAGAGCGGCTCTCGGCGTATAAGAAGGCCGAGGGAGAACGCATTTCTGTCCCTGCGTTCAAAGACTTGACCGGGATCACCCGCAAGTATGCAATACCCCTGCTCGAGTACCTGGACCGGGAAAGGGTCACCCGCCGGGCGGGCGACGAGCGTGTTATACTTTAGCTTCCGGTTAGGTATATTTAGCGGGCTTTTCGACGATTATTAGCGTGGTAGGAGGCGGCTATGGAATTTCCGATGCACTGGCTGATTATTCTGGTAGTCATTCTGGTTCTGTTCGGCGGGCGCAAAATTCCTGAATTGATGCGAGGCATGGGCGAAGGCGTTCGCGGATTCAAGGAAGGCATGCACGGCGCGAATCAGACACAATCGCAGACCGTTGTACCTCCGACGCAACCCGCATTGCCTACCGAGAAGCCGGCTGAAGAGAAAAAGCCGGAATAAGGGCGGCTAGCAGCGGCCCCACTAAATCGCAGCAAACAATTTCCAGTTTAAAGAGGCGGCCAACGAGCCGCCTTTTTTATTGCACCAGCGTGCGCTGCGGCATTCGAATCCGCCATCACCGTTCGAACCGCTCGCGCATTCGAATGACACTCGCGTTCGAACGCAATCTGTTTCACGTGGAACAACATTCCGTTACACGAATGAGATTTTTTTGTTCCGGATGGAACTTTGCTTTGAGTCACCACGTGCAATTGTCGGCGCGCCGACATTAGCGTTCGAACGGCGACACCCCTCAGAAAATGAATTTGTGCTTCAGGATCGCCGGGAGAGGCTTCAAATCACGAGATTCATCTGACCAGCCCAGCGCAGCGAGCTCGTGCCACAACCGCGCCAGCGGCATTCCCACCACGTTAAAATAGCAACCTTCGATCCGCGGGATATAGCGCCCGGCGCGGCCCTGGATAGCGTACGCGCCCGCTTTGTCGTACGGCTCATCGGTGGCCAGGTAGCGTGCAATTTCTTCCTGTGAAATCGCCGAAAACTGGACCAGCGTGGTTTCCACGAAACCGCGTCGCTCGGCATCGGGAAGACGAATCAGCGTGACGCCGGTCACCACGGAATGGGTGCGGCCGGAGAGCCACTCCAGGCTTCGCCGCGCGTCCTCCGTGGAACGAGGCTTGCCGATGATTTGCCCGTCCAGCACCACCACGGTATCCGCGCCGATAACAATCGCCGGACCTATCGAGCGCGCCGCCACTAATTCCGCTTTGGCGCAAGCCAGCCGATAAACGTGTTCGTTTGGCGATTCGCCAGGCATCGGCGTTTCATCGATCGCCGAAGACATAACGCTGAAGTTCATGCCCGCGTCTCGAAGAATTTCGGCGCGACGCGGCGAGGCGGAGGCAAGGATCAGTTTCATGTGGTGAATTAAATTACGACGGATTCCTGGTATTCCCCGAACACGCTCCGCAGCGTATCTGAAATTTCCCCCACCGTCGCGTTATTTTCCACCGCGTCAAGAATGGCCGGCGAAAGATTCTCGGTGCCTGCGGCCCTGCGCGCCAATTCGGCCAGAACAGCCTTAACGCGCGTGGCGTCTCGCCTCAACCGGAAAGCGTGGAGCCGCTCAATCTGGTCGCGTGCGATTTGCTCTTCCACGCGCAGAATAGTAATGGGCCGTTCTTCTTCCACCTTGAAATCGTTCACGCCCACCACGATTTGCTCATTTTTCTCGACCGCCCGCTGAAACTCGTAGGCCGCTTTTTGAATTTCCCCCTGGATGAATCCCGATTCGATGGCACGCAGCGTCCCATCGAGCGGCCCGCCCATGGCTTGAATTTTGTCGATGTACGTTTGTGCGCCGGCTTCAATTTCGTTGGTCAGTTGCTCGATGGCGTAAGAGCCCGCCACCGGATCGATGGTATTGGTGACACCGGTTTCGTGCGCGATGATCTGTTGGGTGCGCAGCGCAATCAGCGCGGCATCTTCAGTGGGCAGTGCCAGCGCTTCATCAAGCGAGTTCGTGTGCAGCGACTGGCACCCGCCCAGAACCGCGGCCAACGCCTGAATCGCTACGCGCACAATATTATTTTCGGGTTGCTGCGCGGTAAGCGAAGACCCGGCGGTCTGCGCGTGAAAACGCAATAGCCAGGAGCGCGGATCTTTGGCATGGAATCGTTCACGCATGATGCGCGCCCACAGCCGCCGCGCCGCGCGAAACTTGGCGATTTCTTCCAGCAGATCGTTATGCGCGTTGAAAAAGAAAGATAACTGCGGCGCGAAATCGTCGACGTTCAGCCCCGCATCGAGGGCGGCTTGAACATAGGCCATGCCATCTCCCAACGTGAAGGCCACTTCCTGAATGGCCGTGGATCCGGCCTCGCGAATGTGATAGCCGGAGATGGAGATAGTGTTCCACTTGGGAAGATTGCTGCTGCACCAGGAAAAAATATCCGTGACGATGCGCATGGCCGAGCGCACCGGATAGATGTACGTTCCGCGCGCGATATATTCCTTGAGGATGTCGTTTTGCACCGTGCCTGAAAGTTTGGCGAGGCTGGCGCCCTGTTTTTTTGCCACCGCGACATAAAGGCAAAGCAGAATTGCCGCGGTGGAGTTGATAGTCATCGAGGTGGAAACTTTTTCGAGCGGGATGCGGTCGAAAAGAATCTCCATGTCCTCGATGGAATCGATGGCTACGCCGCCTTTGCCTACTTCCCCCTGGGCCAGAGGATGATCGGAATCCATGCCGATCTGTGTGGGCAAATCAAAGGCTACGGACAGCCCCACCTGGCCTTTGCCGAGGAGATAGCGATAACGCTCGTTGGACTCCGCAGCGCTTGCGAAACCTGCATACTGGCGCATGGTCCAAAAGCGGCCGCGATACATGGTGGGATAAATTCCGCGCGTGTAGGGAAATTCGCCGGGATAGCCGATGCTCTCTGCAGAATTCTGAGAAGCCAAATTCTCAGCGGTGTACAGAGACTCGAGCGGCAAACCTGAAACGGTAGTGAACTTTTCTTTGCGCTGTGAGCGGCGTGCCGCGGCGGGTGCAGATGGTTTGGATTTAGAATCGGACATAAATTATCAACGTTGATGCAATTCTCTTGCGGGCCACTAGACTTTTCGCGAGCGCCGAAACGATGTAACCGCAAAAAACAAAAATAAACCGCCAACCAATGCCGCAATGGCCACCAGCCAGTAAGCTGCGTCGCGGGACCAGGCGCGAATCGCGGCGTTCAACCAGGCTAAGGCCAACACCCCAAAAATTGCTCCGACAACTTCATGAAAAAGCTGCTTCAGCGTGCGCCACAAGCGGCTGAACCCGCCGCGTTTGATTCTTGCGCCTGGCAAGCTTGCAGCGGAAGACATGCTCGTATCTTAGCGTAAAAGACATTCGCTCCACGTGCGTCCTGTGCGTTACTGGCGTCTATGAACAGGTTGCCGAGACTGCCCATAAGACCTGTGAACGGATTGGAGACAACAATCCGAAGCTCACTTGTATCCAATCTAACGTGGGCCTAAAATGGCCGTAGAGTAGGGGAGAACCGCCTTGCAACTAGACGATCACCTGAAGAACTTGCTCCGCGAACTGGGACACGCCATCAACGACACGGTGTCCGACTCTGACCGCATTACCGGCGCGATTGCAGGGGTGCGCGCGCACGGCTACGACATTGTCCTGAAGCTGGATGCCACCATCGGCTTGGCCAAGCGCGATGCTTCGTCTGGAGAGGCGACCTCGTTAACCACCCAGGATCGCCGTTTCCTGGAATCGCTGCGCATCCAGGTGGATCAGGATTCCTTCATGGAGGAGAGCGAAGTGAACAAGAAGATTCCGGCGCGGCTGTCGATGACGCCGCAGGACGTGCGATTCCTGAAGTCTTTGCGCATCGCCACGGATGAAATGGAATGAGGAGTTTGGTCAAACTGGCCGGATTCGCATTGCCACTGGCGCTCGCAGGAATGGTAATGTGCCCGCGCGGTCAGGCGCAGACGCCGGCAACGGTTGTTCCGGTGGTGCTGGATACCGCCGTGCCGATCGTGGTGAATGCGGTAAAGCCCAAGCCAACGGGATTAAGTAAATTTGAAGGCTACGTGATGAACGCGAATATCGCCCAAATCACCGTGCGCGCCAAGGGCAATGACATGGCGATACAGACATTCGCGCTCTCGCCGCAAGCCGCCGCCAAAATGCAGGGAATTGTCGATAAGGGCGGCTACCAGTATGGCGACAAAGTAACGGTGTTGTACGATCCGGCCAGCCTGCAAGTCATCAAGCTCAAAGGGAAACCTTCTAAAGCCCTATAAGTTCGCAAGAAAAAATGGTTCGTCTTCCCGCCGTTGCCGGCAGTTTTTATCCCTCCAATGCCGCTGAATTGTCCGCCCAGATTCGCGAGCACGCCACCCCACAAAAAGGATCGACGACTAGAAGCGTAAAGGCCTGCCTCGTTCCTCACGCTGGTTTGATGTATTCGGGCCACGTGGCAGGCGCGGTATTTTCGAGCATTCGCATACCGAAAAAAGTTGTGATACTCGGTGTCAGGCATCGCCCCCCTGGTTCGCCCGCCGCGATTATTTCAAATGGCGCCTTCCGTACTCCGCTAGGCGATGCGCAAATAGATCATGAGTTGGCTGAGAAGCTTCAGGTAGCTTGCCCTCGGCTAAAGGAAGATGCCGTGGCTCACAGCCAGGAACATTCCTTGGAAGTGGAGATTCCTTTCCTGCAGGTGCTCAACCCAGATTTTCGTTTCGTGCCGATTGCCCTGGGAACCGCGCACTTTGAAACCCTGGTAAATGTCGGCGAAGCAATTGGCGCCGTGCTCGCAGCGGAAAAGCAGGAAATTCTGTTAGTCGCCAGCTCCGACATGAATCACTACGAAGATGACGCCACAACGCGCATAAAAGACCGCAAAGCTATCGAGCAATTGTTGAGCATGGATGCGCTAGGTTTATACGATACCTGCCGCAACGAAGATATCTCCATGTGTGGACTGGGCCCGGCCGTCGCCATGCTCACCGCTCTGCACCTATTGAAGGCCAGCAAGTCGGAATTAATTCGCTACGCGACGTCAGCCGATCGCGCTGGCGACCCCGCCGCCGTGGTCGGATATGCCGGCATGCTTTTCTGGTGATTAACCGCAGGATCTTTATGTGCCTTAAGCTTTGCGAGTTTGCTTAAACCACGATTAGTGAGAGTGACCGCCGCCGCTGTGAGAAGCTGACGACATTGATGCGTGACTTGAGGTGGACATCTGCGCGCTGCCGCCATGTGCACCGGAGCCACTACCTCCGAAGGATCCTCCGCGAGCGCCTGCGAACGATCGAGGAGCGGGAGGTGGAGCCGCTACGCGAGCCGACGCCGAAGGCATGGCCCGAACTTGCCGCTCTACAGTAATGGTGCGAGCGGGCGCGGCGCTGGTAGATGATCCTTTTGCGGCCATCGTTGACGAAGCCGGCGTCGAGGAAGTGCGCGTTGACGAACTCGGCGTCGAGGAAGTGCGCGTTGACGAACTCGGCGCTGACGTCGTCGTCTCCGAGGCAGCATTCACATTACTGTTCACAAAGCGATGCTCTTTGCCGTCGAAGGCAATGCTTGAACCCTTGAGCTGCGCAGAAACGCCGCTGGACTCAAGGGTGCGCGCGCTGCGAGCGGGGGCCGTCGTAGGACTTGCGTGCGAAACTAAAGTCTGAGCGGGAACTTCTTTCACAACTTTCCACTTCGCGCCGGTGCCGGCTGAAGCCGCTTGAGCTGCGCCTGCGGAAGTCAGCGGCATAACATGCGCTAGATTCAAGGGCGTCTTGCTGCCGTGATCCTGCGGATGAGTGGGAACCATCGCTACGGTGCTGCCGGAGCGCACAAACGTCGCGGTAGCGGGATGAAATCTAACCGGCACGGTGCCGCCGCGGAATCCACTCGGAACCCAGAGCCAACCGATCCCAGGTTGGAAAACCCAACCGCCATAGTGATAAGGCAGCCATCCCCACGGTTGATTTCCAATAAACGACCATCCAAATTGCGACCCATAAAACCAGTTGCCGTACCCATAGTCGAACGGGGACCAGCCGAGTCCGACGCCATACGGTTGCCATCCGTAGCCTAGTCCCCCGATAGGATAAAAACCGCCGTAGGTGTACAGATCACCAAATCCGGAAACATAAGGGGAATAACTTGAATATTGCGCCGCCGCAGTGGTGGCGGTCACTGCGCTGTCTTCGCGGCCTGACACCCAGCGATCAAAATCGTCGCTCTCTGGAGCCTTGCTGACACTGGTGGCGCCGTCCGCGGACATCGTAAAAGATTGGCCCTTCACCAAAATTTTGTTTTCGTCGTTCTTGTGCACGACGGAGACTTGGCCCTTGATGACCGCTACCGTGCTGCCGTCATCGAAATTGTCCATGCGGAAATTTGCGCGGCCGGCCGCTTCCGCGGTGAAGTCGCCGCCAGTGACGCTGAAATAATCAGCGCGCGCCGGATTCACATAAAAGGAACCGGTGCCTTGACGAAGAATGAGCCGAGTCGTGAGGGAACCATCGTCGAGAGACAAATCGAAAAATTCGAGCACCGAATTTTCGTTTATGAAAGCCATCGCGCCATTTTCGAATTCAACTTCGGCGCGGCCATTATCGGTGGCCAGCACGTCATGCTGGCGAATAGGAAGATTTAATTCGGCTCGCTCCCAAATGGCTTTGTCAGCGGCCAGCGGATCGCCTTTGGAATCGTGAAGAATGCGCACATCTCCCTGCACCATGCTGAGCCGGATAATGCGTGCGTGGCTGGCGGCGGTATAAACAGGATGAAGCCCGAAACTGAGCACAGCTACTATCAAAATAAAAGGGAAGCGGAAAAAAGTACGGAGAGTCATTGGATTACCCCTGCCGGGCGGGCTGCAACTTTGAGAATGGCAGCGTTCCCGAACCATAAGTATGGTCTCTCGCGGTGTAGGCCGCGTCAAGGCAGCAAAGTCAACAGAATGTAAATTTTACGAAGCTTGCCCCAGGAGAAACTAACGCAATAATTGGCTTGTGCGTCCAAACGAACTTCTCATGTTGGAGCGATCGAGATTTTCGCGCAGGTTCATGAGTGTGAGGAAAGTGCTAAGAATACGGGCTTTCAGATCATCGGTAAGCGGCAAGCCGCTGGTGGCTACGCGGGCCAGGCGTTCGCCATGTTCGGCGATGAATTTGATGATTTCGCGCTGGCGCTCGTGCGGCGCATTCCCCAACGCCGTCTCCCGGCGCATCCCTGCGCAACTATTTTCCACCGACAAAGTAAAGTGCAGCACGCACAGCGCTTGCTCACGCAGAGCAAGTGGAACTTCGGTTTTGCAGCCTGAGACTTCGCAAGCGTTGGTCATAAGGCGTTAAAGATGCCGTGTACGATAGGTAACATCCCGCGCGGGTAAAATCCAGCATGTGTCGGGACAGTGCGACGAATGCTACACCACTGCCCCGCGGACCAGTGCCTTACCGATCCGTCCGAACAGTAGCCGCGAAAGAACTTGATAAAAGCGTTGACTCGCTCGGCGTGTGACTGTATAAAAATACAGTAGGCTGTATATTTGTTTTTGAGGACTTCGCGGTGAGCGCAGGCAAAACATTTCGTCACGGGCAAATTCTTCGGCTGGTGAGCGACGGCTCCATCGTCAACCAGGAAGATCTGCGGCGCAGGCTCGCGGCACAACGGCTGCGCGTGACGCAGGCCACGCTGTCGCGCGACATACAAGAGCTTCGGCTGATCAAAACTCAGCGTGGTTATAAAGCGGCTTCTGCGGTCTCCGAAGATCAATCGCCGCAACCGCCGCTAGCTCGAGCGTTGGGCGAATTCCTGCTGGATATCCGGCCGGCCGAGAACCTGCTGGTGCTGAAAACACCGCCAAGCGGAGCGCAGCCGCTGGCCGCGGCGGTGGACGGGGCTAAATTCCCGGAAATTGCCGGGACCATCGCGGGCGACGACACGGTGCTGATCATCACGCCAAATAAAAAGGCCCGCGAATCGCTGCAACGGCGCATCGAAGCTTTATTGAAATGAGAAACCTCGATCACATCGCGGTGGTGGGCGTGACGGGCTACACGGGCTTGGAGCTCGCGCGGATATTGGTGCGCCACCCGGGCGTAAAGGCGTCTACGTTTTATATACGCGATACGCAGGGCGCAAAGTGTTTGGACGAACTTTTCCCGCAACTCCGCGGACGTGGCGACGCTCCACTACAAATATTTTCGGTGGATGCCATAGCAGGCAGCAAAGCAGGCGTGGCATTTTTAGCTACTCCTCATGATGTTTCGACGACGCTGGCGCCTGCGTTAGTGGAAGCAGGCTTACGCGTCGTGGATTTGAGCGGAGCGTTTCGCTTCCGTTCAGGTGAAACGTTCACGAACTGGTACAAATTGCCGGCTGCTCCCCCGGAATTGCTGAGCGAAGCGGCTTATGGCGTTCCGGAGATTTACGAAGAGCAAATAAAGGATGCGCGCATCGTGGCGAACCCCGGTTGCTATGCAACCAGCGTGATTCTCGCGCTTCGCCCGTTGACGGATGCTGGTTGGATCGCGGGGAACAGCAGCGTGGTGTGCGATTGCAAATCCGGGGCCAGCGGTGCGGGCAAGGAATTACGGCGCGATTTGCAATTCGTAGAGGTCGACGAGAATTTCAAAGCCTACAATCTTTTTTCACACCGGCACACTCCGGAAATTCTGGAGCACACCGGGTTAAGCGAGTCGCAGGTGGTCTTCTCAACGCATTTGTTGCCGATCAGCCGCGGCATTCTGTCAACTATTTACGTGAACTTGGAAACCGGCCAAAGCGGCGAAGCGGTTGAGGCGCTTTATCGGAAGTTTTACGCCGGCCGCTCGATGGTGCGCATATGGCGCGCAGGATCTCTGCCGGAGTTGCAACACGTGGCGCATACAAATTTCTGCGATATCGGGTTTGCGCTGGATAAAAGCGGGTGCCGCCTGGTGATCGTGTCCTGCCTGGATAATCTGGGCAAAGGCGCCGCCGGCCAGGCGGTTCAAAATTTCAACCATCTGTTGGGTATAGAGGAGCACACCGCACTGCAATGAGAATCGTGATCAAGTTAGCCGGGGCATTACTGGAAGACGATCAGACGGTGCGCACGCTGGCGAGCCAGGTGGCGGCGCTCGCGAAGGATGGGCATCAAATACTGGTGATCCATGGCGGCGGACGCCTTTTTACCGCGACGCTGAAGCGCATGGGCATTGAAAGCAAATTCGCCGGCGGCTTGCGAGTTACGGATCGCGAGTCGCGCGACGTGGCAGTGATGGTTTTTGCGGGATTGCTGAACAAAAAAGTTTCTGCCGCTATTTCAGCGGAGGGCCAGCCCGCCGTGGGAATTTCTGCCGCGGATGCGCAATGTTTTACCGCCGAGCCCATGATGCACAACGAAGTGGAAGGCGGCCTCGGCTACGTCGGTTACCTGACGGGAATGAACAAGCAATTTATCGAATCGCTGTGGAACGATGGCCTGGTGCCGGTGGCGCCATGTCTCGGCTTGGGCGCCGACAACGAACTCTACAACATCAACGCCGATCATATGGCGGCGGCTTGCGCGGAATTTATCGGCGCCGACCAACTGATTTATTTAACGGACGTAGCCGGCGTGCTGGATGGCGAGCGGGTGCTCTGCGCGGTTAGTTGTGAAGAGATAGAGCGGCTAGTTCAGTGCCGCGTCGTTTCGGGCGGCATGGTTTTGAAGCTGGAAGCCGCCAAACGCGCGATTGAAGGCGGTGTCCGCGAAGTGCGCATCGTCGGCGGCACAGGGCCGGATGCGCTGCTGTTGGCGTCGCGGTCAACGGAAAACCACGGGCACAATGAAGTAGCCAGCGTTCCTGGCACGCTGATCAGTCGCGAGCCGCGAAATTCCACGCCAACGGCGCTATCGGCGGCGTGATGCGCAACTCTCCAAAAAAATCGGCGGGGTCGCCAAGCGCGCGCTTTTCGCAGCATGGACGAATGAAGACGTCCGCTGCTGCGGGGAAGAGCGATTCGCGCGTCGCGGACGCGGAAAAATTCCTGCTGCCGACCTACAAGCGCCAGGCGTTTGTGTTGGAGCGCGGCAAGGGTTGCTATGTATATGACACAGCCGGGAAAAAATATCTCGATTTTCTTGGCGGGATTGCCGTCAATGCTTTGGGCCACGCGCATCCGCGAATTGTTAAGGTGATTCGTCGCGAAGCGGCGCACGCTGTTCATTTTTCGAATCTCTATCACAACGCCTATCAAGGGCCGCTGGCGCGCAAGCTTGCCGAGTGGTCGGGGCTCGACCGCGTATTTTTTTGCAACAGCGGTACGGAAGCCATCGACGGTGCCATGAAGCTCGCGCGGTTATGCGCGCGAACGCCTCAGGATGCGGCCGGGCAGGCCCCGCGAAAGCATCGCTTTCTGGCGCTGGAAAATTCTTTCCACGGGCGCACGTATGGCGCAATCAGCGTTACCGCCACCGAGAAATACCGTCTGCCTTTCGCGCCTGTTGTGCCCGGCGTTGAATTCGTGCGCTTCAATGACGTGGCTGATCTGGAATCGAAATTCGATGATTCGGTCTGCGGCATTCTGATCGAAACCGTCCAGGGCGAAGGTGGCATTTACCCTGTCAGCGAATCATTCTGGAACCGCGCTCGCGCATTGGCGACGGAGCACGGCGCGCTCATCATCGCCGACGAGATTCAATGCGGGCTGGGCCGCACCGGGCGTTATTTCGCGTATCAACGCTTCGCATCCAAACCGGACATCGCGGTGATCGCCAAGCCGCTGGCCGCGGGCTTGCCATTGGGCGCAATTTTAGCCACCGACAAGGTTGCGTCATATATTTCGCCAGGGCTCCATGGCACTACCTTTGGCGGCGGGCCTTTGGTTTGTGCTGCCGCGCTGGAATGTCTGCAAATTATCGAAGATGAAAAATTATTAGACAACGTGCGCAGCCGCGGCGAAGAATTGAAAGCCGACTTGCAGGCTTTAGCTACGAAATTTGACTTTATACGCGCGGTGCGCGCTGAAGGGCTGATGCTCGGCGTGCATCTTTCGGTGGAAGGCGCGCCGTTCGTGGCGGAAGCCGCCAAGCGCGGGCTGTTGATTAACTGCACGCACGAGCACATCCTGCGGCTGTTGCCGCCATTCATCGTAACGCGCGCGCAAATTCGCGAGTTCCTCAAGTTGTTCAGCGCCGTCCTAGCGAGCGCTTCAGAAAAACCCGCGACGGCTGAAACCAGTACGCCGGTTAGCCGACCGGCAAAAAAATACGCTACCGCAAGGTGAAAACATGACCGCTACCATGTTAGCTGCCCCCATTTTGTTAACACACGATTTGCTCACGGGAGCCGAATGGAACCCGCCGCAGACGCGCGAATTACTGCATCTGGCCTCGGATATCAAGACGCATCCGGGCCGTTACGCTTCGATATTGCGGGGCAAATTTATCGCGCTGATTTTTGAAAAGCCGTCTTTGCGCACGCGCGTAACTTTTGAAGTGGGCATCCAGAGTATGGGCGGCTCGGTGATCTTCCTCGATCATACGCAGGCGCGCCTCGGCGAACGCGAATGCATTTCGGATGTGGCGCGTAACCTGGAGCGCTGGGTGCAGGGGATCGTGGCGCGCGTTTATGAACAACGAGTGCTGGAAGAGCTGGCGGCCAATACGGAAATTCCTGTCGTGAATGCGCTTTCGGACAAATATCATCCGTGCCAGGCGCTGGCGGATTTTATGACCATTGAAGAAAAAGTTGGTTCGCTGCGCGGTTTCAAGCTGGCGTATGTCGGCGACGGAAATAATGTGTGCCATTCGTTGATATTTTTGGCCGCGCGGCTGGGGGTGCAACTGCGCATTGCCACCCCTGCGGGTTACCAGCCGGCGTGCGAAGTGATTCAGGAAGCGAAGAGGGCCGCTAGAGAAACGCGCGCGAAAATCGAAGTATTCACCGATCCGCGCGAGGCCGTCGCCGGCGCGCAGGGCGTTTACACCGATGCGTGGACCAGCATGGGATTTGAAGCGGAAGGAAGTGTGCGGGAAAGTGTGTTTCGGGCTTACCAGGTGAACGCGGAGCTGATGTCGTTCGCCGCGCCCGACGCATTATTTCTGCACTGTCTTCCGGCGCACCGCAATCACGAAGTGACGTCCGAAGTTCTTGATGGTCCGCAGTCCGTGGTGCTCGACCAATCGGAAAATCGCATGTACGTGCAGAAAGCGATCCTGCACACGCTGTTCAGCTAGCGAAGGCGCTATCTGCATCGCAATTTTGTCCAGTGAACGCAGATTCGATTTCAGATATAAAGTCCGAAGCACCCGAACTTTTCGCGATGCCGGTGTGTGTGACGGGTTGCCGCAGCAATAATTGTCGATTTGTTCTTTGGAAAGAGGGGTTGTGAATAATAAAGAGAAATATAAACCCAAGAAAGTCGTACTCGCATATTCCGGGGGACTCGACACCTCCATCATTATTCCGTGGCTTAAAGAAAATTACGGCTGCGAAGTCATCGCGGTGATTGGAGATGTGGGGCAGCAGGAGGATTTGGAGGCGGCTCGCAAAAAAGCTCTGGCCACCGGCGCGTCAACTGTATTGGTGGAAGATTTACGCCAAGAATTTGTGCGCGATTACATTTGGCCGACGTTAAGAGCTGGGGCGGTGTACGAGCACACTTATTTACTGGGCACCTCGATGGCCCGGCCGGTAATTGCCAAGCGCCAGGCCGAGGTAGCGTTAAAGCTTGAGGCGGACGGACTCTCGCACGGTTGCACTGGAAAAGGGAACGATCAGGTGCGCTTTGAGCTGGCCTACAAAGCCATTGCGCCAAATGTGCAAATCATCGCTCCTTGGCGCGAGTGGGATATTGATTCTCGCGAAGATGCCATCGCGTACGCGCAGAAGCACAACGTGCAGGTGGAACAGAGCAAAAAAAATATTTACAGCCGGGACCGGAATATCTGGCACCTCAGCCACGAGGGAGGCGAGCTGGAAGATCCCGCGAATTCGCCTAACGAAGCGATGTGGCAATGGATTGCGTCTCCGCAAAATGCTCCCGACAAGGCCGAAGAAGTGGAAATTGGATTTGAAGCGGGGTCACCCGTTTCGGTGAATGGCGCGAAACTCGCGCCGGTGGATTTGCTGAACACGCTGAACGAAATTGCGGCGAAGCATGGCGTGGGGCGCACGGACATTGTCGAAAATCGCCTGGTGGGCATGAAGTCTCGCGGAGCATACGAAACGCCGGGTGGAACGCTGCTGGTCACCGCGCATCGTGAACTGGAAACGCTTACTGTGGATCGCGAAACGGCGCACTTCCAGCAAGCATTGTCGTTGCGGTATGCGGAATTGGTTTACTACGGGTTGTGGTTTTCGCCGCTGCGCGCGGCGCTGGATGGATTTTTCAATGTTTCGCAGCAGAACGTGACTGGAACGGTGGGACTGAAATTGTGGAAGGGCAATCTCAACGTCACCAAGAGAGTTTCGCCCTTTTCGCTGTATCGCACCGACCTGGCGAGTTTCACCATGGGGCGATATAACCCCAAGGACGCGGAAGGCTTCATCAATCTTTTTGCTTTGCCGGTTACCGTGAGGCCGAAAGCCAAGGCTGAAGGTGGAAATTGAAGTGAAGAGCGCCTTGGCGTTTTTTCAGGATGCATGATTTGGTGAGCGTACTTGAAACAGCAAAAATGACCGAGCGTAAAGATGACCGGTTGTGGGGCGGGCGCTTTGAACGCGCGCCGAATGCGGGTTTCGACGCATTTCAAGGGTCGTTTGCGTTTGATCGGCGATTGCTGCCTTACGAATTGGCGGTGGATCGCGCGTGGGCCAAGGCGCTCCAGGGGGTGGGAATACTAAATGCTGACGAAGTCCGCCAGACGCTTGCGGCGCTCGACCGTATTGCGGAGCGCGCGCAGAAAGACAAGTCCTTCCTCGATTCATCGGATGCTGAAGATGTGCATCACTTTGTTGAGAAGGCGCTCGTCGAAGAATTGGGCGCGCTGGGATGGAAATTGCATACCGGGCGCAGCCGAAATGAATTGGTGGCCACGGATTTTCGCTTGTTCGTAAAAGACGCGGCGGCGCAAATCAAGACAGCCATCGCGGAGCTAGCATCTGCATTTGTAGCGCTGGCCAAGGCAAATTTGCATCTGCCCATGGCGGGCATGACGCACATGCAGCACGCGCAGCCGATTTTACTTTCACATTTTTTGTTGGCGCATGCGGAAGCGTTCCTGCGAGATATTCCGCGACTGGAAAGCGCGGCGGCGAGCGCTGATGCTTGCCCGATGGGCTCTGGCGCGCTGGCGGGCTGTTCGTTTCCGATTGATCGCGAAACGATGGCTCGCGAGCTTGGTTTCTCGCGCATTACGGCGAACAGTCTCGATGCCGTCAGTGACCGCGACTTTGCACTGGATTATCTTTTCGCGCTGGCGGGCATTTCCACTCATTTGTCGCGGCTGTCCGAAGATTTCGTGTTGTTTGCGTCGCAGGAATTTGGTTATGTCCTGCTGCCTGATGAATTTTCAACCGGCAGCAGTTTGATGCCGCAGAAAAAAAATCCTGATGCGTGGGAGCTGATCCGCGGCAAAACCGGCCGCATTACGGGGGCGCTGGTTGGGCTGCTCACAACGCTGAAAGGTCTGCCTAGCGGGTATCAGCGCGATATTCAGGAAGACAAGGAAGCGCTGTTCGCCGCTCACGATCAGGTTGCGGCAATGCTGGCGGTGGCCACGGGTGCCTTGAGCCCGACGAAGTTTCGCGAGGACAAATTAAATTGTGCCGCGTCTAATAGCGCATTACTGGCTACCGAAGCCGCGGATTACCTGGTGCGGCGGGGGATTCCGTTCCGGCAGGCACACGATATCGTGGGCAAACTGCTGAATGAAGCTGGACGCCAAAATAAAAAATGGACGGAGTTTCCAGTGTCCGAGTTAAAAAAACTCTCGCCGGCGTTCGAAGATGATTTCTTTAAAGGATTGAACGTGGAATCGGCTCTGGCTGCCAAATCATTGCCTGGCGGCACGGCGCGCGAATCCGTTCGAGCAGCGTGTGAAGAATTAGAAAAAAAATTATCCAAACTGGGAGCAAAACCATGACAGCAACAGTAAGCGGTATCCAACAAACATCTGCATTTGCAGCGGAGGATCGGAGGCCTCTTCCGTGAGCCTCGCGCTCACGCAGCGGACGTTCCCGCAATGAAACACGCGCTTTCCGAAGCCTCCTTGCCGCATAGTTTTCGTTTCGCGGCTACGGCGTGTGGCTTGAAAAAAACAGGCGCACTGGATCTCGGGCTGTTGTGTAGCGATGAACCCGCTTCTGCTGCCGCAGTCTTCACGCAAAACCTGGTGGTGGCCGCACCGGTTCTTATTTCCAAAGAAAATCTGAGTAAATCGAAGGGACACATGCGCGGCGTGGTGGTGAACGCCGGCAACGCCAATTGCGCCACGGGGACCGCGGGCCACGCGGCAGCGCAACGCACAGTGGCCGAAGCGGCCAAGCGTTTAGGCTGCCTGCCGGAAGAACTTTTTGTGTGTTCAACAGGCGTCATCGGCGTGCCGCTGCCCCTCGAGAAAATATTGCGCGCGCTGCCCGTGATTGCGCGGCACCGGCGTCCTTCGGCGCGTTCTTTTGCGGAGCTGTCGCTGGCCATCTGTACTACCGATACGCGGCCAAAGACGGCAGCGTCTTCTTTTAAGATGTCCGGCAAGAGAATTCATTTTGTCGGCTGTGCAAAAGGCGCGGGCATGATTCATCCCAACATGGCCACCATGCTGGCTTTTGTAATCACCGATGCGGCCATTGCGCCCGGGCTGCTGCAGAAGACGTTGCGTGCCGTGACGTCGCGAACCTTTAATGCGATTTCCATCGATGGAGATACTTCCACGAACGACACGCTGCTGGTGTTAGCCAATGGCGCCGCGGGCGCTCCAAGTATTAAATCCGGGTCGGCAGCTCATCGGGCTTTCACCGCGGCACTCGAAGATGTGTGCCGATCGCTGGCGCTGCAAATTGTTGCCGATGGCGAAGGCGCGCAGCGCGTGATTGAAATTGAAGTTCGTGGCGCCAAAAGCGAAACTGCAGCGCGACGCATCGCGGAGACGATCGCTACTTCTCCATTGGTGAAGACCGCCTTTGCCGGCGGCGATCCGAATTGGGGGCGCATTTTTGCCGCTGCCGGGCGGTCGGGAGTCAGCTTCGATCCTTCTCGGGTAGATATTCAGATGGCGGGTATTCCGGTTTTACGTCGCGGCCAACCCCTCAACTTTAATGAGCGCGCGGCGAGTAACCGGCTGCTCGCCAAACACGTCCCAATCATTGTGAATATGCGCGCGGGCAGCGCCATTGCGCGCTATTGGACGTGCGATTTCACTGCGGAATACGTACGGATTAACGCCAGCTACCGCACGTGATGGGGTTTGAGGTTCGCGCTAAAGTTTTAATGATATGCAATCGATAAACGAGTTAGTGATCGAGGCCGGGCGTACAAATCATTTTCGATTGCAAAACAGGGAAATTTTCGAGAGGATTCCACTGACCGCTGAAGTCACAGTCTGCGTCCGTGGTGGCCCGGTCTTACGACTGCCCTGGTTCAGATATTTCTTCAGTGCGCTCCGCGACTCGCAGTGGGGTTCCGGAAAGAAGGAGTGCGCAGGTGAAGAAGCTCTATATCGGTAATCTCCCGTTTTCGGCTACAGAAGATCAGCTCAACGAGTGGTTCTCCCAAGTCGGTGTAACTCCCTCAGGCGTTAATTTGATTCGCGACCGGTTCACCGGACAATCGCGAGGATTCGCGTTTGTGGAGGTCAACAAAGACGAAGACGCTGATCGCGCTGTGAACTCTCTGAATGGCCAGAATTTTGGCGGGCGCAATCTGGTAGTGAACGAAGCACGGCCCCAGGCGGAACGTGGAAGCGGCGGTGGGGGCGGGCGGCCTGGCGGAGGTGGTGGCGGGTATGGCGGTGGGCGCGGCGGCCACGGAGGCGGCGGTGGTGGGCGCGGTGGCGGTGGCGGCGGGCGTGGTGGTGATCGCGGCTCAGATCGCGGTGACCGAGGCAATCGCTGGTAAGTGAAGTTCGCTTAAATCCCGGGCGTTTTTCCTCCTGCAACGCCATTAGCACTACTTCCTGCTTTAGTTCTTAAATCTCTGCGTGCTGAAATACCCCTCCTCCTCAAGTCAGCAAGCAACGTTCAGGTGGCGCACTTAGCGGTCGAGTTTTGGCTGCAACCGGCCCTTCCTCTCGCAAACACGTACCAGTCCTTGTAGAGCCTAGGTTTTCTGCGGCGCAATTCTTCGCAATACAGTGGCTGGTCTGATTTCCTACGGTGTCCTGCCGATCTGCTGGACGAGCGGAACAAATCGAGTAATGACGTGTTTGAAACAATGTGGAAAGAAACTACGTTGCATAGAGAGAATGTGAAGTATATCAGTAGCTCGCATTTGTTTGCGGCGCCCCTCTTGACAATGTTTTTACACCGGGGGGTGAACCCAAAATGCGAGAGTTGCATCCAACGATTGAAGCTGGACGTATCTAACATTAGTGGTAGCGAAGTTGAGTAAAAGACCGTAACGGGTCACGAGAGAAAATGACGACGTGGCACAAACGCGATTGGAAGCAATTTTACGAGCTGGCGCGCCGGCCTTGGCAGCGTCGTCGTCCGCCTCGGCCTATCTATCCGACGGGCATAAATCGTGTTCTGCCTGCAGCGGGATTCAGTTTGTCTGAACTTGACGATGCAGGCTTGGATCTGGATTTGGCAGAAAGCTTGGGCCTTCCTGTAGACGCCGGGCGCATCGGCGCTTATGGTCCTAACGTTACGACCTTGCGAGATTTTGTGCGTTCTTCCCGCCAGCCTCTGTAATCTTCCGCGGCTATTTTTGGCGCTTTTCTGCTTCCAAGTGTAAAATAGCCTTGAACCCATCCAATGGCTGCACCCTTTAATATCCTTTCCAATGCGGCTACACCGCCGCCAATAGCTCCTACGGCCCAGGCACGTCCGGAGTGGCTGCGCGTCAAGTTTTTTGGCGGGGAGCGCTATCAGGACTTGAAGCGCATCATGCGCACGCTGGAGCTGCACACTGTATGCGAAAGCGCGCGCTGCCCCAACATGGGTGAATGCTGGGAACACGGCACGGCGACATTCATGATCCTGGGAGATATCTGCACGCGCGCCTGTGGATTTTGTGCGGTGCCGTCCGGTAAGCCCGCAGGGCCGCCGGATGAGAACGAACCTCTGCGCGTTGCGGAAGCGGTCGCTAAAATGGGCTTGCGGTATGCCGTGGTGACTTCCGTAAACCGCGATGATCAGCCTGATGGCGGCGCGAAAATTTTTGCACGCACTATCGAAGAAATTCGCCGCAGGGTGCCGGGCTGTAAAGTAGAAGTCTTGATACCCGATTTTCGCGGCAACTGGGATGCGCTGAATATTGTGCTGGCGACGCGCCCCGATGTGCTGAATCACAATACGGAAACGGTTCCGCGGTTGTATCGGCAGGTGCGGAAGGGCGCGCTATATGAACGCTCGCTGGAATTGTTGAGACGTGCAAAGACGGCGCACCCGGAAGTTCCTACCAAGACGGGATTAATGCTGGGCTTGGGCGAGGAAAAAGATGAAGTACTCGCGACCATGCAGGATTTGGCCGCTCAGGGTACAAATATTTTGACGCTGGGACAATATCTGCAGCCGACCCGCGAGCATCTCCCGGTGGTGCGCTATGTGCATCCCGATGAATTTGCGGAATTTAAAGTACGTGGCGAGGCGATGGGTTTCAAGCACGTGGAGGCCGGGCCGCTGGTGCGGTCTTCGTACCACGCGTTCGAACAAACCGAATCCGCGCATAAAGCCTAGCTGGAAATATTGATTCCCATAACGGCAACACAGATATTCTCCAGCGTGACTCACCAAAACAAAAAACGCCCTCGTTTGAGGGCGTGGTCCGACGGAACCAATCTAGCTGCAAAAATTAAGCGTGGCTTGCTGCCGCTGCTGCCGCGGCCTTCTTGGCGGCCTTGGCTGCTGTGGAGGCTTTGCGGCGGCGCTTGGTCTTGGGAGGCGTGGCCGGGGCTTCGCCGATGAGTTCGGCGGTCATGATGCTGGTGACAAAGAGCTTAGGGCCGTGATCGTCGAAATCGACCGAGGTGCGATCCATATCCGAAGCGGTCACAATTCCCAGACCGTAAACGTCGTGCTTGATGGTTTGACCTTCCTGCATCGCCTGCACAGTGCCCTCCTTGGGATGTCGTTCGAATGACTCGGTTCGGATCATGCACGCCTGAACCAGGTAGGTTGAAACTGTCGCCTCAAAGCGTAAAAGGCCGAGGGACGAACTCGATCAACGAAATTATATTACTACAAAAGATGGCAGTTGTCTAGCGACTGGCTGAAGCCGGGGAACGGTCCATCGGTCATATATCACAGAATTGGAAGGACTTATACGTATTTCGGGAAAGCCAAAACGCCGGAGGAGTTACTCGAGCGATTCCGGCTGGAGATTTAGATTGCCCTCGCCAGCCGCCTTTTTCTCCCAATACTTGCGGATCCAGGCTTCCCAGCTTTTGCCGGCTGCAGTGTCCCGGCCGGTAAACGCTAGCGCCGATATATCGGCATAACAGATTTTGAGCCGTTCGTTGGAAGTTATCGGGAGCAGGCGGACGAAACTGGTGGCAAGGGAAGGGCCACCCACGCGATCAAAAATGTAGCCTTCGATTTTGGCGCCGGCTTTGAGGGTCAGAGTTACATCGCCGCGATAATCAAAAGCTTTTTCGAGGGCCACGCGAATATCGTCATCGCTGGCGAGTTCTGGAACCCAGCCTTCGATGCCTTCGTGCACCGTGCCGGGAGCTACTTCTAATTTGTCGGGATTAATATCCATGATGGCGATCAGGTGCTGGTTTTAGCTTTTTTCAAGTTTGCGTTCCTCGTAATAATTAGACTCTGGTTTCTGTTAGCTGACCGCTGCCCGAATCGATCTGGACCAGCGGGTTGTATGCGTGTACGGGCTTACTTGGCTCGTTCAGAAGCGCGAGCGCGTCCGAGTCTTCATACTTGCCGGACAGCATGGCCTTTGCGGCAGCCCAGATCCCGCCTAAGCCGCTAAAAGTGTGATCCATCGCCGAAGCTTCGTATCCGCTGTGCACCATGCAATTGGCGCACTTGGGATTGCCGGATTCGGTGCCGTAATTCTGCCATTCCGTCGCTTCCAGCAATTCCTGGAAGGTGTCGGCGTATCCGTCCTGTAGAAGGTAGCAGGGCTTCTGCCAGCCAAAAACGTTGTAGGTCGGCATTCCCCACGGGGTGCATGCGTAAGTGCGCTTGCCCATCAAAAACTCAAGGAATAGCGCGGATTGATTAAAGGTCCAGGTGGATTTGCGGTTCGACAAAATCGCGCGGAATAAGCGGCGAGTGCGCGCACGACCCAGGAAATGTCTTTGATCCGGAGCCTTTTCATAGGAGTAGCCGGGCGACAGCATCATGCCTTCTACACCTATTTCCATCATTTCGTCGAAAAACGCGCGCACGCTGTTAGGATCGGCACCGTCGAAGAGCGTGGTGTTGGTGGTGACGCGGAAACCCTGTTTTACGGCTTCGCGAACGCCTTCGATGGCCAGATCGTAACCACCTTCGCGGCAGACCGAGAAATCGTGATGCTCGCGCTGCCCGTCCACATGGACGGAAAAAGTCAGATATTTGCTGGGCTTGAAAAGGTGCAGCTTTTCCTTGAGCAAGAGCGCGTTGGTGCAGAGATAAATATATTTTTTGCGCGCCACCAGGCCTTCGACGATTTTGTCGATTTGCGAGTGCATCAACGGCTCGCCACCCGGGATCGAAACCATCGGCGTGCCGCACTCGTCCACGGCTTTGAAGCATTCTTCGGGCGTCAATTCCTTCTTCAAAATATGCGCTGGATATTGGATTTTACCGCAACCGGCGCAAGCCAGATTGCAGCGGAAAAGCGGTTCCAGCATCAAGACAAAAGGGTAGCGCTTACGTCCCTGGATTTTCTGTTTCAGGACGTAGGAGGCTACCGTCCACATCTGCGAAATAGGTACTGGCATCGTTGTGCTTACACCTTAGGTTCTGCCATTAAGTTGCTATGGCTACCCTGCAAATCGCTACGTAATTACGCAAGCTCATCCCTGTCTATTGTACCTGAGATGCGACTATTTCTCTTTAGGTGCTTTCCTGGGAGGAACAATTATTTAGGCGTTATTCAGGCGCTGAGCACGAGGTCCGGCAACCAATTTTAATCTATGGCAAAATGAAGATTAGACAGCGATGGTCAACAGAACCACTCTCGAAGAAGAACGCGCGGCTAGACCTGCGAAATCCGCAAAGAAGACCGCCAATGGCGGCGGAAAGAATGGGGGCTTGGCGGAGCGCGAACGTGTTTTTGAATTGTTCCGGCGCTGGGGCTTTTACGAATCCAATCTCGACCCGCTGGGCTTTTTTGAACCGGTAAAACGTCCAGAATTAAATTTGACTGGCGCGGCGGCCGAAGAGGCACGCGCAATTTATTGCGGCACCATCGGCGCCGAATTTATGCATTTGCCGGAGCAGGAACGGCGCGAATGGATTGCAGAGCGTCTGGAAAGCCCGGCCGCTGCGGTGGATCAGCGGCGAATCCTCGAGCGGTTGGTGCGCGCGGACCTGTTCGAGCAGGTTTTGCAGGCACGCTACCTGGGGGCGAAACGATTTTCGCTCGAAGGGGTGACGGCGCTGATTCCGCTGCTCGATGCGCTGCTGGAAGCTGCGGCAGAAACTGGCGCGCGTGAGAGCGTCATTGCCATGAGTCATCGCGGGCGGCTGAACGTGATGGTGCACACCGCATGCAAGCCGGCCCACCAGGTGGTTTCCGGATTTGAAGATGTGGATCCGCGCAGCGTGCTTGGCGCCGGCGACGTGAAATATCACGTGGGCGCGACCGGTCTGTTTAAGACCACGACGGGGAAACAAATTGGTATTCACCTGGTATCGAATCCGAGCCATCTCGAGGCCGTCGATCCGGTAGCGATGGGGCGCGCGCGCGCGAAGCAGACGCGCCTGGGGGCGAATAGCGAGAAAACTGTGGTGCCCATTGTGATGCATGGGGATGCGGCGTTCGCGGGGCAGGGCATCTGGGCCGAGACTTTGAATCTGGCCGACCTAAAGGCTTACACCGTGGGCGGCACGATTCACATCATCGTAAATAACTTGATCGGGTTTACAACGCGGCCGGTGCAAACGCAATCGTCGCGCTTCGCTTCCGACATCGCCAAGCGACAATCTGTGCCGGTGTTGCACGTAAATGCCGAGGATCCGGATGCGGTCGTGCGCATTGGGAAAATTGCCGCAGAGTATCGGGCGAAGTTTGGCAGCGACGTGGTGGTGGATATTATCGGATATCGCCGCCACGGGCACAGCGAAGTGGACGATCCGACGATCACGCAGCCGCTGCTGTACGAAAAAATCAAAAGTCATCTGCAACTTTGGAAGTTATATGCGAAGCAAACGGGAATTGATGCGGCCGCGATGGCTGAAGAAATTCGCGCGGAGTACGAAGCGGAACAAACCAAGGCGCGGGAGGTAAAGAAATCCCCGCACCTGCGCAAGCTGCCAGATTACTGGTCGCCGTATAAACGTGGGCGTTATGACGCGTCGCTGGAAGTTGATACCGGCGTGCCGCTGGAGAAATTGTCGAAAATTACGGATGCGCTTTGCCGCGTTCCGCAAGGCTTTCACGTTCATCCCAAGATTGTGAGGTTGCTGGAGCAGCGCGCGGAGATGGGACACGGGAAACGCGCGGTGGATTACGGCTTCGCGGAAGCGCTGGCGTTTGGGTCGCTTTTGCTGGAAGGCAATCCCGTGCGCCTGACGGGGCAGGATACGCAGCGAGGCACATTTAATCAGCGGCATGCGGTGCTAGTCGATACGCAAACCGAAGAGGAATATTTGTCGCTGGCGCATCTTTCGCCGGAAGGGGCGCCGGGCGGGCCTTTTTGCGAGATCGCGAACTCTCCGTTGTCGGAAGCTGCGTGCGTCGGTTTTGAATACGGTTTCAGCCGGGATTATCCGGAAGCGCTGGTCGCTTGGGAAGCGCAATTCGGCGATTTTGTGAATGGCGCGCAAGTGATCATCGATCAATTCATCAGCGCGGGCGAAGATAAATGGGATTTGCCTTCGGGACTGGTGATGCTGCTGCCGCATGGATATGAAGGGCAGGGGCCGGAGCACTCCAGCGCGCGCATCGAAAGATTTCTGCAACTTGCGGGTGAAGACAATATTCAGATTTGCCAGCCGTCAACGGCCGCGCAATATTTTCACATGTTGCGGAGGCAAGTGCGGCGGCCGTGGCGCAAGCCGCTGATCGTGTTTACACCCAAGAGCATGCTGCGGCACCCGGACGCTGGTTCGCAGATTCAGGAATTTGCCGAGCCGCGCTTTTTGCCATTAATTCCGGATCGCGAAGTAACGGACGCGAAGCGCATCCTGATTGCCAGCGGCAAGGTTGGGCACGAATTGCGCGCTGAACGCAAACGCCGCAATGATACGGAGACGGCGATCTTTTTCCTGGAACAATTTTATCCTCTGCCGCGGCTGGATATTACCGCCGCGATCACTGCACATCCCAATGCACGCGAAATTATCTGGGTGCAGGAAGAACCGCGGAATATGGGTGGGTTCTTCTACGTGGTACCGCGCCTTGAGAGCCTGGCTAGAGGATTGGGGTTGCGCTTGCGCTCCGTCAAGCGCTCGGCGAGCGCCAGCCCGGCCACCGGCTCAGGGAAAGCGCACGAGTTGGAGCAAAAAACGCTGCTGGCACTGGCGTTTACTACCTAGCTTGCTAAAGTGATTTTCTCACAGCGCCGGCATCAAAACTCGTTCACGCGACGTTCATCTGGACGTCATATCCGCTTCACACTGGCTTTGCCACAATGAGCCGTGTCCATTGAGATTCCGAGCCATCAAAACCCTGCACATCTCTATCGCAACGCGCCGCTGTACGATACACTGCCGCCCAGACATCGGAAGGCCCGCTCCATCTGCATGAAACGCATCCTAATCATCGAGGACGACCGCGATATCGTGGAGCTGGTGCGCTACAACCTGGCCAACGAAGGCTTTCAAGTGAGCGCCGCTTCGGACGGAAACAGCGGTTTAAATTCGCTGAAAAAAACTCCACCGGATCTGCTGCTTCTGGACCTGATGCTGCCCAAGCTTTCGGGCCTGGATATTTGCAGAGAAATCCGACGCGATGATTCGCTCAATCGATTGCCAATTCTCATGCTGACCGCGCGTGGGGATGAGGCGGATCGTGTTGTGGGCCTGGAGATGGGCGCGGACGACTATGTGACCAAGCCATTTAGTCCGCGAGAATTAATTGCGCGGGTGAAAGCGCTGTTGCGCCGAGCGGAGCCGCCGACCGATTCGCCGCGGATTATCGAAATCGGTAAACTGGCGATTGATCCGGCGTCGTATCGCGTGAGTCATTCTGGAAAAGCAGTGCCGCTCAGCACACTCGAGTTTCGTTTGTTGTATTATCTTGCTTCGCGCCCGAATCGCGTGTTCACCAGGGATCAATTGCTTGACGCTGTATGGGGCACGGATCGATTCGTCACCCCTCGTAGCGTTGATGTTTACGTCCGCCGCTTGCGCGAAAAGATCGAACCAGACCCGGAAAATCCGATGCATTTGAAAACGGTGCGCGGAGCGGGATACTTGTTCGAAACCCGTGCGGCGTAATCTTTTCGCAAAACTCGGCCTTACATTCGTGGCGCTGCTCATCAGCGCTTTGCTGGCGGTAGATTACTTCGCGGAACGCGCCTTGCGCCGCGATTACGAGCGGACCGCCTATTCCCAACTTACGGCTGTAGCCGGAATCGCGCAGGCCCGCGCGACGGCATTACCTGCATTGCCTGCCACGCGCCCGGAAGACGTCGCCAAATTAAATGAGTGGGTTGCGCAAATGGCGGCCAGCGGTTCGCGCGTAACCATCATCGGCAATGACGGGCAGGTTTTTGCCGAGTCCCAGTCCGATTCACAGACCATGGAGAACCACGCGAGTCGCCCGGAAGTTCGTGAAGCGCTGGCGAACGGCAGCGGGCGCGCCATTCGGCACAGCGTCACGGTGAATCGCGACCTGCTGTACTACGCGATTCGGCACGACATGGCAAACGGGCCACCGATCATACTGCGGTTCGCTCTGCCGATTGAAACCATGGATCAGGTGCTGCAATCGTTTCGGAGAAGTTTGTGGCTTTCCTCATTTGTTATTTTGCTGATTGCGGGGGTTGCGGCCTTGCAGATTTCACGGATGTTCACCGATCGCGTGGAGCGGCTGAAGGAGTTTTCGCGACGCGTGGCTGCGGGGGACTTCACGGCCATTCCGGCGAACAGTTCCGGGGACGCGCTCGACGCTTTGGGTGCGTCGATGAATCGCACCGCCGCGCAGCTGGATGAGACTATTCGCACGCTGACAGAAGAACGCAATCTGTCGACCGCCATTCTGGGAAGCATGGTGGAAGGCGTAGCAGTGGTAAACGGTTCAGAACGGCTGCTTTTCGCCAATCAGGGGTTCGCGGGAATACTTAACCTGAAGTTTCCGCCGAAATCGGGCAGCGCGCTGGTGGAAATTGTGCGGCAAACGGAACTGATCGAGGCGGTGCGGCACGTTTTGCACGGCGAATCGCGGGTTGAAGCGGAAATTGTGACTGGAACGCTGCGACAAAAGTATTTTGCCGCTACGGTAGCATCGGTGCGGGCCGGCGATACTCTCGGCGCGGTAGTGGTGCTGCATGACATCACCGAATTGCGCCGCTTGGAACGAGTGCGCCGCGATTTTGTGGCCAATGTGTCACACGAATTTAGAACGCCACTCACAGCGATACAGGGATTTGCGGAGACGTTGCTGGCTGGGGCTATTGATGATGCGCAAAATCGCGTGCGCTTCCTCGAAATAATTCTGGAGCATGCGCGGCGGCTGGCGCGGCTGACTGAAGATCTGCTTCGTCTTTCACAGATGGACTCTGACCGGTTGGAGTTGGAAATTGACGAAGTCAACGTGTCGCAAATCGTCGACAGTTGCCTGGCAACGGCGCAACACCGGGCCTTGGAAAATGGTCTGACCCTGACGGTGAAGATGCCGTCAAATCTGCCGAGTATCGCGGGAGACCGGCGGAGGTTAGCTGAGGTACTGCAAAATCTGCTGGATAACGCGCGGCAATATACTTTGCCTGGTGGTGAGATCGTACTCAGTGTTGAAGCACACGAATTGGAAGTGGTATTCACGGTGTCCGATACGGGCATCGGCATTCCGCGAACCGATCAGTCGCGCATTTTTGAGCGCTTTTACCGCGTGGATGCGGCGCGATCGCGCGAGGCTGGGGGCACGGGACTCGGTTTGGCCATCGCCAAACATTTAATTGAAGCGCAAGGCGGGCGCATCTGGGTGGAAAGCGAACTCGGCAAAGGCTCGCATTTTCATTTCTCCGTACCGCTTTTTGATGCACACGCTGCGATGCAGCAGGTGACGCCAAGCACCACGGCGGCGGCGAGACATAGCCGCGGACGGATTCCGCCAACGTAACTTGGCCTCATGATTAGTGCCGCTCGTTCTGAGCGGCCGGAAAATTTTCGCCATTAGCCCCACAGAAATAAATCGAGCATTCATACGCATGTGAACATGCCGTAATAATTGTGCGCGCAAACTTGGCGTGGAGCGGACGATTTCGCGCGCAGAGCCGCTCCGAAAGAGGCCAGCTTATGGCAAGCGTTACAAAAATAACCGAGGTGGTGCTGTACGACACGCTGGTGAATTACCTGGTTTCGATGTCGCGCACGGTGGAAGGCGCGATGAATCGCGCTCTGGACGCGGTGGTGAACGTGGACAGTTCGCGAACGGCTGATTTGCCGGGCGAAGTATTTCTGCTGGAGCCACGCATCAACGAAATGGAAGTGGTCATCGATGAGCACGCTATTCGCCTGCTGCGGCAATGCAGTTTTAATGATGACGAAATGCGGCTGATCGTCGCGGCGTTGAAAATCACCAACGATCTGGAGCGTATTGGCGACCTGGCCGTGAACCTGGCGCAATGCGTTATTTCGCTGCGGGAAATGCCTAAAATCGCGGCGATAGAAGAATTGGTGCCGATGGCCTCGGCGGTGCGCAGCATGGTGGGCAAAAGCCTGGGAGCGTTAATTTTCAAGAATGTCGAGATGGCTTTGCAGGTGCTGGAGAGCGACGATGCCGTGGATCAATATCGCGACCGCATTTTTGAGGAATTGCTGCGGCGCATGATGCAGGAACCGGAGATGATCAGTCCGGGATTGCAATATGTGCTGGCGACACGCCATCTAGAACGCATCGCCGATCACGCCACGAATATATCGGAGGACATTATTTTCTGGGTGCGCGGCCTGGATGTGCGCCATGGCCGAGGTCTGCTGGCGGCCAATGGCGCAGGAGAAGATGGCGGGTCCACGACGGCCTCGCGTGTCACAGAAAATTCATACCGCCTTCATCCGGATTCAGCAGTTGAGCTGCAAGACTAAGCGCGTCTGATCTTCCATTCATGTCCCACCTGGGGACCAGAGCACCCCTGGCTCTGGTCCCTATCTCCCCTTTGCCAGCCTGATGATTTTTCGTCGTGAACGCGCAGGTATCATTGTGGACAGCCTAGTGCTTTTGAATTATTGCTCTTCCACGCGTTCGAATTAAGAATCTCCGCAAGTTCCAAGGTTCCATTTCCAAATTGATTTGTTTCGTTGCGTACCGCACGCAACGAAATTTTAAACGGGGTGTGTGTCAGCTGCGGATCCGTGTACACAGGCTTTTTTGAAGGGGGATGACGAGCGTATGAAAGTGAAAAACTGTTTGAAGAAATTCCTCGTGGCGACGCTGAGTATGCTCAGCTGCGGCGCTTATGTTCGAGCACAGTCCGATCCTCCGCCGCTGCAAATCGGGTCGGTGACATTTTCAGGCAATATTCGCGAGCGTTACGAAGTGTGGGATTGGTTTCCGGCGAAGGGCCAGGATTTTTACAGCTACTCTGGCACGTTGATGCGCTTTGCGCTTTCGCAAAAGCGGCAAAACTTTGATTGGACCGTGGAGTTTGCCGTTCCGGTGTTACTTGGGCTGCCAGACCGCGGGGTGGACCCCGCGCCGCAAGGACAACTCGGGCTGGGACCCGCGTATTACGCGGCCAACAACAAGAATCAATACGCGGCGTTTATCTTTCCGAAGCAGGCCTTCGTGCGTTTAAAGGGAGACCACGCCAGCCTGCAATTGGGCCGGTTTGAATTTACGGACGGAAGTGAAGTGAAGCCAGCCAATGCCACCCTGGCTTCGGTGAAGAATGACCGGATCAATCAAAGATTGATCGGCACATTTGGTTATTCGGACGTGATGCGGAGCTTTGACGGGGCGCATTATGTCTATGCCAGTGGTCCGTGGAATTTCACGGCGGTCGGGGCGATACCGACGCGCGGGGTCTTTCAGGTCGACGGCTGGGGCTGGGTGAACGCACCGATCGCTTATGTTTCGGTTACCCGAGAGCTGGACAAAGGTGACGTCCACGCGGAATGGCGCGCTTTTGGTCTCTTCTATCATGATGATCGCGGAGTGCTAAAAACCGACAACCGCGCTGCGCCGGTACGAAGTCTCGATCTGCAGCCGATCGATATCGGCACGTATGGCGGGCACTTTATCGCTGCGCTGCCAACGCCGGGTGGCAGCGTCGATCTGGTTGGCTGGGGCGCTTTGCAAACGGGCAACTGGGGCGCACTTTCGCAACGCTCCGCGGCAGGTTCGGCGGAAGTGGGCTTCCAGCCGCATTTTGCGCCGTCGGTGCGGCCGTGGATTCGCGGCGGCTACTTCTACTCGAGTGGAGATGGCAATCCCGCGGACAATACCCACGGAACCTTCTTTGCCGTGTTACCAACGCCACGCGTTTACGCGCGATTCCCGTTTTTCAATGAAATGAATAATCGCGATCTTTTCGCGGAGTTGATTTTACGGCCCGGCAAAAAGCTGGTGTTGCGCACGGATGTTCATGGTCTATGGCTCGCCAACAGTCACGACCTTTGGTATACCGGCGGCGGAGCATATCAGCCCTGGACATTTGGATTTTCCGGACGGCCATCAAATGGCTCGACGGCTTTCGCGAATCTTTACGACATGAGCGCCGACTATAAATTTACGCACGGCGTTACGCTTGGTCTTTATTTTGGCTATGCGCAAGGCCGCGCGGTGATCGAAAAAATTTATCCCGGCAACAGCAACGGCCTGCTGGGATTCACAGAAGTAAATTATCGTTTCTAGCTAAGTCCACATTCAGAAAAAAAGAAAGGGCAGCCCAGGGGGAGCTGCCCTTCCGCGACCCCTCGTTAAAGGGAGACGCCCTGCCGATGTTATGGCAGGTAATAGCGGAACGAGGTCCAGACCATGTTGTCCACGGCCTTGGGATCAATCGTAAACGCTCCGGGCACGTTGTTGTTGCCAGACCACGCGCTCTTCGTGAAGTACGCGTATTGCATACCCCACTGAATGCGGCCCTTCGGTCCGTTATAAAACCTATGCCAGAAACCGAGGGTGCCTTCGATGATGTTGCGGGTGTCTCCTGCGCAGGTTCCGCCGGTGCCCGGAGTGTTCTGGTTGGTGGGATCCACTTCCGTACTGCAGCCGGTGTTGTTGGCAAATGGCGAGCCGTAGCCGCCGATTCCGCTGGTAGAAGTGGTCACCGTAGTTGTGGTAGCAACTGGGGCTCCAAACGCCGGTCCGGTTAAGGTGTTTGTCGTCTGCCTTACGGACGAGTAGCCTTTGTAGGCGGTGCGGGCGCCATACTCGTCACCTACATATGCGTAGAAATCAAGTTTCGCATTTGGATGAAATTCCAGTCTGGCCATCGCGTGTCCGGTGCGAATGGGAGCCAAAGTGCCGAATGGACGTGCAGTAACGTCGGGAATCTGCGCTGATCCAAAGCGGCCGATCCCATCGCCTGCTACAACCTTTAAGCCCACATCCAGCTTCTTGGGAACCAAAGGCACAGTGGCGCTGGCACCAATGCCGCCTCCGATTCTGGAG
>DATNKL010000006.1:0-6395 GCA_035603415.1 Candidatus Acidiferrales bacterium
CGGCTGGCCGGTCACTCCCCTGCGCCAATTCCGCCGCGCGCTTCTTCACATGCTCGCCGAACTGTTGGGTCTTAATTACCTCATCAACCAATCCCCAGTCCTTGGCCCGCTGCCCGCGAATTCCGTCCGAAGTAGTGCAAAAAATGTCCGCCAGGTCTCTACGCACCCTGCGTTTATCTGTCACCCGCGTCAATCCGCCAGTACCCGGCAACACGCCCAGAAGAGGCACTTCCGGCAAACTGACCGCTGAGGAACGATCATCGACCAGCACAATTTCATCGCAGGCCAGCGCCAATTCATACCCGCCTCCGGCGGTCGTGCCATTCAGCGCCGCTAAAAATTTCAAACCCGAATGTCGGCTCGAATCTTCAATTCCATTTCGCGTCTCATTGGTGAACTTGCAGAAATTTACTTTCCACGCGTGCGACGATTGCCCCAACATGTAAATGTTCGCGCCGGAACAAAAAACGCGCGGCTTCGCACTGGTAATCATCACCGCGCGAATCTCCGGATGCTCAAACCGAATCCGCTGCAGCGCGTCGTGCAACTCAATATCTACGCCCAGATCATAGGAATTTAGTTTCAGCTTGTAGCCCGGCCGTATGCCGCCGTCCTCACTTACATCCATCGTCAGCGTAGCCACCGGCCCATCAAACGACATGCGCCAGTGTTTATAGCGCGACGGGTCCGTCTGGAAATCCACCAACTCCGGCTTCACTTGCAAATCCTGACTCACAGCGCCATCCACAAGCTTCTCCTGACAATCAATCGCGCGGCGCGCCATCGATGGCCGCCAATCCCACACATCTTAGTTTACTGCATACCGAAGTCATTCGTCGGTGTTCCAGGCTAACAGACGCAGAAACACCGAGGGTGCCCCGCCCTCGATTCCTAGGGCGGGTCCTGCTTCTGAAGTTACGTTTTTCATTGTTCGATTCACGCTACGCGAGTGTTGTGGGTCCTGCTTTGAACTTAAATTTTTCGTTGCTCGACGCAGACCCTTGTGAGCCCGCCGGTCCTGAATTTAAAGTTAAGATTTTACTTGTTCGACGCAGACTCTCATAACGCCAACGCGTCAATTGTCATTCGCGTATTTCCCACGCTTCATCAGAAGCCTATCAACGCGCAACCTTAGCGTTGGCCTTAATCCTTCCGCCTCGAATCGCCTTCACAAACACCTCATGATCCCGTTGCGTCTGGTCCGCATACCCAAAAGCAAATTTCGCGATGGCTTTGTCAAAGGCGTCACTGTCTCCCAAATACCCGGCGATCTGCGCCGCATCTCCCGTCCGCGCATGTGCTCGCGCCAGCGTCCACCCGCAAAGCTCAAGGTACTCGATCCAATCTTCCTTGGGCATATCTTCCACATTAATCGTCATCTTCATATCCCGGAGCTGCCGAAAATAATAATCGTGCCCTTGATCATCGCGCGTCCAACCTAGAAAAATGTCGCTGGCCGCCTGCAGCATGCGCTGCCCGGTGACCACCCGTTCGCCATGATATGCATAGCGGCTCTTCCCCGCGTAGGGTTCCAACACTGACGGAAGCGCCTCCTTAAATTGCAAAAACAACGGATCACTTTTGCCCGCCATAAGCAAAACTACCGCGCATCTCGTTCCCACGCTTCCCACACCCACAACTTTCCGCGCGATGTCCACAATATGGTAGCGGTCAATAATCACGCGTCGCTCTTCCGGCAGCGTCAAGCGGTAGCGCCGAAACATTTCCCGTACTCTTTTGCCTTGCTTGATCCTCTGGCGCGGATGATAAATCAGCGGCGGATTGTCAATGATGCGCGGCCAGCCGTTCACGATTTTCGTCATGCGTGGAAAAACATGCTCCGCAGTCTGCAACTTTGCTTTTTTTTCTATCCGCTCCCAGTATTTCCTGGCTTTCTTCGTCTTCGCTCTGGCGATCAATATTTCGGCGTTCAGCGCCGAGTACCATACTTCCAGCGCGCGCATTTTCGCGTAGTGGTTCATGCGTTTCCGGTAACTCGCCACCGCCGCTTTCACGGCTTTTTCACAAGCATGTGCTCCGTCGCCTTTTTGGCGTCCGGCAAGCACGATGCTGGTGGCCAGCCGCTTCACATCCCATTCCCACGGCGCATGCAAAGTTTCGTCAAAATCGTTGATGTCAAAAACCAGCTGCCGCTCCGGCGAACCGAACCCGCCAAAATTGCTGACGTGGCAATCGCCGCAAGCCTGAACGTGCAAACCCGTTCGCGGCGTGGTAGCCAGATCTGCCGCCATCACCGCCGCGGCGCCTCGGAAGAACCCGAATGCCGACTGCCGCATGCGCGCGTATCGAATCGGCAAAAGCTCGGGCAATCTTCCGTGATCTGATTTCTTCAACAATTCAATCGGATCGAACCGATTGGCCGGCGGCACCCACTTCCCTTGCGCGCTTCGCGTAGCTCTTCTGCGCAGCGCTTTGCCGATGGCAAATCTCTCCTTTAACGAAGGCCCAGGAACCGTAATGTCGCGCTTCGAACCGCCAGCGGTCTTCGCGGATTCATTTTTTGTTTTCTCTAATCTAGTATCCTTGGTCATTACTTTTGCGACGCGAGCCTTCCCACCAGCTTTCGCATAAAATCCGCCGCCGCTGCGGCTTCTCTTAGTTCGTCCGCGGAAAATTTCTCCAAAGCGTTCACAAGCATCTCCACCCGCCTTCGTCTGCCTTCCCGCAAAATCTTCTTGCCGCGCGCCGTAGCCTCCAGCAGCATGCGCCGTTTGTCATCGGTCGTTTTGCGGCGCGTCAGACGCGTTCGCGCCAAGCCCGCCACGATCCGGCTCATCGTTGGCGGCCGCACTTGCTCGGCTTCCGCCAACTCCTTCAACGAACGCGGCCCCCCAAATACCAGCACTGAAAGCGCGGAGAGTTGCGCCGGCCCGATTCCCGCGCTGCGATCCTTCGCCCGCACTTTTCGCAGCAAATGAATGGCAGCCGAATGCAGCAAGTCCGCGATGCGGTAGGCTTCTGCGTCTGAGGATATTTTACTCTTGCGTTTGGCCATGAAATATAGTTAGCTATGCTAACTAATTCTACTCGAAGGGGGTTCCCCCGGTGAACATTCCAGAAAACTCGGCGCTCACCCGCGTCGGTCAAATCGCCATCAACGTGCATGACGTCGAGCGAGCCACCGCATTCTATCGCGATGTGCTGGCTTTGCCGCACCTCTTCCGCGCCGGCCATTTAAGCTTTTTTAATTGCGGTGGAGTGCGCCTGATGCTCAGCCCGCCGGAAAAACCCGAGTTCGATCATCCCGCCTCTATCTTGTATTTTCAGGTTGGGGACATTCACGCCGCGTTCCAGCGACTTGAATCCGCGGGGGTAAAATTTGAGGATGAACCGCATCTCATCGCTCGCATGCCCACACGCGAACTGTGGATGAACCATTTCCATGATACGGAAGGCAACCTCCTGGCGCTGATGAGCGAAGTTCCTAACGCTGCATAACCGTTCTTCGCGGCCGCAATGCTTCGCGGCGCCGATTTCTGCCGCTATTTGGCGGTGCTGCGCACCAGCCGCACTTGGGACTGAGACTCAGCCGGTCGACACACTCCCGCAGTGAAGCACAGCGGCAGTGCAGCAGATGTTCCAGAAGCGACTTGAGCCGCCGTGCGCGCGCCACGGTCTCATCAACCTCTTTAATTTTTGATTGAGCGAGCCTTTTCCAGCGTTTGCCAACCGGCGCCTTGTCAGTCAGGCCGCTCAAGAAAATTTTTATTTCCTCGAGAGAAAAATCCATTTCTCTGGCGAACCGTATAAGCAACACGCGGTAAATAGCTTCGTCTGTATAACAGCGCTGCCCGCTCGCGCGATAAGGAGCCGGAACCAGACTAAGTTTTTCGTAGTATCGAATCGCCGACGCATTTACACCCGTTCGGCTGGCAAGCTCTCCAATTTTCACCGTCACTCCCAAATCCAGCGATAAACGACACTTGACTTAAAGCTGGCTTTAAGTTTTACCATCGGCCCCTAAGATGTAGCAAATCAAGGAGGGCTACCGCATGATCCATAAATCGAATCAACTCACGTCGTGCCGGGCAAAGTTTGCGGCCACAATCGCACTAGGACTGACAACGGCTGCGGGCGGTGCACATCCCATGGTGGGCTACAAATCCCGCCGCATAGCAAAGGAGGACCATCGATCGATGACCACCGGAAGCAAATTCTTCTGCAACGTAAATGCACTGTCAACCACCGAACGAGCACACCATAAGCAGCTCACCGAAAAACTCATCCGCAGCCGCACGGAAATCGTGGAAGGGGAAAAGGGCTATGAATTTCAGTTCAACCCGTCGGTCGTGTCTATTGCAGAGTTAGCCGATTGGGCCGCTGCCGAAAGCAAGTGCTGCCCTTTTTTTGATTTTCACATCGACCTGGAGCACGAGGGCACGCTCATATGCCTGCGTTTGACAGGCGCTCAGGGCGTCAAACATTTCATCCAAACCGAATTTCAAGTCCCGGCGAAATAAGATCAAGCCAACGCGTCTGCTTGAGGTTGAGGCTTCAGTGTGAGCCACCCGCCACCGAAGAAGGAATCGGCGTTGAAGCGCGCACCCTTTGAGCAAATTGTAGATCACCCAGTGCCTCTACCGTCTGTGATTTGCAAGGGTGCGTTCCCCGCCGCAAGCATACATCGTCGGGTGCCAAACCGTTGAGCTACTAGCCATCACGGTGCTGGTTCCGCTCGCGACTACAGTCGAGACGCCGCACCTCCGCCGCTCGTCGTCAATTTAACGCGCGAATTAAGTCTGCGCACGGACACGCTTTACATGTGCACCGCACGCTATTCATGTAAAATGTCAGGACTCCCTAGGGGCGTAGCTCAGTGGTAGAGCAGCGGCCTTTTAAGCCGAAGGTCGTGGGTTCGATCCCCACCGCCCCTACCAACATCTTCTTTGTACATAATAATTTGAGACTTTTCGAGGGGCCACAAGGGGCCATTAACGCTAGGCGACTTGCGCAGGGAGCACTAGGCGAACGACTTTACTGTTCGCCTCTCGCAATGCAGTAGGAACGGCCTGGGTGTAGATATTCATGGTCGTTCGAATATCCGCATGCCGCAAGAGTTCCTGCTGCACCTTGAGATCGACTCCAAGCGCATGAAGCAACGTTGAATGGCTGTGTCGAAACGTGTGCCAGCCGATTCGGCCTAGCCCTGCCTTCTGTGCTGCAGGAACAAGCCAGTTTTTCTTGAATTCGGCCTGGCCAATACGGCCGTCCCGTTTCCGGGTTCGCGAAAATCCATCCCTCCGAATCGCCGAACGAAGCGAACTTCCTTTTGTGTTCCCGAAGTTTCTCCGCCAGCAATCTGTCGAGAGGCATCCATCGTTGGGAGGCTTGTGTCTTGAGCTCGCCCTCTTGCCCGTAAACGTAGGCTTGCCGCACTGCCAATCGCAAACCTTCCCAGTCGATGTCCTTCCACTTCAATCCGAGGATCTCGCTTACCCGCAGTCCCAAACACATCGCCACAATGCACATCGTTCGAAAAGGCTCGGGAACATGTTCAAGCAGTTTCCGAAATTCTTCCACGGAAAGTGCCTTCGGCTGCCGTTGCCTTTTTGAACCGTCCTTGACGCGGACCAGGCTCATGGGGTTGTGCTGATACGGAATCAGCTCCCATCGCATGGACGCATTAAAAAGGACACGCATCAGGTTTTTGAGGTGAGACTTGCTTTTCGGTGCCAAGTCGAGCTTCTTGAGCCAATCCTCAACGAGCAACGGTTTGATCTGCTCAATGGGATAGTCTCGCCACTTCGGCTCGACATGGTTTTTCAGCCAACAGCGATATCGTGAAGCGGTAGAAATTCTTTCAGGAAGCTCTTCCGCCAGATACCGCCGGATGACCGCACCAAATGAAACAGGCACTCCGCTAGATGCTTCTGCGTTCATCGAGAAAAGCCAGGACAGAGCAGCTTTGCGCGCTTGGGATTCGTTCGGGAATTCTTTAACGCTTCCGATGATTGCGCTCCGCCTCGTAGTGACTCCGTCTGACACATTCTCGCGATACCGCAGAACCCACACGTCTGGCCCTTTCTTTCTTGCTTTCAAACAAACCCAACCACACTGAACCCGCTGCCGCTTATGTTCCATCCGACTCCTCCTGATTTAAGCGGCACGGATGGCATGACGAATTTATCCGAGAACGAAGCCAGGAGTCTAGCTCTGATGCACGAAAATACCAGTGTCCGCCGAGTCTGTATCCTGGTAGCGTTCCAGCACGCGCGTAGCGTTGAAGAGTCTTGACGTGAATATTGCCGAGCAGCTTTGCGGCTTGCTCACTTCGTAGTAATTGTTCGAATTGAGCGTCCGATTGCGCCAGAGGCAGTGTGAATGCGTCCCACTGTGTCGGCTGTCTCCATTTCTCCCGTATGGCCGATCCCTCT
>DATNKL010000186.1:0-11992 GCA_035603415.1 Candidatus Acidiferrales bacterium
GGCCCGCGTGCTCGCCCCGGCTGGGTGCAGCGGCTTTTGCCCTCATTATTCAGCGGCAAAGTACAAGCGGTTCCCGCCAGCGAATTGGTCCGCCGCTTGAATGTCGCCGGAAATGTGCAAGTAGACGAATTCACCATCGAAAAATTAAAACTACAGCAACTGCATCTGCAAGGTTCGTTGCACGACTTGCAGCTCAATGTTTCCGATGGCCGCGCCCAATGGGCCGGTGGAACCGTTCGCGCCACCGTGCTTGCGAACTTTCTTCCTCGTCCCGTTTATGATGTGCATGCGCAGTTGGATCGCGTGGATCTGCGTCAACTGCCCATCGATGCCCCGGTGGCGGATCGCTTGGCAGGCCTTGCTTCTGGCGCTATCCACCTCCAGACCGTTGGTGTAGGCCGCGAAGAACTACTGCAAAAACTCACGGGCGCCGGCAAAGTTCGTTTGGACAATCTCGAATTTCGCGGCTGGGACGTGAATGCCAGCGTGGCAGACGGTGAGGCCCATCCCGGACTTTCAAGTTGGCCGACTGGCGTTGGCACGTTTACCGTTCGCGACCGCAACGTCTTTTTAGAAGATGTACACCTCGATGGTGGAACGCAGTTCACCCTAATTGACGGAACGGTCAATTTCAGCCGCGAAGCCGATCTCGCAATTGAAACCACCGCCGGGAAGCGCGCCGTTCGCAACACCAGCGGACCCGGACAGATGCTGAAAATTGTAGGACCGCTCGATGGTCCGCGCGTCACACGAGAAAAAATCGCCCCGCGTCAACCGGCGGACTGAGTTCAGAACCGCGATGCCAAGCAGCGAAGCAAATTGAAAATCAAAGGTGTCATGGCTGAAAAGCATTGCAGCAAAAATAAGTTCGCCCAGGAGCCTGTGAATGAGTGGTAAGGCATTGCTTGCGCTCATGATTTTCTTATTTTTTCTGTCGCTTACTCGAGCAGCTGATTTTTCCCAACGAGATCCACGATTTTCTTTTGCATCGCAGCTGGTTGGCCGCCTACCACGCTGCCAGCGATTTCTTCGACCGCCACTTCGGCGGTCCCTGGAAGTGACCTTTGGCAATTAGTGCGTCAAAAATTGCATCCTCAAATCGCCGCGCAATTTGTTTTCTGTTGATGCTGGCAACGTTATTTAGCGCCGCCCAGATTCATCCCGGCATTGTTCAGCCTCGCGTGGAAGCCGCTCCAGCCGCGCGCGCCACACTGTTTCCGCGTCTCCGCGCGGGCCAGACGTTCACCTACTTCATTCAATATCGCACTAAAAAAAACGTCAAGACCGAAAGTCGCGTCGTAACACCCAACGCACCGGAGGACGCCGAGACCGAAGCTAAGTGGCTCTTGCGCGTAGATATTTTGGATGTCTATCCCCAAGGCCAGCGCGCCGCAATCCACGCCCGTTCCCACTTTCAAAGCGTCGCTTCCGCAATGGCGCAGAATAATACCGGCGCCCAACACTCCTCCTCCGGTTCAGCGGCTCAGAACTCTGAAGCGAAATCTGTCGACTTCACCATTCTGCCCGATGGCCGAGTGGATGCCGTCACCGGTCTCGCCGACCTTCTTCAAGACCAGCGACAAGTTTGGCAAGTTTGGTTGCGCCAATTCGCTATTGCCGGCGTTTTCCCTCGCGACGGCGTAAGACCCGGCCAATCCTGGAAATCAAGCGAACTTGAGCAAGCCCCATCGCCCATCGTAAAACTCGAGTGGGAAAAACAGGCCACCTACGTTCGTGATGAGCCTTGCACCCCGATTCAATTCTCAGAAACAGGTATCGTCACTCCCAAAAACTCTCCATCCGAATCATGCGCGGTGGTTCTGACCAGCGCCATCTTGAAACAGAAGTCCTCCCCGAAAGACACCACTCCTGGCGACTTCCGGCTTCATGACCTTCGCACCACCGGCAACGCCACCGGCAAGAACGAAACCATCTCGTACATCTCTTTGCAGTCCGGTCTCATCGTCCGCGTCACCGAAGACGCCCAGCAATTCATGGATGTAGTCGTAGCCAAGACCGACGCATCCAATCAAATCCATTTCAACGTGGAAGCCACCGGCCATACCGAAGTCCTACTGGTTACCGACGCACCGGCATCAAGACCCTGAATCAGTGGAAGTCGTCATTGCCGTCTCGCCGTCCGCCGATCAGAGCAAAAATCCCTTCCCTGAAAAGGTTTGCGTGATCGCGTATAATGAAGGATTCGGCAGTCGCCAGCCAAAATAACCGGTGCACGCAGGGTGAACGCACTTAATTCGGCTCCGCACCAAGGAACCCCGCAGATGAAGTTTAAATTACATAGCAATTATCAGCCGCGCGGCGATCAACCCGAAGCGATCGACCAACTCCATCGCGGTCTCGAAGCCGGTGACAAAGAACAGGTTCTGCTCGGTGTCACCGGCTCCGGCAAAACTTTCACCATGGCCAAGCTCATCGAAGCTGCGAATCGGCCCGCTTTGGTGTTGGCGCACAATAAAACTCTCGCGGCCCAGCTCTACCACGAATTCAAAAGTTTTTTCCCCGAAAACGCCGTCGAATACTTCGTCAGCTATTACGATTTTTATCAGCCGGAAGCCTACGTACCTTCTGCCGACATCTACATCGACAAAGAAGCCACCATCAACGATGAATTGGACAAGTTGCGCATGAGCGCCACACGCTCTCTGTTCGAACGCACCGACGTGATCGTCGTGGCCTCCGTCTCCTGCATCTACGGTATCGGTTCACCGGAAGCCTATTACGGCCAGATCGTCATGCTTGAAAAAGGCCAGCAAATCTCTCGTGAAGCCATGTTGCACCGTTTCGTCGATATTCAATATGAGCGCTCCGAAGATCTTCGTCGCGGCACCTTTCGCGTACGCGGAGACACCATCGAAATCTATCCGCCGTATCAAGATCAGGGCTATCGCATCGAAATGTGGGGCCAGCAGATCGAAGCTCTGCGCCAGATCGATCCTCTGACCGGCGAGATTCGCGCCGGCCAGGAAGATTTATCTCGCGTCTCGATTTACCCCAAAACCCATTACGTCGTGCCTCAGGACCAAAAAGAGCGCGCCATCCAAAGCATTTATGCCGAGCTGGAGTGGTGGAAAAAAGAATTAGAGAAGCAGGGTAAATTTGTCGAAGCCCAACGCGTCACACAACGCACCCTCTTCGATATCGAAATGATGCGCACCGTCGGCTATTGCCACGGCATTGAGAATTATTCGCGTCATTTGAGCGGCCGCTTGCCGGGCGAAGCTCCGCCCACGTTGCTCGATTACGTTCCGCAAGATTTTCTGATGTTCATCGATGAATCGCACCAAACCGTCAGCCAGGTGCGCGGCATGTTCAATGGCGACCGCGCGCGCAAACAAACGCTGGTGGACTACGGCTTCCGCATGCCCAGCGCGCTCGACAATCGCCCGCTCACCTTTGAAGAATTCGAGCATCGCCTCAACCAGGTCGTGTATGTTTCCGCCACGCCCGGCCCCTACGAGCTCACCAAGTCTGGTGGCGTCGTCGTTGAGCAAGTCATTCGTCCCACCGGTTTGGTCGATCCTCAAATTGAAGTGCGCCCGGTGAAAGGTCAGGTCGATGACCTGCTGGAAGAAATTCGCATTCGCGCCGAGCGCAACGAGCGTGTGCTGGTCACCACCCTGACCAAACGCATGGCCGAAGATTTATCCGAATATTTCGCCGAGATTGGCGTACGTTGCCGCTACCTGCACGCCGAAGTGGAAACGCTCGACCGCATCCGTATCCTGCGCGATTTGCGCCGCGGCGAGTTTGACGTTTTGATCGGCATCAACCTTTTGCGCGAGGGCCTGGACCTGCCCGAAGTTTCGCTGGTAGCTATTTTGGATGCCGACAAGGAAGGCTATCTGCGCAGCGCCACCTCTCTGATTCAGACCATCGGCCGCTGCGCGCGCCATATCGAGGGACGCGCCATCTTATACGCCGACCGTCGCACCGGCTCCATGGAGCAAGCCATAAGCGAAACAAATCGTCGCCGCGAAAAGCAGGTCGCCTACAACACAGAAAACAACATCACTCCCATGTCTATTATCAAATCCGTGGACATGGACCTCGCACGCATCGTTGAAGCGGACTACGTAACCATCCCGCTCGATGATGTGGTGCTCGACGCCGCCACCGCCAACATTAAAACGGGCGACCAACTCGCCGAAATGCTCAAGCAACTTGAAGTTCAAATGCGCGAAGCCGCCAAGAAATTCGAATTTGAGAAAGCCGCACAATTACGCGACCGCATCCGCAGCTTGCGACAGAAAGACCTCGCGGGCTTAATTAATATTGAACTGCCCGCTCCAGCCGAGCAGGGCAGCTAACGCAAAAATCCCCCGCCGGTGCGTAATCACACCGCGCCGCGCTTCAGCGCCTCCAGCGGATAAAATGTCCCCCGCCAGACAATTCCGCCCTGCTTCAGCGTATACACCGTTGATCGTAGCAACATGTACGCGAACACCACTGCGCCAATCGGCGCCGTGAAACAATACAGTGGCGACACGCGCATCACGATATCCACGCCCGCATGAAAACAAAGCACAATCACCACGCAAATCCCCGCAAAAATCCTGATCCAGTCATGCCCAAAAACCAGCCCCGCAAACGGCAGCACGTTCATCAGAAATAGCCCAACGACAGCAATGGCCACTCGCGTAACGCTGAAACCCGACCCCGCGAAAAAGTTTTTTGTTACGCCATTGATCAGGTTGCGCGCTCCCGCGTGCCAGCGCACCACCACGAAATCCTGCGCCACCGCCACGGCAGATCGAAAACCCGCCTGTTTCACAATTTTTCCCAGTTTCATATCGTCAACCACTTCCATCGCCAACCGCCGGTGCGTCCCCGCCGCTTCATACGCCGTACGCTTCATCAATTGAAACGCGCCCACGCCCACGTAAGCCCGCGACTTGGGATTAATCACGTCGCTCGGCGCCGTCGCCATATGAAAGGCCATCCCAAAAAATGTCACCACCACCTTTTCCCAGAAGCCCACCATTTCCACATCCCCAAATAACGACAGGTGATCAAGCTTGCGCTCTGCGGCCAGCCTCATCGCGCGTCGCAGCACATCAGCCTTGAACCGCACATCCGCGTCCGTGAACAAAAGCCATTCGCCACTCGACGCTTCATACGCCTGCTGCAATGCGTGCGGTTTCCCCAGCCAACCCACGGTAAGTTCCTTCACGTGAATCGCGCGAAATCTCGGATGCGATGCCGCGAACTCATCCAGGATTCGCCCGGTTGCATCTTCCGAGCGGTCATCCACTCCAATTATTTCCAGTTCGGGATAATCAAGCTGCGCCAACGTAGCCAACGCGCCGGGAAGTTTTTCTTCCTCATCGCGCGCCGCAAAAAGCAGGGAAATCCGCGGAAGATCAGTTCCCGTGATTGGTGAAAAATCCTTGATCCAGGGGAGTCTTAAAGCGCCGTACGTGATGCGCAAGCCCAAAATTACCCAGACAAAAGCGGTGCCTCCAAAAATTACGAGCGCAAACGCGTGCATGAATTGGTGTCGGAAGCAGCCCTCAGGTTATCCTAGCATGACATGCGTGGCGCTATGGCGATCATAGGTGCGGGACGCGTCGGTCGCGCGCTGGGACGGCGTTTGCATGAATTGGATTGGAAGATCGGCGCGGTCATCACACGAAGCGAGGCCTCCGCGCGCAAGGCCGTCCGCTTCATCGGCGCCGGAAAAGCACGCGCCATGCTCTCCCGTGAAGTTCTGGCCTCGCGCCTGATCCTGATAGCTACTCCGGATGATGCGATCGCAAAAATTGCGGAAGAATTGGCCCGCATTGGCGCCGAAGAATTGCGCGGCAAAGTGGTCTTGCACACCAGCGGCGCTTTAAACTCCGGTGCGCTTAAAGCCGTGCGGGACTGCGGCGCGTGCGTCGGTTCGATGCACCCGTTGCAATCCTTCAGCGGAGTCGCCATCCCGCCGCTCGAAGGCAAAGTTTTTGCCATCGAAGGCGACCCGGCTGCCATTCGTCTGGCGCGGCAAATCGTGCGTGCTCTTGGCGGCCAGCCTGTTCAAATTGCCGGCGGCAGCAAGGTTTTGTATCACGCTGCTGCGGCGTTCGCTGCTGGACATGTGCTGGCCATTGAAGAATCAGCAACGCGGCTATTGATGTTAGCCGGAATGAAGCACGGTGAAGCCGTTCGTGCTCTTTTGCAGTTGACACGCCAAGTACTCGAGAATTTCGAGCGACTCGGCCCGCGCGCAGCCTGGACCGGCCCTTTAGCTCGCGGTGACTATGGCATCGTAGCAGCGCACCTGGCCGCCATGAAACGTTTACCGCGCGAATTCGCGAGTGCCTACGCGGCCTTAAACTGCCTCGCAGCCTTAGTTTTATCGCCCCGTTCGGCCGGAATCTTGACCGCTCTGGATGGCGCTGCGAGAAATGAAATCAGTCTTATAAATGCCCTGGTCAAAACCCGTTCCGCAGGAGGAAAAGGTTGAAGCAGCCGCAAATCGCAATCGAACACACCACGTTACCAAACGGATTGAAAGTCGTTATCGCCCCGGACTCCATCGCCCCCGTCGTCACCGTCGGCGTGTATTACAAAATTGGATTTCGTCTTGAGCCTCAGGGCCGTAGCGGTTTCGCGCATTTATTCGAGCACATGATGTTTCAAGGTTCCGCCAACGCACCTAAGATGCAGCACATCAAGCTCATCAATTCCAGCGGCGGCGTGCTCAACGGATCCACTCACTACGACGTTACAAATTATTATGAAGCTGTCCCCTCCAACGCCCTCGAACGCGTGCTCTGGCTGGAGGCCGATCGCATGCGCGCCTTGAAAGTGGACGACGAAAATCTGCGCAATCAGCGCGACGTCGTCAAAGAAGAAGTGCGCGTCAACGTAATGAACCAGCCCTATGGCGGATTCCCGTGGCTGGATCTTCCTCCCGTGGCCTTCCGCAATTGGGCTAATTCACACAATTTCTACGGCGATTTTGCCGATCTGGATGCCGCCAGCCTCGCGGACGTGCAGTCTTTCTTCAAAACGTATTACGTGCCCAACAACGCTGTGCTGTTAATCCTCGGCGATGTGCAGCCCGGCGAAGGAATCGCGCTGGCAAAAAAATATTTTGCGGATATTCCTGCCGGCCCGCCGCCTCCTTTCGCTGATCCCACCGAGCCCGAACAAACCCAAGAGCGCCGCGGCGAAGTCGAAGAAAAATTCGGCACTCTGCCCGCCATGGCCATTGGTTATCCAATCCCAGCGCGCCGCACCCGCGATTGGTGCGCCATGACTTTGCTCGATATGGCCCTGCACGGTGGCCGCGCCGGACGCCTCCATCGCGAACTCGTGCTCGAAAAACAAATCGCCGTGGAGGCTGACGGCGGCATTGACGACATCTTCGGCTACAACGGTCCCAGCCAAATGGTCACGCGCATCCTGCACAAGCCCGAATTTTCCAGTGAAGCCGCCCTCCCCGCTTTCGACGCCGTGATCCGCGAAATCCAGCAAAATGGCATCAGCGAAGACGAATTGCAACAGCTCAAAGTGAAATGGCGCTCCGATTATTACTCCACTCTCGAAGGCGGCCGCGGCGGCCATATGCCTCGCTATGGCCTGATGCATCTGCTCGCATGTTTCACTCTGTTCGATGGAGAACCGCAACTCGTGAATACCATTCTCGATGGATTCTTGGCGGTCACTCGTGAAGATGTTCTGGCCGCCGCAAAAAAATATCTGCGTAACGACAAGCGCGCCATCGTCTTCCGCAAGCCTGTCAACATCGCCTCCAAGGAGGCTGCCTAATGAGCGCGCGTCCCGCCTCCGTCGAAGAAGTAGTTGCCATTGGCGTTCCGGCCCTCTCCGCGGAACGCGCCGTAACCTGGCCCAAGCAAACTAAAACGCGCCTCGCCAACGGCCTTGAACTCGTTCTCGCCGAGGCCCACTCCATTCCCAAATTTCACGGCCAACTTTTCTTTCGCTCCGGGAACGCCGCTGCTCTCAGTCGTGGTCCGGCTCTTGCAGACATGACTGCTACGGTGGTGCGCACCGGAACCGCAAAACGTGCCAGTCGCCAGATCGAGGAAGATCTTCGGCGCATCGGCGCGGACCTCTCCACCAGCGCGGGTCAGGACAATAGCGCCATCGCTTTTGCCGGTCTTTCTGAATACGCCGAGCAGCTCCTCGGCATGGTAAATGAACTGGCTCGCGAAGCGAGCTTTCCCGCGCCGGAGTTCGAACGCGAGCGCCGTCAGAAACTCGAAGAAGTAAAGTTGGAGCGCACCTCTCCCGGCTTTCTCGCCAGCGAGCGCCTTCGCAAAATCTTATTCGGCGCACACCCCTATGGTCAGGTTTCCGTTTCCGAAGCGCAAGTCGCAGCGTACACCCGCGAAGATTTGATCACCGTTTACCGTGATTTTTACACTCCAGAAAATGCGCTGCTGCTAATGGTCGGCGATTTCGATTCACAAGCTATGGTCAAAACCGCCGAAAAAGTTTTTGGCCCGTGGACAGGGAAGAAGCCCGAAACAAAACCCGCAGCCGCCCCGCCGCATCCGCATGGTCGCCGCGTCTATCTCGTGCACGTGCCCGGCGCGGTCCAAACCCAGATCCTCGCCGGCTGCTCGGCCATCACCCGCACCCATCCGGACTGGATCAAACTGGGCCTCACCAACAGTCTCTACGGCGGCGCATTCAATTCTCGCCTCGTCATGAACATCCGCGAAGATAAAGGCTACACCTACAGCCCGCGCAGCGCTGTCCACCCGCTCCACGAGCACGGCTATTTCTCTGTATCTGCGGCGGTGCGCAACGATGTGGTCGCCGCCTCCCTCACTGAAATTTTCTACGAAATGGATAAATTGCGCTCGCTACCTGTGCCCGCCTCCGAGCTGGCCGATGCGCAAAATTATTTGACCGGGGTATTTTCCATGGGCTTGGCCACTCAGGAAGGCCTGCTAAGCCAGCTAGCCACCGTCGCGTTGAACGAATTGCCGAATGATTATCTGGAGACTTATCGCGCTAAAGTCCGCGCCCTCACCCCTGAAGATTTGCTCAACACTGCCCGTCAGTATCTCGACTCCGCCAACCTGCAAATCGTAGTCGTCGGCGACCGCGCCCAAATCGAATCCCAAGCCCGTCTCTTCGGCGAGCTGGAAATCTACGACGCCCAAGGCGCCCCACTAAAATAATTCGTGCCCAATTTCGCGGCGCTCATACACAGCCTGGCAAAAATAAAAAAACGCGCGGGGTGCCCCACCCTCAGGTTTGTGGAGGGTGGGTCTTGTAACGTGGAATCCCCGATAATTAAACGGCGGAGCTTGTAAATCCGATCCAGATCCGCAAGTCGCGCGTAAATCCGCCGACGTACATCTGCGCTGGACCTTTTTTGTGTTATTGCATGAGTTATAATCAACTAGTATTTAGGCATATGGACTCGTATAGTCGTTCTCCACCTTAGTCTTTGCTTGTTTTTTGTGGCCCTAAGCTCCGCCAACAAAAAACCACCACTCAACCCAGCAACATCAACTCCGCCGACTCCTCCCAGTTACAGCCAGTCCCAGGCATCGGCCCCTCAACCGCCGAGAAAATCCTGCAAATGCGCAAATCCTACGGCGCCTTCAAAAGCGTCAACGACCTCATGGCCATCCGCGGGATAGGCCCCAAACGCCTAGAAAAAATGAGGAAATACCTAGAGCCGTAGGCAAGCCCGCAACTCCGGTCGCACCCACAAAGTCGGTCGCTGCATGGGCTACAAAGAAAACATGCCCTCCGCAGCCATCGTCCACGCAGCCGCCTACCGAAACCGAAGAACCGTAGCCTTAGTTTAATGTCAGAAAGATGCTAAGGAATGAGCGGGTCACGATAGCCAGGTGGCCCGGGTTCGCAGTTGAGTGAGGTATGAACCCGAGTCTTACAGTTGATTTTTCTTCCTAGGTAAGCCAGCACTGCGCGTACAAACAAAACGCCTCTAACGCTCTCACAACACCTGGTGTGTACTTCGCCGCTCCCCCCCAGCACTTTCCAATCGCAAAGGCACCTGTTCCGCAATCCGTATCCCATACCCTTCCAGCGCCACAACTTTCTTCGGATGATTCGTCAGCACCCGTATATCTTTCAATCCCAGGTCAATCAAAATCTGCGCCCCGATCCCGCTCTCATGCTGCACCATCCGTAACCGCGCCGGCTCGCGATCAAGCTGTCCCCGCGAATGAAAATGAATCTGCGGCAGCGCCCCCGGCTCCGCGCTGGTCTCCACCGAAAATCCGCGTCCGGTGTGATGCAAATAAAGAAACACTCCGCGGTCTTCCTTGGCAATGGCCGCCAGCGAACCCGCCACCAGTTGCGAGCAATCGCACGCCGTGGACCCAAACACATCTCCCGTCAAGCAATGAGAATGCACGCGCACCAGCGCCGGCTCTACGTCTTCCAGGTCGCCCCGCACCAGCGCGATATGTTGATCGTGATCCACGTCGCTGGCATACGCGATCATTCGGAAATTTCCAAATCGCGTCGGTAGCACCGCCTCCGCAACGCGCCGTACGTACCGTTCGTGCTGCATGCGATAGCGAATCAAGTCCGCCACGGTAAGCATCTTGATGCCGTGTTCTTTGCAAAACTCCATCAGTTGCGGCACGCGCGCCATGGTGCCGTCTTCATTCATGATCTCGCAGATCACTCCCGAAGGGTTCAATCCCGCGATGCGCGAAAGATCCACGGACGCTTCCGTCTGTCCCGCGCGCACTAACACCCCGCCATTCCTCGCGCGCAGCGGAAACATATGCCCCGGCCGTGCCAGATCCTGCGGCTTGGTCTTCGGATCAATCGCGGTAAGTATCGTGATAGCCCGGTCCGACGCGCTGATCCCCGTAGTCACTCCCACCCGCGCGTCAATGGCCTCGGTGAATGCCGTGCCATGCACCGAGGTATTGATCGGGGACATCAGCGGCAGATGCAATTCGTCGCAGCGCTGCTCCGTCAGCGTCAGGCAGATCAATCCACGTCCATACTTGGACATGAAGTTGATGGCTTCCGGAGAAATTTTCTCCGCCGCCATGGTCAGATCACCTTCGTTCTCGCGGTCCTCATCATCCACCAGGACGATCGTGCGTCCCTGGCGAATTTCTTCGACCGCTTCCTCCACCGTCGCAAAAGGTGATGTTTTTTCAGCCATATTCAGATCCAGCTACTGCAAATGCTACGCCAATACGCAATCTATTTCGATTTTATGACACTAAGCTTCATTTCAACCAAAGCTGTATCCCGTGAAATACCGCCGCTCCCACCACTGCCGCGCCGGGTATTGTCAGTACCCAGGCGATAACAATCCGCCGCGTCACGCCCCATCGCACTGCCGAAAGCCTCCGCGTCGCCCCAACTCCTACGATGGCGCCGGTGATCGTATGCGTTGTGCTCACCGGGATGCCGAAGTGCGCCGTGCCCATCAGCGTCAGGGCCCCCGCAGATTCCGCCGCAAATCCCCCAAAAGGAGTCAGCTTGGTAATGCGCTGTCCCATCGTCTTAATGATGCGCCAGCCTCCCGCCATGGTACCGCCGGCCATGGCCAGGTGGCAGCAAAGAATAACCCAGTAAGGCACGTCGTAGGTGCTCAGCGCGCCCCCGGCCACCAGCGCAGTGGTAATAATCCCCATACCCTTCTGCGCATCATTCGTCCCGTGCCCCAGGCTGTAGCCTGCTGCCGAAAGCAGTTGCAATCTCCGGAACCATTTATCCACGCGCCGCGGCCGCTGCTTGCGCACAATCCAACTCGTCACAATCGTAACCGCCGCGCCCACAAATAGCCCGATCACCGGAGCCAAAAAAATAAACAGCACCGGCATCGTCCAGCCGCTCAAAATCAACGCCCCAAACCCTGATTTGGCCACCGCCGCGCCGCCGTAGCCGCCCATCAACGCGTGCGACGAACTGGTCGGCAATCCCAGCACAAGCGTGATTAAGTTCCACGAGATCGCCCCAAGCAGCCCCGCTAAAAGCACTTTCTCGTCCACCATCTCGATGTGGA
>DATNKL010000119.1:0-6859 GCA_035603415.1 Candidatus Acidiferrales bacterium
GCCGTGAGCTGATCGAAAAACTCACTGCGCGAACGGAACGCCTTGCATAATTTAGGAATGGAGAAAAATTTGGAACAGCTGCCGATGCGCCGCGGTGGTAGCGCCGCACGAATCGCCGTCATTCCTGGCGATGGCATCGGCAAAGAAGTCACGCCCGAAGCGCTCAAAGTTTTAAGGGCCGTGGCCGCCGCCACGGGCCGCTCCATGGAATTTGTGGAGTTCGATTGGGGCGCGGACAAATATCTTCGCGACGGCGTTAGTCTGCCTGACGGTGCGGTGGAAATGCTGCGTGAGGAGTTCGACGCCATTTTGTTCGGGGCGCTCGGCGATCCGCGCGTGCCTAGCAATCAGCACGCCGCCGACATTCTGCTCGGTCTGCGATTCAAGCTGGATTTGTATGTGAACGCGCGACCAGTGGAACTGCTTCACCAGCGACTAACGCCGCTGCACGGGCGTAGGGAAAAAGATATTCGTGTGATGGTGTTTCGCGAGAACACCGAAGGTTTGTATGTCGGCGTCGGCGGCTTTTTTAAAAAGGGCACCGCGGACGAAATTGCGGTGCAGGAAGACGTTAACTCGCGCAAAGGCGTGGAGCGCATCATACGATTTGCGTTTGAATACGCGCAGAGCAAGGCCTTGCAGCGCGTCTGCATGAGCGACAAGTCGAACGCCATGACTTTCGCGCACGACTTGTGGCAGCGCGTCTTCAAGCAGGTGCGGCAGGAGTACCCCAGCATCGAATCGCGCCACTTATATATTGATACGTTGGCCATGGAGATTGTGCGCGACCCTAGCCAGTTCGACGTGATCGTTACATGCAACCTTTTTGGTGACATTATTAGCGACCTGGGAGCGCAGCTGGCCGGCGGGTTGGGCCTCGCGCCTTCGGGAAATATTCATCCCGGCCAGACATCGCTGTTTGAACCCGTGCACGGATCCGCCCCCAACATTGCAGGTAAGGGAATTGCTAATCCTCTCGGTTCCGTTTTAGCCAGCGCGATGATGCTGGAGTTTTTGGGATGGAACGCGGAAGCTGCGGCTTTGAACGGTGCCGTTAAAGCGGCGGTGCACGAAAATTTCCTGACGCCTGACCTCGGTGGGACTCACAAGACAGGCGAGGTTGGAGACTGGCTCGCGAAGTTTGTGTCGAATGCCAGTGCAACGCGGTCGCGCGGAGAATCAAAGTAAAACTTTAACTAGTAAGTCTCTCCGATTTTTCCCTTCGAAAACGTAACAGGAATTATTTCCGCGCGACGGCGAGAGCGACAGTTAAAAATCTAAAACCTTGCCGGCGTTTCATGATCAGTTGTCGACACGCCGACAACGCAAGTGGCACTTTAATGTTGGAAGCGCGACACTCCCGAATAAATAGTCGGCGTGCCGACAATCAAAGTCGCACTTGAATGCTCACCAAGCGTTCGCGCGATTAGTAAAGTTGAACCTTAGCTCTCGATTTAACGATCCATGTGAGCGACATCCCAATTAGAAAACCGCCGATGTGCGCCCACCATGCCACTCCGCCTTGAGCCACGGCGCCAAGGGACGTGACGCCGGCGATAAATTGCAGAAAGAACCAGTAGATCAGAATAAAAAAGGCGGGAATCGGGACCAGAAAAATAAACACCAGCGTTAGAATGCGCGAGCTGGGGTAAAGAATCAAATACGCACCCATCACTCCGGAGATCGCACCGCTGGCACCCAGAGCCGGCAGCCAGGAATTAAAATTGAAGAGCACGTGGAGAAGCCCTGAACCGATCCCGCAGACTAAATAGAAGAATAGATACGGTATGTGGCCGAAGAAATCCTCCACATTGTCGCCAAAAATCCAAAGAAAAAGCATGTTCCCGGCAATGTGGGCGATACCGGAGTGTAGAAACATGCTGGTTACCAGCGGGAGAAACGCGCCGACGAAATCGATATTTCCGGCAAGAAAAGCGGGGAAGCGCGCGGGAATGGTGGCATTGGCCATCAGGAAAGCTTTGGCTAAGTGCGGAGGAAGCGAGATTTCCTTAAAAAAAACGGCGACGTTCACGCAGATTAGCAGAACATTGACGATAGGAAACCGCCGGTGCGGATTAAGATCTTTGAGTGGGATGAACACGAAGAGCCGCGGTCAGAGTAACCAAAACGAAGAAAAAGATAAAGCCTCGCGAATATTCGTGAATGCCGTGGACGTCCGATGGGTTTGCGGATAAGAAGCGAAAAATGTTTTTCTATTTTTGAAGAACGCGAATTTACCCGGCAATTCAGCTTTTCCACGCGGCAAACATTGCGCGCGCCTTGCGGGTGTGATAATTAAACATGTTCGCGTGCCTGCAAAGTTCCGGCCTGTGGAAGGCCCTTTTTTGAAGATGGCGGCGCGCCGACAATTTCATGCCCGCCCGGGAAACGGAAGCCATTATTTTAAAAACATTTCCGCTAGGCGAGGCCGACCGGCTGGTTAGCTTTCTCGGACGCGCCACCGGCAGAATGCGTGGAGTTGCGGGCGGCGCGCGGCGCATCAAGAACCGCTACGGCTCGACGCTGCAACTGCTGTCGCATGTACAGGTTTGGTATACCGAAAAGGAAACGCGCGATCTGGTGCGCATTCAGCAATGTGAACCGCTCGAGTCGTTCAACAAGTCGCAAAGCGATTATTTCCTAAGCACCGGGATGGCGGTGGTGAGTGAAGTAGCGGAAATCGCGCTGCCGGAGCGCGAAGTATCCGAGCCCATGTTTCGTTTAATACTGCTTACCGCGCAGGAGATCGAGCGAACCGGAGAGTGGTCATTACCGCTGAGCTATTTTGCGTTTTGGACGGTGCGCCTCGGTGGCTGGCTGCCGCGGTTTGATCGCTGTGCCAATTGCGGCACGGTTTTTGGTGCGCGGGCCGCGCATTTTGCGAGCTGGGAACCAGGGCTGCTGTGCGAAAAATGTCGACGTTCGGGGATGTCGGCAATGCATCCGGCGGCGCGCGAGCTCGCGGAGCGTTTTACAGGAGAGCGGTTAGACCGGATTGCATTGGCCGAGTCCATGAAGCCGGCCATGAGAGAATTGCGCGAAGCCTCTCTCGGATGGATCGAACATCACACCGAAAGAAAATTGTCGACCAGAGAGCTTTTGGAGAAAATTTGAAAATTAAAGTAAAACTTGAGAAAAAAAATGTCGGTCTGAATTTTCAGGATTTGATTTTGCGCCTCTTGCAATTCTGGGCGGATCAGAATTGCGTGCTGCAGCAGCCTTACGATGTGGAAGTTGGCGCGGGCACGATGCATCCGGAAACGTTTCTGCGCGTTTTGGGACCGCAGCCTTACCGCGTCGCGTTCGTCCAGCCCAGCCGAAGGCCGGCTGATGGACGTTACGGCGAAAATCCTAATCGTCTGTATAAGCATTCGCAATTCCAGGTGGTCCTGAAACCTTCACCAGCCGATATTCAAGATATTTATTTGAAGAGTCTCGAAGCGCTGGGCATCGATTTACGCGTTCACGACATTCGATTTGAGGAAGATAACTGGGAATCGCCCACGTTGGGCGCATGGGGAATTGGTTGGCAGGTGCTGCTCGATGGGCTAGAGATTACGCAGTTCACTTATTTCCAGCAGAGCGGCGGCATTGATCTCGATCCTATTTCGGTGGAACTGACTTATGGATTGGAGCGCATCTGCGTTTTTTTGCAGGATGTCGACAGCGTGTATGACTTGCGGTGGTCGGCAGATAAGACTTATGGGCAAATTCGCCTGGCGGAAGAGCAGCAGTTCTCGGTGTACAGCTTCGATAAAAGCGATGCGGTGGCCATTCGCGCTGAGTTTGATCTGCATGAAAAGCAAGCTAAAGAGTTACTTGAAGGTTTCGCGGCATCAAAAGGCGAGACGCGCACAAAATATCCGGTGCTTGCCGCTTACGACCATTGTCTGAAATGCTCGCACCTTTTTAATTTGTTGGATGCTCGCGGCGTAATCTCGACGACGGAGCGCGCCGCGTTGATGGCCAGAGTGCGCGGAGCGGCGTGCAAAACTGCTGCGGCCTACCTGGAGCAAATCGGTGGACCTGCCAAGCGACGGGAGTTGCGGGCATGACTCCTGCCGGCAACAACGGTGCAAAGAAGTCCGGAAAGAGGTCCGAATCGAAAGCTGAGAAGAAACTCGAACTCGTGTTTGAGATTGGGTGCGAGGAAATTCCAGCCGGCATGTTGCCACGCGCAACAGAGGAGCTCCACACCAACATCATAAAACTGTTGACGGCGGAGAATTTGATGGAGGGCGTGACGGTCGAGACATTCAGTGGACCACGGCGGCTATCGGCGTGGGTCTGCGGACTCATAGCAAAACAAGAGGATGTCACCAGCGACGTAACCGGACCACCGAAATCGGTAGCCTTTGATAAGGCTGGCGCGCCCACCCGGGCGGCGTTGAGCTTCGCGGAAAAGCAGGGCGTGCGTGTCGAGGACTTGCATAGCATACAAACGCCCAAAGGCGAATATCTGGCAGCCCGCCAGGTGCGACGTGGCCGGACTGCCGAAGAAATTCTGTGCGATATTTTGCCGCGCGCGATTCATGATTTAACGTGGCCGCGCTCGATGACCTGGACGGGGATCGATGGCGCGCGATTTATTCGGCCCATTCGCTGGTTGCTTGCGGTGCTGGATGGGCGCCCGCTGAAGTTTTCCTATGGCGGGGTTTCGTCGGGCGACAAAACATTCGGGCATCGCTTCATTGGGAAAGGTGAACTGACAGTACGGAATTTCGAGGAGTACGAGAAGAAGCTTGGCGCTAATGGAGTAATCGTACGGCCGCAGGCGCGGCGCGAAAAGATTGAAAGGGAATTGGCGCAACTCGCGCGCAAGAACGGCTTTCAAATCCACGAAGACGCGGCTCTCGAAAACCTCGTGTGTTACTTGAACGAGTACCCGACCGTAATTGAAGGCGAATTCGACAGCGAGTTTTTGAATCTGCCCGACGAGATTCTCGTGACGGTGATGCGCGACCATCAGAAATACTTCGCTGTGGAAAATAGTCGCGGAGAATTAGCTCCCAACTTTTTGGCGGTCATTAATCTTGCGAGGGATTCTCGTGGGCTGGTGCGCGCCGGGCACGAACGGGTGCTTCGCGCGCGGTTTGCCGATGCGCAATTTTTCTGGGCTGCCGACCAGAAGCATCCCTTGGTCGATAATTTGGCGAAGCTGGAGCGCGTGACCTACGAGTCGCGGCTAGGAAGCTATCTCGACAAAGTGGAACGGGTACGCTCCATCGCACGGTGGCTCACAGAGCAATGGTACAGCAGCGGGATGATCGAGGCGCACGTGGCGGAAGCGGACCGCGCGGCCGAATTGGCGAAGTGCGACTTGGCTACCGAGATGGTGCGCGAGTTTCCGGAGTTGCAAGGGATTGTTGGCGGGCTCTACTCGCTCGCGCAAGGCGAGCCGGATGAAGTGGCCGACGCGATTTACGATCACTACCGGCCGGTGGGACTTACGGATCCCATCCCGCGAAATGTGACGGGATGCGCTGTAGCGCTGGCAGACAAGCTGGATTCCATCGCGGGGTGCTTTACTGTTGGCGTGGTGCCGACGGGGTCGAGCGATCCCTATGCGTTGCGAAGAGCGGCGCTGGGAATCGTTAAAATTATCATGGAGAAGAAGCTGCCGGTTTCGTTGTCGTTGGCAGTGGGGGCCGCAGCCAAGGCGTTGCTGGTGCATAAGCCGAAGAAGGGAATGACCACGGAACAGGAATCGCAAGTGTTGGAGTTCATACTCGAGCGCGCGAGATTCATATTGCGCGACCGCGACGGATTCGCTTATGACGAAGTAAATGCGGTGTTTCGCGCGGGCGCGGAAGACCTGGTGGACGCACAAAAGCGGCTCGTGGCGTTAAAGTCAATCCGCAAGTCCAAGAATTTTGAGCCGCTGGCGGTGTCCTTCAAGCGCGTGCGTAAGATTCTGGAAAAAGCGGAGCTGGGCAAGGCGGACGGGCGGCGTGTGCAGGTGGAGTTGTTCGATCATGACGCGGAACGCGAACTTTATGCTGCGATGCGAGATGCGGCGGCACGCGTACGGACAGCCAAGCGCGGCGGGCGGTATCAAGAAGCGCTGGAGATTATCGCTGGACTACGGAAGGCGGTGGACAAGTTCTTCGAAGAGGTCATGGTCATGGTCGACGATGAACGCATACGCACGAATCGGCTGACACTACTTTCGGAGCTGTTGAAGGAGTTTACGACGGTGGCGGATTTTTCAGAAATCGGCGCAGAGGAACGTCGTTAAAGGATTCCTTTATGAAAACCGTCGGCGTGCCCACATATGAGGCAATTCTCGAACATCGAATTGTCGACATGCCGACATCGAAAGTAAGAGTATAGGTCGACCATGGCGCGACTAAAGTACTGAAGCATTGCATGAGCTACAAGATCGAAAAGAGCGGGTCCGAAAATCTAATAGAATGTCGACGCGCCGACATCGAAAGTAAAAGTATAGATCGGTGATTTGCCCTCTGGGGCAAGCAAGGGTCCATGTGAGATGTTTGACAGGGCAGATGAGAATATCAGCTGTTCCCAAAATGTCGGCACGCCGACATCTGAGGTGACGGTTTAGGTGCCGGCGAAGGACAAGCTGAAAGATATTATGCGTAGCGCAGTATGCAAAGTAACGCTTGAGATATCTGCAGCAATGTTCAAGTAAATTCCGGAGACCTCAGAGCACTGGTTCATAACGCACTGCGAACCCGGGACACCCATGGAGGTGATCCTGGGAGTTTCGGGGCCATCGGGGAACTGGGCGAAGTAACGCTTTAAGTGATCGATGTCACGGCTCGGAGATGAAGAAATGGAAAATGAATTTGACAGATTTTGGCGTCATCATGGTTGAAGTAAAAGTTGAGATGTCAGA
>DATNKL010000099.1:0-19627 GCA_035603415.1 Candidatus Acidiferrales bacterium
AGGCTGCAGCGTACCGTAGCGATCAAGATTCTTCCCTCACATTTGTCTAACCCTGATTTGCGGTCGCGCTTCGAGCAGGAAGCGAAGTCTATCTCGGCGTTGCAGCATTCGAACATTTGCGTGGTGCATGACATCGGTTCGCAGGACGGCGTCGACTTCATGGTGATGGAGTGCGTTAGCGGGCAAACCATGGACCAAGTGGTTCCTCCCGGTGGGTTGGCAGCAGATGTGGCGATCAGATATGCGTTGCAGGCCGCGGATGCTCTTGCTTATGCGCATGCGGCGGGAATTGTGCACCGTGATTTGAAGCCTTCCAACGTTATGGTGGACAAGAATGGCATGGTCAAAGTGCTGGACTTTGGGCTTGCGAAAGCGGTTGCGGCCGAGACCGACTTAGCGACCATCGCAACCATCACTACCAAACCTGGAACCATCGTGGGGACGGCGGCGTACATGTCGCCGGAGCAGGCGGAAGGAAAAGTGGTGGATGCGCGCAGCGATATTTTTTCGTTCGGCGCACTGCTGTATGAAATGCTGAGCGGGCGACGAGCGTTTGAAGGCAAATCGAGTGCGGCACTGCTGGCGGCGGTTTTGCGTGACGAACCGAAACCACTGAGCGAACTCAAGAGAGAAGTGCCGCCAGAGTTACGGCAAATTGTCAGCCGTTGCCTCAAGAAAAATCCGGCCGCGCGTTATGCAAGTGGCACGGAGCTGGCTCGCGATCTGAAGAGCTGCCGCGATCTGCTGTTCCCGGAGTCGGGGACGATGCTAAGTCCGGCGCGAATAGTCCGGGAGGTACAGCGCCCGCGGGTGCTGGTGCCGCTGGTGTTGTTGGCGGTGCTGCTGGGTGCAGGAGCTGCGTGGCTCGTGAAGCACGAACGCGATGCACGCTGGGCGCGTGAAACAGCGGTGCCGGAAATTTCGCAGTTGTACGATCAAGGCAAATTTGGCGCAGCGTACGCGCTGGCGGTAAAGGCGGAGAAGTCGATTCCCGGCGACCGCGCGCTAACAAAGCTGTGGCCGGTGATTTCCTACCAGATGTCGCTGGAAACAACCGCGCCCGGCGCGGTTGTTTCCCGGCGAGAGTACAACGACAGCAATGCGGTGTGGGAATACGTCGGCAAGACTCCGTTTAAGGACGTGCGGCAGCCGCGCGGGATTTTTATGTGGAAGTTTGAAAAGCCGGGATTTGGCACGGTCTTGCGGACAACGCTGGCGATAATCCCGCGATATTCGGTGCCACCGGGAGATCCCGTTGAAGGAGAGGTTACGCTCGACGAAGTGGCGAAGATTCCGGCGGGCATGGTGCGGGTCTCGCCGGAGAAATATTTCAAGGTGCTGTTCATTCCCGGCTTTGAAGGGATGCCGGAGCTGGCGCTGAAAGATTTTTGGATCGATCAGTACGAGGTAAGCAACCGGCAGTTTAAGGCGTTCGTGGATCAAGGCGGATATCAAAAGCACGAGTATTGGAAGTTCGATTTTCAGCGCGATGGGAAACGCCTCTCGTGGGATGAGGCGATGGCGCTATTCCGGGATGCTGCGGGACGGCTTGGACCCAAGGAGTGGATCGAGGGCGAATATCCCAAGGGACAGGGAGACTATCCGGTCACAGGAATCAGTTGGTATGAAGCGGCGGCTTATGCGGAGTACGCGGGCAAGAGCCTGCCAACTATTTATCACTGGAATCGCGCGGCGGGGCCGCTCTATGCGGCGTTCATCGTGCCGGCAAGCAACTTTGGCGGCGCTGGGATTTTGCCGGTGGGCAGCAAGCAAGGCATGAGCCCGTGGGGCAACTACGACATGGCGGGCAACGTGAAGGAGTGGGTATTGACGGGGGCCGACTCCGGGAAACGTTACGTGCTTGGGGGAGCGTGGGATGAGCCCAACTATATGTTCATCGATCCCGACGCACAGTCGCCGTTTCTGCGCGCTCCAAATGTTGGATTCCGATGCGTGAAGTACATTGAGGCGGACCCTGCCATGGAAGTTGCCAAAGCTCCGATGGCTTGGCCTCGGCGCGACCTGACCAAAGAGAAGCCGGTTTCCGATCAGATCTTCCAAGCATACCGAGGGTTGTATAACTACGACAAGATGCCGCTCAACGCGACGGTCGAATCGGTGGCCAGCAACGAAGAAGATTGGAAGATCGAGAAGATCACGTACGCAGCGGCGTACGGAAACGAACGGGCCATCGCGTATCTGTTCCTCCCGACGAAGGGTAAGCCGCCATTCCAGACGGTGCTGTTCTATCCGGGGTCAAATGCGTTGCAACTGCGAAAGTTCTCGCTGTTCCCTGTCGCATCCTTTGATGCCATTCTGCGGAGCGGGCGCGCGGTGCTGTACCCGGTGTACAAGGGGACGTTTGAACGGGGCGATGGCATGGAGTCGGACGTGGCGAACACGAGCAGCGCGTGGAGGGACCACGTGATCATGTGGACCAAGGACGCTTCACGGGCGATTGACTATGCGGACACGCGCGCGGACCTGGATCACAATAAGGTGGCGTATTACGGGATTAGCTGGGGCGCGGTGATGGGCGCGATTGTTCCCGCAGTGGACCCGCGTATCAAAGTGGCTGTGCTGGCGCTGGGTGGAGTGGATTTTCATCGGTCGCTACCGGAAGTGGACACCATCAATTTTCTGCCGCGGGTTAATCAGCCGACGCTGATGCTGAACGGGAAATACGATTTTTTCTTTCCGGTGGAATCAACGCAGGAACCGTTCTACCGGTTGCTGGGGTCGAAGCCAGATCAGAAGAAACATCTGCTGTACGAGGGCGGGCATAGCGTGCCGCGGAATGAACTGATCAGGGGGACACTGAGCTGGTTGGATCAATATTTGGGGCCGGTGCAATGAGTTTATGTGCTGTGAGGAAAGATTCGAGCGATAGCGTAGAAGACATCTACATCGATTAGGCAGAAACTAACTCGATACCTGATTATAAGCGAGGAAAAGGCGACGAGACTGGGGTCAGAAGCCGAGGGCTCGCGCTAGCCACATGCCGAGCGCTGCGTAAACCCCTGCCATCCAATCGTCGGCCATGATGCCGAGGCCGCCGGGGAGCGACTCGGCTTGCCGGGCAGGAAACGGCTTCCAGATATCGCATGCGCGAAAGAGGATGAAACCGAGCAGCAAGTATTTCCAGCCGAGCGGTGATTGGTAGGTGATGAATCCGAGTGTGGGTGGCGCCCAGGAAGTTGTTGTTCTCCACCATACCGGTAAGGCCGAGCCCACCAGAAGTGTGAGGTGCTGGCCGGAAACCTCGTCGATGACCACGCGTTGAGGATCTTTTTGTTGCCAGTAGCGGCTCGCACGACCGGCGCTCCAGAGACCGGCCACGGCGACTGCGAAAGCAACGAGGCACTGAATGATTAAAAGGGGATCCACCTCTATCCCGCGGACGATGATGAACTGGAAAAGGTTCAACCCCAGGGCTGACAGTATTTGATAGACCGACAGCGCGAGAAGCAGCCCGGCCAGAGAGCCGAAAGTTCCCGGGGCCACGGGAATGTAGCCAAGACCGCATGCGGTGGCAATCAACAGCGCGAAGTGCGGCTTGCGTTTGGGTGGTTTGAGAGTGGGCTCAGCCTTTGTTGTGGTCACGTCTGAGTAATATACTTCCGTAGCTTTGCGCAAGTACAGGGCGGGAAACGCCAAAGCAGGAGGAATTTTTTGCTGACAAATAATTCGATAAATTTTGTATTAGGGGCGCTCGCGGTGATTTTTGCTGCTGCGGGAGCACAACGAGTGCCACAGACGCTGCAACCGCCGGCCAACGAGCAGTTGGTTGTGCAGGTACACGCCAAGGGTGAGCAGATTTATTCCTGCAAAGTGGATGGCGCGCAAGCTGGGTGGACGCTGAAGGCTCCTGAGGCGCAGCTATTTGACAAGGACGGCAAAAGCTTCGGGAAACATTTCGCGGGGCCGTCGTGGGAAGCGAGCGACGGCAGCCGCGTGGTGGGTAAAGCTGCGGCAAATGTGGCTTCGCCCGACGCGGACTCGATTCCGTGGTTGCTCGTGAAGGTTGTGAGTCATGAAGGAGAAGGCGTGTTTGCGCGTGTTACTTCTATTCAGCGAATTAATACTAAAGCTGGAAAGGCGCCGGTATCCGGGTGTGATGCTGCGCATGCGGGGCAGGAAGTGCGTGTGCCGTACTCGGCGGACTATGTGTTCTTTGCGCCGAAATAAATAACTAGACGCTATTACGCTATTTCATGGGCGCGCTGGAAACGACTTCAGGGGCTGAAGCCCCAACGAATCAAGAAGCTGATTGTCGCGGCTTTAGCCGCGACCTACAAATCTTAGAGCAGGCGAGGCTGGCACGATCGTGGACCCTACGGCTCGTCAAACTTAAACAGCTGCGGGGTGTGATAAATTCGCTGGCCGCGAGGTACAGACAAATGATTTTCCTTGTGCGCTGGATTTTATTAGTGGGCACGGTTTTGTTGGCTGCGGCGGCGGGATTTGCCCAAGCGCAGGCGCCCGCGAAGTATGCGGCCACGGAAGGCGACTATGTGGCGCACGACTTCAAGTTCAAATCGGGCGAACGGCTGCCGGAGCTGCGGTTGCACTACAGGACGCTGGGGAAGCTGGCACGCGATGCGCAGGGGCGATCTACAAATGCGGTGCTGATCCTGCACGGAACCGGGGGTTCGGGGCAACAATTCCTGCAACCACAATTCGCGGGAGAATTGTTTGGGCCTGGGCAGCTTTTGGATATCAATCGCTACTTTATTATTCTGCCGGACGGAATTGGTCACGGGAAATCTTCTAAGCCCAGTGATGGAATGCACGCGCATTTTCCTTCGTATGATTACGACGACATGGTGGCTGCTCAGCATCTGCTGGTCACTGAAGGGCTACAGATACAGCACCTGCGGTTGATCATGGGCACTTCGATGGGGTGCATGCACTCGTTTGTTTGGGGCGAGACTTACCCGGACTTTGCGGAGGCTTTGATGCCTATGGCGTGCCTGCCGGTGCAGATTGCCGGGCGCAACCGGGTGTGGCGAAAAATGTTGATGGATGCGATTCGCAATGACCCGGCGTGGAGTGGCGGTGAGTACAAGGAGGAGCCGAAGGAAGGCCTGCGGACCGCGGAGGACCTGCTGGTAATTGCGGGGAGCGCGCCGCTGGTGATGCAGAAAACGCTTCCCACTCGCGATGCGGCGGATAAGTATGTCGACGATGCAGAGAGGCGCGCCAGCACACGGGATGCGAACGATATGCTTTACCAGGTGAACGCGTCGCGTAATTACGATCCTTCGCCGCAATTGGAAAAGATTACGGCTGCGGTTATGTGTATTAACTCTGCTGACGATTTTATTAATCCGCCGGAGCTTGGGATTGCAGAGAAGGAGAGCAAGCTACTGAAGAATGGGACGTTTGTGTTGATTCCCATCAGCGAGCAGACGCATGGGCATGGGACGCATACCTGGGCTGTCGTGTGGCAGTCCTATTTGAAGCAACTGTTGGATAAGACGGCGCATTGAGGCGGTAGCGCGATATATCGCGGGTTAGGCCCGGTTCCGTAGGAGAATTTAGTAGTTCCACCGCGGAAGTTCCCACGGGGGCGCTTCGGAAGCGACTTCAGGGGCTGAAGCCCAACGAATCAAGCAGCTCAGCGTCGCGGCTAAAGCCGCGACCTACAAATCGCAGCGCACACACCGTCGCGGCTAAAGCCGCGACCTACAAACCTTTCAGGCGGATGCGGCGGAATTGTTAAAGGATTTGATGCCGGCGGTCTCGTCGTCGAGGACGTCGAAAACGGTGTACAACCTGGTCATTTGCAGCAGGTCCTGGACCTTTTTGGTGAGGTAGACAAGCTTCAGCTCGCCGCCATCATTTCGCACACTGGTGAAGGCGCTGACGAGCACGCCCAAGCCGGCGCTATCGATGTAATCGACGTCGGCGAGGTTTAAAAGGATTTTTTTTCGGCCCCTAGAAAGCAGGTCACGAACCACATCGCGAATTGCGGCGGATCCTTCGCCGAGTTCAATGCGGCCGTTAACTTGTACGATTTCCACGTCATCTATCAGTCGTGTGACTAACTTCATCTGCAATCTCCCGGGACACGCTCAGCTTGAAGGATGCCGTCGTGAAGTAAAGCGTTATATCTTCATATGGAGCGCACGAAAAACCTTCACATTAGTCATTGTGGGGCCATGTTTGCCCGAAAGGCAATGGCTCAGCGCGGCTGGCCGGCGCTGCTAGCAGTTACGCGGGATTGCAACATCATCGATGGCAGTTGCACCGCGACCGAGGGCAGCTGAAAGTGCCAGATGCGGGGGCACCGTCCGATTTCACTCCACAATGATGCGGTCTGCCCACTCCACGAGCGAGACGAAGATCGCTGGATTTCCAAATTTGGCGCCCCATTGATTCAAGTCTGTTTCCGTGACCCCACGGGCCCGGGAGCAGGCTCCTCAAGCAAAGATGGGAATGTGTTTGGCCACGATCTTATCGAGTGTCTCGCTTAGGGGAGGCCAGCCGACCGGGAGGATGGCGTTCACCATGGACTTGCGCATCAAGGATGTGGCTTCAGCGAGCAGAAAGATTTGTACCTGGTGGCCTGCCTCCGCGAGTACGAGGCCGTGAGCAAAAGGAAATGCCGCGCGCGTGGGGTCATCGGGGCCCCAGGCACTTTTCATCATGATTTTTAGTGATTTCTTCGATTCCTCGGCTTTAGTGCTCCATGCCAGAAAAGGTAAAGTAGACAGCTGAGCCAAGAATTTTCGTCGCGCCATATTTGTTCTCCTGGTGTCGGATGCCTCTGAGAATGCCGCAACAGTACCCGCAATCGCGGGACGGGCAAAGCAAAAAAAAGAGGCGCGTGGGAGACTCACACGCGCCTGGCTTTTTTATAGATTAATCTTTCGTGTACCTCAGGGATCACCTCCTTAGTCAACTGGAGTGTCGACTGATTTGATTATAAAATTTTTTGGGCGGAGTTCAAAGAATAAAGCTTGGACCGCCTTTCGAAATTGGCAACCATGAGAAACCCCTCCTTGCTGGAACAGAATGGGCGATGCGGACAGCGCGGTGTGGACCTGAAGATGAGAGGCTTGTGGGAGGCGCACATGAAGAAGACGAAAGCTGGCGATGGTGGATCTCAGGGCAAGGGTGTGCGTGCTTCGGCTAGAGGTAAGCGCATCACGGGCCGGGGTAAGAAAGTTTCGGCTTCCGGCAAGAGTGCTGCGAGAAACGTGGATGAATACATTGCTCGTGTGCCGGAAGGGGCGCGGAGCAGATTGAGAGAGATGCGTGCAGCTATTCGGTCGGCGGTGCCGGCGGGAGCGGTGGAGATAATCAGCTACGGGATCCCGGCGTTCAAGTTGAAGAAAGTGCTGGTGTGGTTCGCGGCGTTTTCGGGGCACTGCAGTTTGTTCCCTACCGCGTCGGTGATCGAAGAGTTTAGAGACGAGCTTGGCTTTACGACGTCGAAAGGGACTGTGCAGTTTCCGACGGACAAGGCATTGCCAGTGGCACTGATTAAGAAATTGGTGAAGGCGCGGGTCGTGCAATGTGAGAAGGCTCAGCGAAGCTGAGCCTTTGTGATTTGCGCGGCAGCGCAAGCCGCCGCGTCCCCAACAGTAAGCACCCTTCACAACCCGCCTGCGCACAGGAATCGTGCGCAGAATCGTTTTGGCTAAGTGACGGCGACAGGCGCCACCTCTGAAGTAGGATGACAATTTTGCGGGGAGACATATTGGCTCTTGTGCTGGGCCAATGGGTGCTAGAATTGGCTCAGGGTGAGAGACAATGCTTCCTCTTCATCTCCAATCTGAGAGTCACGTTCCCCTATACATTCAATTGCGCGATCAACTGCGGGCGCTGGTACACGCGGGCGATTTGCGGCATGGCGACCGCATTCCGGCCAGCCGCGAGCTGGCCAATATGCTAGGCGTGCATCGCACGACCGTGGCGAATGCGTATGCCGAGCTGGAGTCCGAGGGGTTGATTCAGGGGCACGTCGGGCGCGGGACGTTTATCAAGAAAAATGGGAATGGGTTGAAGATTACTCCTCCTGCCCCGCCAGTGCTGAATGGCAGCACCGGGATTCGATGGGAGCTGCTGTTTGCGGATGAGCGCGGCGAAGAAGTGCTGAGCCGGTTGACGGCCAGCGCGCCGATGGATGCGTTGTCGTTTGTGATGGCGCGGCCGGCGCAGGAATTTTTTCCTATTGATGAATTGCAGACGTGCGTGAATGCGGTGCTTCGCAATGAAGCGACCGAGGTATTGAATCTCGGGCCTTCGGATGGATACGCGCCGCTGAAGCTGGCGTTGCTGGAGATGCTGGGACGCGAAGGAATAGCGGCGAAAGATGAAAATTTGCTGATTACGGACGGCTGCCAGCAATCGCTGGATTTGATCAGCAAGGCGTTCGTGCGGCCGGGCGATTCCGTGATCATGGAAAATCCGACTTATCCGGGGGCGGTGGCAATTTTTCATGGGGCGCGGGCGCGGTGCCTGGCGGTGCCGGTGAAGACGCACGCGGAACCGAACAGCGAGCTTGGTGTGGACGTGGAGGCGCTGGAAGCAACGCTGGCGGCTAATCGCGTGAAGCTGATTATTCTGACGCCCGATTTTCATAATCCCACGGGGACGTCAATGTCGCTGGCATCGCGGCGAAGAGTTTTGGAATTGGCGGCGCGGCACCAGGTGCCCATTGTTGAGGATCATATTTATGGGCGACTGCACTTGCGGGAAGAGCGGGTGCCGTCGCTGAAGCAACTGGACCGGTCGAACCTGGTGATTCATATCGACAGCTTCGCCAAGGTAGCGTTTCCGGGTTTGCGTGTTGGGTGGATTGTGGCGCCGGCGGCGGCCGTGGACCGGCTGCGACTAGTGAAACAGACTACCGATCTGCACACCGATCAATTGGCGCAAGCGACGCTGGCGGAATTTTTGCGGCGCGGACTTTTTGCCAAGCATCTGGCGAAAATGCGGAAGGTTTATTCGGCGCGGCTGGAGGCGCTGGACCAGGCGTTGAGAAAGCATATGCCGGATGGGACGCGATGGACGCGTCCAGAAGGCGGAATGTGTTTGTGGCTGGAGCTGCCTCCGGGGTTTGATGCCAGCGAATTGTTGATTCATGTGCAAGAGCGGGGCGTGCTGTTCGCGCCGGGGCGGTATTTTTATGTGCAGAACCCGCTGCCGAATACATTGCGATTGGGATTTGCGAGCCTGGATGAAAAGCAGATCGCGCGGGGAGTAACGACGCTTGCGGATATGCTGCGGGTGGAGATGCGCAAGAGACAGCGGGGCGTGCGGCGCGCGGAACGCAGCCGTGTGGCGCTGGTCTGAAATTGGTCAGGGGAAGGTTCGGGATAATTTGAGCGACACGATTACGTTGGCACCGAATCCGGAAAACAAATGTTTCGGATGTGGGGGCGCGAATGATGGTGGGATGAAGTTAACGTTTACGCAGGACAATATCGGGCGACGGATTGTCGGACGATTTGTTCTGGGGCCGCGGTACCAGGGCGGGGGCGGGATGGGGCACGGCGGAATTATCGCTACCCTGCTCGATGAGGCGATGGGGAAAGTTTGCAGGTTTCGCGAGGCGCGGGCGGTGACAGCGGAGATGTCGATTCAATTTTTGAAGCCGGTGCGGGTGGATGAAGAAATTATCGTGGAAGCGCATGAAACGAATTTCGTGGGAAGAAATATTTTTCAGAGTGGAGAGATTCGGAATGCGGCGGGAGATGTATTGGCGCGCGGGACGGCGCGTTTCGTAATTATTGCTCCGAAGCAATAATTTTTCCGAGGTTCGAGATTCGAGGTTCGAGGAATTCAAAAACGGGATTCGGAAAATATTGATTCGGCCATCTAAATTATGGGGTAGTGAGAGGAGAAGTTTATGGACGCGAAAAAGGTGAATGGTAGCGCCAACGGAAACGCGGGGGCTAAGGAATGGCGCGTGAAGGTGGGGCTGGCGGAGATGTTGAAGGGTGGCGTGATCATGGACGTCACTACCGCGGATCAAGCGAGGATCGCGGAGAAGGCTGGCGCGTGCGCGGTGATGGCGCTGGAACGGGTACCCTCGGACATTCGCAAAGAGGGCGGCGTGGCGCGCATGGCGTCCATCAAAGTGATTCGCGAGATTATGGCTACGGTGACGATTCCGGTGATGGCCAAGGTGCGCATCGGGCACTTCGCAGAAGCAGATGTGTTGCAGGCGCTGGAAGTGGATTTTATTGACGAGAGCGAAGTGCTGACTCCCGCGGATGAAGAGAATCACATCTGGAAGCACGATTACCGGGTGCCATTTGTGTGCGGCGCGCGGAATCTTGGTGAGGCGCTGCGGCGCATCGCGGAAGGCGCGGCGATGATTCGCACCAAAGGCGAAGCAGGGTCGGGCAACGTGGTGGAAGCGGTGCGACACATGCGCACCATCGTGGCGCAGATGAAAAAATTGACTACCTTGCGCGACGACGAATTGATGCATGAAGCCAAGGAGTTAGGCGCTCCGCTGGATTTGATTCGGCAAATTGCGAAGACCGGGAAGCTACCAGTGCCGAATTTTTCTGCCGGGGGGATTGCTACACCGGCGGACGCGGCGCTGGTTCGGCGGCTGGGCGCTGAAGCGGTATTCGTGGGTTCGGGGATTTTCAAGTCCAGTGATCCGGAGGCGCGCGCCAAGGCAGTGGTTAAGGCAACCACGCACTTTGACGATCCCAAGGCGGTGCTCGAAGCACACGAAGAATTGGGTGAGGCGATGAAAGGGCTGGATATTCGACAGATGGAAGAAAAAGACATGATGTCCACGCGCGGGTGGTGAGGCCCGTCGCGGCGGACGGCGGAAAATTATTATCCGGGATCAGTAGTATCGGGTTCGGGGTCATCGAGGATTAGGCCGTGAAGATCGGGATTCTGGCGGTTCAGGGTGACTTTGCGGCGCATGCGGCGATGCTTGAGGGCCTGGGCATAGAGACCGTGGAAGTGCGCGCGCCCGCTGACATGGAGGGATGCAACGGGCTGATTCTTCCGGGCGGGGAAAGCACTACGCAATTGCAATTTTTGCAGGAAGAAGGGCTCGCCGAAACGATCAAGAAATTTGTCGCGGATGGGCATGCGGTGTTTGGGACTTGTGCGGGGGCGATTCTACTGGCCAGCGACGTGGAGAATCCGAAGCAGGAATCGCTGGGGCTGCTGGATATGACGGTTTTACGCAACGGGTATGGGCGGCAAATTGCGAGCGATGTCTTTTCCGCAAAGTCCACGCTGAAGGATGAACCGCTGGAGATGGTTTTCATTCGCGGGCCGATCATCGAGCGCACCGGGCCGGGTATTGAAATTCTGGCGAAACATGCGGGAAAACCGGCGATCGTACAAAAGGGACGATTGCTGGCTACTACTTTTCATCCGGAGCTGACTTCTGACACTACCGTGCACGAATATTTCTTGAAACTTGCCGCGGAATCCGGCAATGATTCCGGCAAGACAAATGGCGCGAAACCGAGAGCGGCGAAAGCGGAGCGCAGCAAACGCGAATTAACGACCGTAAAGTCTTCCACGTGAAGAATCCTGTAGTGGAACCAACTCCAAAGGAAAAATCCCGCCGGGAGAAAGTCCTCTTCATCTGCATGGGCAATGCTTGCCGGAGTCCCATGGCGGAATCCATTGCGCGACGCGATGCCGCGGACGTGATCGAAGCATGTAGCGCGGGGCTTTCGCCGCTGGGATTTGTGCCAGTGTTTACGATGCAGACGTTGGCGGCGAACGGTTGTTCCATCGAGAACCTGGACTCCACACCAATCACTCGCGCGGTGTGGGATGCCGCGGACATAGTGATAAACATGAGCGGCGTAGCTAAAGAGCGCGCGTTTATGGATTACGAAAAAGTGGAAGACTGGGATGTGCAGGACCCCTATGGTAGCGATCCGGTTCTTTATCAGACAATCTATGAAGACATACAGCGGCGGGTTGCGCAGCTGGCAGAGCGTTTAAGAGGCGCGGGCCGGAAAGATGCGCCTGCAAAATGGGCAGGCGGCGGAGTCGTTGGGGATAACGGAAAATAAATGCGGCGGGATAAAACCAGCGTATCGCAAGAAGATTATCTGAAGTCGATCTGGGAGATGCTCGAGGAAGCACAGACACCGATCAGCGCGCGGTTGGCTGAGGATCTGCGGGTTACGCCACCGGCGGTGACCGCGGCGTTAAAGCGCATGACGCGGGATGGGCACGTGCGCGTGGAGCGCAGCGGGCGTATTGATCTGACGCGCAAGGGGCGCGCGGTAGCGGAGCGGCTGGCGTTGCGGCACCAACTTGCGGAGATGCTGCTGACCGAAGTGATCGGGTTGTCGTGGGCCAAAGCGCATGATGAAGCGGAGCGCATGGAGCACGCTATTTCTCCCGAGGTGGAGGCGCTGCTGCTGAAGCGTTTTGGAAATAAGAAGAGTTGTCCTCACGGAGTGCCGATGCGCGGCGGCATTGCCAAGCTGCGGCAACATGGCGCGGTGCTGCTGGCTGAATTGCGCGCCACGGAGTCGGGAGAAATTGTTTGTGTCTACGAGAAGGACCGGCAATTCCTGGAGTTTCTTGAGGGCTTGCATTTGCGGCCTTCGACCAAGGTGGATGTTTTGAAGCGCGAGTACGACGAAACTATGACGCTGCGCGCCAACAATAAGAAACTGCACCTTGGGAAGCCTGCCACTACGCGCATCTGGGTTCGACGGCTGCCTGCCTGATTCTGCGCTTGGGCTTGACGGGCCCTTGCAAAATTTATCTCAGCGCACTAGGTTAGTCGCAATTCACTGCGGCGCGCGTCGGTCTTCGATGCGACCGCACACAGGAGAATGGTGCATGACTATCGCGAAAAAATATTTACTGGATCGCTCCGGTCAACGCTCGCGGGCTGGTTTTTTATTGTGTGCGGCGTTTGCTCTGGGTGTCGTGCTGCTGACATTCGTGGTTGCGCGCGCGCAGCAACAAGCCAAAGTCGATCCTACTTTCCGGAAATTGATAGATGACTATTGCGCGGCGTGGAGCACCGGAAACACCGACAATGCTGGGAAATTCTACGTCCAAGACAGTGATTTGATTTTTTACGATGTGACGCCATTCTCCTACCACGGTTGGAAAGAGTACGTTCCTGGGGTACACAAAGCATTGTTGGATAACGCTGCGGAGGTAAAACTAACCGCTGGAAAAGATCTGAGAGTCACGCGGCGCGGCAATGTGGCATGGACGACCGTGCCGATGCACTTCTATGAGAAGACCAAAGACGGCAAAGTGATGGAAGCGGAGCTGCGGTACACGGGCATTTGGGAAAAGCGCGGTTCCAACTGGCTGCTGGTGCATGAACATGTGTCAGTGCCGATGGCTGGGGATTAAGATTGTAGGCAGAGTAGGACGATTGACAAACTGAATGTTTGAGGCCCTTCGCTACTATTTGATCATCGCGCGCGGATATCGGCTGAATCCGTGGAACAGTCCGTACATTCGGTGGAGATTTGAAACGTTTTTTGGGCCTGAAGCGGCGCCGCTGGATGCGCGGAAATTTTTCACGCTGTCCTGGAAATACCGAGCGCAGATGGAAGAGTTCATCGAGTGGGTGGGACAGCGCCGTCGAGAGCAACGCGCTCATCGGTAGTTAATTGGCGGGCGTAACCATTGGGCGTGTGTGAACTAGGCTGGGCGTGAACAAGGGCTGATGCAGCGCTATAATCATTGCGTTGGGGGGCGCCATGAAAGAGCTAGCCATCCTCCAGGATACCGAACAACTTCACGAAGCAACTTGGTGGGAAGCAGAGCCCGGCGGCCGGGTACACTGCTACCTTTGTCCGCGTCATTGCCACCTACATGAGGGGCAGGCGGGGTTTTGCTTCATTCGCGTGAATCGCGGGGGCAAACTTTATAGCCTTGGGTATGGCTCGCCTGCTGCGCTGCAAATTGATCCCATCGAGAAAAAGCCGCTGAGCCATTTTTTGCCGGGCAGCCGGGTGTTCAGCATGGGCACCGCTGGTTGCAACATGGGATGTTTTTTCTGCCAGAACTGGGACATTTCCAAATCGCGGCAGGATCAGGTGCGTTCGCAGCACGTTGGGCCTGAAGATGTGCCGCTGCTGGCGCTCGAGTACGGTTGCGAATCGATCGCTTTTACCTATAACGAGCCGACGATATGGGGCGAGTACGTTATCGACATTTGCAGGGCGGCGAAGGATCACGGACTGAAAACCGTGATGGTTTCGAATGGATACATCACCCGCGAAGCGTTTCACGACATTTACGATCACGTGGATGCCGCAAATATTGACCTTAAAGCGTTCACGGAAAATTTTTATGGAAGGATTACGCTGACGCATCTGCAGCCGGTGCTGGACACGCTGCAGTGGCTGAAGAATGAGACGTCGGTGTGGTTCGAGCTGACCAATTTATTAATTCCGACGCTGAATGATGGCGCGGAGGAAATAGGCAAGTTGTCTGAATGGGTGATGCAGCACCTGGGGCCGGATGTGCCGCTGCATTTCACGGCGTTTCATCCGGATTTTAAGCTGCAGGATAAACCACCTACTCCGCCGGAAACTTTGCATCGCGCCAGAAAAATCGCGCTTGAGGCGGGGCTACACTACGTTTACGAAGGCAATATTTTTGGCGACGGCGCGAATACGCATTGTCCGAGCTGCGGCGAGCTGTTGATACGGCGCTCGTGGCATAACGTTTTGGAAAATAATTTAAAGAATGGTGCGTGCCCTAGTTGTGGACTAGCGATTCCGGGCGTTTGGCAACGCCGGAGGAAGGCAGGGTTACGTGGGCTCGCCAACTCTGTCGCGCACAGGTACGGGCACATCAATCTGTAGTCGACGTCGATGAAACTCCTAAACGGTTTCGAAGTAAGCTGGTTCATTTTCGCTCCCATATTTTGAAATAAACGTGTTTCCTCCCTTGACGGTTCAAGGGTAAACAATCTATGCTTAGGAAGTGTGTAAAAAGTGTGTAATTGATAATACGGCGTTTGACCGAGGACGGCTGGTTCGAGGTTAATCATGAGGGAAGCCACAAGCAATTCAAGCATGCCACTAAGAAAGGCCGAGTGACGGTGCCATTCCCAAAGCGCGATATACCAATAGGCACACTGAGGAGCATCGAGAAACAAGCCGGGCTCAGATTGAGATGACAAATGGATTACATAGCTTATCTTCATAAAGACCGCAAATCGGATTTCGGGGTTAGTTTTCCAGATTTTCCGGGTTGCATAACTGCGGGCAAGACTCTTCAAGAGTCCCGACGTAATGCAGAAGAGGCTTTGGCGTTGCATATTTCGGGGATCATCGAAGACGGAGAAACAATCCCGGAACCATCCACGCTAGACGACATCGCGGAAGACCCAGCTATGAAAAACGCCGTGGCAATTCTCGTGAACGTTGATTCCGAGAAGAGAGTCCGGGTGAACATCACCGCGAGAGAAAGCCAAATCGAGAGAATCGATCGTCTGGCTGAACAAGCGGGCATGACACGGTCAGCTTATTTTGTGCAAGCGGCTCTCGAAGAGAGGGCGCGCCGAGACGAAAATTCAGGACTCCAGCGGCGCAGTTCAGCACAGCGCCCAGGTAAACATCGTTTGAAAACGGAAAGCACAGCGCGACCAGCGAGAAAGCCAAGAGTGCTGGGAAGTAGAACTGATATGCGTGGAGGCCAAGATCGGACAGACCGTAAGAAAGCCTCCTAAGCCGGAAACCAAAGATCCAGGTTCATAACTCAACTGCGAAACTGTGCCACCCTCGGGTGTTATTGTTGAGCAAATATTAAAAACGAAAACTGCAAGACCCAGGCTGAAAAGCGCGCCTGGGGCACCCTCCGACTTGGTTTTGTTTTTCTACGGCCATTCAATCCATGTTTCGATATGAAGACTCGGCGAGATGCAGCTTATTGGTCGGGAGTGGCGGGTTCGAGAGGGCCGGTTTTTTGGCCGGGGGTGAGGTGGCGGGCGCAGAGGATGGTGAAGTCGGTGGGGTCGCACTGATAAATGTTGACGAAGGGCGGGTCGGAGGCGCGGACGATATAGTTCCCTGCATCCATTTCCTGGGCATCGGGGGCCCAGTAGGCGATGAGTGGACTTCCGGGACTGACGCGGACGTGGAACTGGCCGGAGGAAGGTTCGTAGTTGGAATAGGTGAAACAGTGGGCTATGCAGGCGCGGTCGATGATGTGCTGAACAAACTCGATCCGCGAATCCTCTCTAGACGAAAGCGTGGGAATGACCCGCGTTCCGAAGGGGAGCGCGTAGGTGAGGGATTCGGCGTGTGCTTCGAGGCGATTTAGCGTGGCGGTGTCGCGGTAAAGCAGCGTGAAGAAAAATATTGAGCAAGCAAGTGTGGCGATCGCAGCGAGTTTGCTCGATCTGAGGGTGCTAAGAGCGCAGAGGACAAAAATGGCGGAGACGACGGTGAGACGCGACACCAGCAAACCGATCCACGCCGGGTGAGCGGCGCTGCGCAGGTTCTGCGGGAGAAGCGATGTGACGGAGAAAGCGAGGAGATATAGCTCGGCTGAGAGGAAAAAACTATTTGAAAAGATTGGCGCTTCGCGGCGCTGAAAATATTCGCTAGCGAGCCAGAAAATAAAAATTGCGACTAGAGCGTAGGCGATGAAACGGTAGCGGGCGCTATAGAGGACAAACTGATCCAGGCCATTGAAAAGGTAAAAGGGTCTTTCAGTCCAGCTGAACTCAAATTCCGCGCGATTTTCGAGATACCAATGACTGGCAAGGAAAATAGCGATTATGGCAGCGGGGAGAATGAGTCTCCAGGGCCAGCGGATCTTTTTTCTGAGTGCAAAGTACCCGAGAGTCCCCGCGAACCACAACGGGCCGATGGGGTGGGCCAAGGTCGCGAGCGCAAATAAAGGAAATGCTGCCAGCCAGTCCGAGCGTTGGGGCTGCTTCCATAAAATAGCCAGACCAAAACAGGCGAAGCCCATGGACAAGTAATAATTGAAGAAGCCCATGTTGAAGGTGTAGCCGTAGGCGAGCATAGCGATGCAGGGCGTGAGGAGCCAGGGCGGGCGCTCGCTGGCGGCTGCGATAAAGGAAAATACTCCCCAGAAAAAAATCAGCACAGAGATGGCTACGACGATTTTGGGGCCGGCTGCGAAACCGAAGAGCTTGACGGAATACAAAAGAAGAAGGTCGAACAGAATGTTGTACCACTGTGGCGCGAGGTAAAGTCCGGGTGCTCTTCCCTGCTGGATCAGAGTGGCGAGCCAGGCATTGAAGGTGTGACTGGGGAGGTCGCCAGCTTCGATGTGGCGATGCCAGAAACACGGGATGAGGAGTGCGGCGGAGATCGCGCACATCAAAAGGATGTGTGTGCGCGCGAATTGCAGACCGCGTGAGAGAGCGTTGTTTTTTTCCGTCATAACCTGGCAAAGAAAATGTTACGTGACATGATGCACGGTTTAGATGCGATTCGGTTGGAAAAGTCGGGACTCTTTGTGAGGGGTTTAGATTCGAGGCTTCAGACGAGGGATCGAATGGAAGATCGACGACAGATTATTCCACGGCAGCAATAAAAATGACGGCTGAATTATTTAGAGGGTTGGCTTTCGCCCAGGCGTTTCAGGCGATCGCGGAGACGGCGCTGCAATGGCGGGGGAGTGTTGGGGTTGAAGGCTACGAGATACCATAAGGGCTGGCTGCGGTCTTTGCTGAGCCACGTTAATGTGGGGGCGTCGGCGTTGGGATGACGCGCAACATTTTCGCGGATGGCGGCGTAAGGATGCTTGGCTAGTTTGTTCAGAGTTTTCGAATTGGCGCGCGGGTGTTCGCTGATGAGGCGCAGGAGATAGAAATCTTCTTCGGGAGCTTGCTTGACGAGCTTTTCAAGCATGTCTGGCTTGGCGTCGGCACTGAGGACCAGGCCGATTTTCTCGTCCCACGCGGTGTTGATTTGATTGAGCTCGCGAGTGCGGGCGTGAATGAGTTCTTCGAGAATGCGGCGCTCCTGTTGCATGCGGGCGATCTGGAGCGAAGTGCCTTCCAGAGAATCGAGAACGCGCAAGAGATGCTGGCGTTCGCCAAAAACGATTTGAGAAGTGCGGGTGATGCCGCCCTTGTCTTTGTCCTTGTGCTGTACCAAATCGGAACGTCGCATTCTTGCCGCTCCAGCCGGGCTTGTTGCCGGCGCTAAAGAAATGTTTAACATGGAAATCAACCGCGCGACCGGGGATTTTTGAATCTGCCGCGGGCTGAGCAAATTATGGTATGTGCGGGGTGTGGGGTAAAGTTTGCTGCGGGGGCTGTGTGCTCGATTTGCTACGGAGCGCGGGTGGATTGTTTTTGTTTGGTTCGTAGTCGATTCGAGCGATTTCAGGGGCTGAAGCCCAAATTCATTAACCAACTATGAGGTCGCGGCTAAAGCCGCGACCTACAAAACGTAAAGCGCGAGGGCAAATTAGAGGCCCGAGGACAAAATCGAGGAATGATGAACGCATTTTCAGAACACCGAGAAGAGCTAGAACGGAACGAGCAGATGTTTGGAGTGGAACGCGGACGGCTGGCGGTTTCGCTGGACCGGCTGACGAATGCGTTGGTGCTTGTGGGGCAGCACGGGGTGTACTGCACCAGTAATAGAAACCCGATGGTGCCGGCGATGGACTTGCGAATGATTTCGATGGAGCTGACGCACGCGAAGGAGTTGCTGCAATCGGTGATGGAAGAATTGCGTAAGAAGAAGGAAGCTGAGGGAGTCCGATAGATTACCCGGCTATTGGGAGTTATGCCGGATTACGATAAGCGAGCGATGGAGATCGTCGACGCGATGAGAAACGCTACGAATTTGCGATGCATTTTGTGCTTTGCCGCCATCATTACAGTTGGTTGTACCGGCCGAAACACAAACCCTGGCCTCGGGCCGATTCGAGGACGGATAGACCTCGAAAAAGTGCTCTCATGGTTTCCCATTGATACCGAGACTCTCCAAGTCGCGAATGGCCCGTTGTGGATATCAAATTTTGTGTTCGGACAGGACGACTATAAGAACCACGAGGTCAAGACAGAAGAACTCGAAAAACAATTCGAAGGTCTAACGCTTGAGCTGTTCGGCGCTGCTAAGGGGGCGCTTGAAAAGCACCTCGAGGGTCAAAAAGTATTATTCGCGCTCGAGGGGTCTCGCCACTTCCGAGCCCCAGCACGTCTAGGTGAATTGCCTTTTGAGGGTTGCGCAGTAGCTATTTTTGAGAAGGATCTCGAAGACCGCCGAGATGCTTTTATGAAAGACGCTGTAAGAATCGAGAATATTGAAGGACAAAAGGTTGCGGTATTTGAAGAGACAGAAGAACAGGATACTTGGACTTTTTTCATTACTCTTCCCGAGAAGGGCGCGGTGCTGGTATCTACTAATAGACAATTCTTGCAGCAACTGCTAGCGAGGATGCACAGCACCGCTGAACAAAGAGCTTTGCTCAGTACACTCCAAGAATGGAGATACGTGAACAAGAAAGCTCAATTCTGGGGTCTAAGACATTACGACAGACAGCAATCAAAATACGGCTCTGAGCAGGAATTCGTAGAGACCCAATAAAAGAGGGGTTTTCTGTCGTAGGGGCAGTTCGGCTAGACTCGGCGGAATGCGCGACAACGAATTCACGAAAATACTGGGATGGCCGGGCTACCGAGTCTACCGGC
>DATNKL010000070.1:0-19915 GCA_035603415.1 Candidatus Acidiferrales bacterium
GTTTCAATCTCGACGATTTGATCGCCGCTTTTGACCAGGAATCGCATGCAAACACCGCGGCGTTCGTGCGCCGGTGGATGAAGCATCCCGGAGTCCCGGCAGATTTTCTCGCGAAATATGAAAATACCTCCGCGCAGAAAACCACATCTTTGAAGGAGACTACGCCATGAGAGACATAGTTCTTACCGAACGGGGACCGAAACCCATTGGGCCCTATTCACAGGGAGTGCGCGCCAACGGATTTTTATTCATCTCCGGCCAAGTGGCCTTTAACCCTGCCACTTCGGAAATCACCGGCACCGATGCGGCGCAGCAGACCCAGCGTGTACTGGAAAATGTGAAAGCTATTTTGGAAGCCGGCGGCTCGAATTTTCATCACGTAGTAAAGACCACGGTTTTCCTGAAAGACATGAACGACTTCGCGGCCATGAACGAGGTTTACGCGCGTTATTTCAGCGCCGCGCCGCCCGCGCGCTCCACCGTCCAGGTGGCGGGCCTGCCAAAAGATGCGCTGGTCGAAATTGAAGTGATCGCCGCGGTTTAAGCCCAACATCGATGGGTCGCTCCTGACCCAGCCGCACCATTCCCCACAAAAAACTGCCCCGGAAAAAACCCGGGGCAGCGCGAAAAGCTAATTTGAAGTGGTTGTTTAGTCGCCCGCAACAACTTCCGCAGTGGCTTCTTTTACCTGCAATGCAGAAGCTGCGTAAGCATTTCCATTCCCCGTCGCAGGCGCAATAGTAACGGGCTTGAAGTTTGCAGGAACCGCCTTAGCAATATCCGACACGCTGCCAATCTGCACCACTGTCGGCTGCGGCTTCTTCAGCACCAGCTCTTCGTAAATCGCGCGCACTTTAGCTTGTTCCTGAATAGCCTTCTTGCGGCGAATGCGATCCTCTTCCGAGGCGGTCAACGGAATGTCGTGTTCCAGGTGGCGAACGCGCGCAGCGTCATCGGCGTCAATGATCAGCGAGTGCTCGAACGAGTTCAGGTTGACGGCCTTGCCCTTGGCGTAAATTTCGTGTTTGCCGTGTTCCTTGTACCACTGCGCCACCGTCGCGTTCTTGTGCATGTTTTCGATGATCTGCCGCCAACCCACGCCGGTGTTGTAAGCGCAGAAGGAAATTTCACCTTGCTGGGTGGCGTAGGGAATGATGCACATCTCGGTGCGGCGGAAATCATAGTTGAACAAATCCTGGAACCACATTCCCGCGATGAACAGGAAGTTCCAGGGGTCGGTCTGCCGCCGCTTCATGGCGTCTTCATAGGTACGCTCCGGTGAAGTGCGGCCGTATTTCTTTTCTGAGCCCTTGGTCAGCGCCCAGGTCTTGTCGAACTTCTTGAACAAATCATAAAGTTTCAAACCTTTGGGCCCCTGGAACGGTTTGTAGTTCTTCAACAGCGCCATGGCCATCATGAAGTTGGAGAAGTTCTTCCCGCGGGCGGCGTCGGTGATGTCGGTAACGTCCTTGGTCAGCTGCACAGCGTCAAGGAAGCGCGGAACAGGCGCCCATTCCTTGGTTTCCTTGTTAATCATCAGCGCAGTGCCCACCCCGCAATTCGGGTGGCACCCGCAGGAGAGCGAGCCCCACTGCGAATCCTGGCCCTTGACCATGTCGGAAAATCCCGCAAAGGTGCTGATGAAGGAAATGGGGAACCAGTCCCGCGTCGGCTCAACCTTGCCCACTTGCGCGCTAACATCCTTAGCCAAATGCGAAAGCGTGTAGCGCTGGCGCAAGCGCCGTTCCGGAGTAATGTCTTCGTCGCGCCCAGTGAATGAAACCGGCTGGAAGCTGACAAACGCGATTTTCTTGGGGTTTTCCATCGCGAACTTCACCACCGTGCCAACCTGATCGTTGTTCACGTTGTTAACGATAGTGACCACCAGCACGATTTCGATCCCCGCTTCGTGCATGTTTTCGATGGCGCGCAGCTTCACGTCAAACAGGTTGCCGATCTGGCGATGGCCATTGGCGTCGTTGCCGATGCCGTCGAATTGCAAATACGCGTAACGCATGCCCGCATCAAAAGCCTTCTTGCAGAACTCTTTGCTCTTGGCGAATTCGATGCCATTGGTGGCCGCCTGCACACTGTTGTAGCCAATCTTGCGCGCGTAAGACACCGCCTGCAAAAAGTACGGACTCATGGTCGGTTCGCCGCCGCTGAACTGCACGGACATCTGCCGGCGCGGCTTGATTTTCAGCGCATTGTCGAGAATTTCCTGAATTTCGTCCCAACCCAACTCGTGCACGTAGCCGACCTGGTTGGCGTCCATGAAACACGGATCGCACATCATGTTGCAGCGATTGGTCAGGTCCACGGTGAGCACCGAGCCGCGGCCGTAACGCACCGTGCTGGAGCCGTGCTTGTGCAGGTCCTCGTCGTTGTGCGCGGGAATATCGCGGCCCGGATATTGCTTCTCGATCCAGTTCAGCCACTTGGAATCGATGGCCATCATGTCTTCATAGTGGCCGTGCTGCGGGCAATCTTTTACCATCCAGACCTGGCCATCGCGCTCGATAATCTGCGCCTTGATCTCGCCGACCTTCTCGCTCATCAAATCGCGCCAATCTTTTTTGCCGGCGATGATGGCTTCGCGCGCTTCCTTCACGCATGCAGGGCAGAGCGAATCGGTCTGCCGTGGGAAACCGAGCGTGGGCTTGGTCTTCTCCCAGGACTTGAGCAGCGGCTTATCCGACCATTGAGGAGTTACAGATGGGTTCGGATTGCGCTTGTTGAAATGTTGGATCGTGTTGAAGGTGATCCCGGCAGTCTTGCACAGGACCCAATCCATCGATCTGAAAATCTGCGTTGCTACTCGATTCGGCATAAACTTCCACCCTCCAATTTCGGACTGCTGCTGGGATTTAGCCCATTCAATCGTTCGAACCGCTGCGACCGATTGCCCCCGGGCTTAAAAAGTACTACGTACCACGCTACCATCTGAAGCTGGTCAGACCACTAAGTCTTTGACCTCCTATAGTTTGAATGGTTACTGCTCCCAGTACCAGCGGGTTGCGCTGAACGGTCGGAATCCGGGGTTAAATGGTCAACCCCACCACTAAATGGGCGCCCATTTTGTCGGCTTGGTCCGCTCAAAACGGCGATTGCGCGAGCCAGCAGGTTCGAAGCGATTCTTGCTTTTTATTGATGACCGCCGCTCTAAGGTTTTTGCTGCATTGCGCTGCTGGGCGTCTTGCCTGCATAACTACTCTTGCGAATGGGTTCCGCAGAACTCTATTTCTCACTGAGGGTACCTTGAAAGAAAATTCCCCAGACGAGCCAGCGAAAACCGGCAAGAGCGATTCAAGCACTAAGCCCTCGCAACTATCCCGGCGCACCTTCCTCGGAAATATCGCCACCGTCGGAATTGCCACCACCGCAGCCCCGCTTCTCCAAGTCGGGGAGTTGGATGCACAACAGGTGCATCAACCGACCACTGACGTTGCCGAGGCGCCCACATCCGCTGGCACCATACCCGTTTCGCTAAAAATCAACGGACAAACAAAAAATTTACAAATTGAACCGCGCGTCACCCTGCTGGATGCGCTGCGCGAACATCTCGGCCTTTTTGGAACTAAAAAAGGCTGCGACCACGGGCAATGCGGTGCGTGCACCGTTCACGTCAATGGACGGCGCGTCAATTCGTGTCTCACCTTCGCCATCATGCATCAAGGCGACGAAATAACCACGGTCGAAGGCCTGGCAAAAAATGGCGAACTTCACCCGGTGCAGGCCGCTTTCCTCGAGCACGACGCATTTCAATGCGGGTATTGCACGTCCGGGCAGATCATGTCCGCAGTAGCGCTGCTGAAGGAACCCTGCGGCAAGGATGACGACGCGATACGCGAATGCATGAGCGGCAATATCTGCCGGTGCGGCGCCTATACCAACATCGTTGCCGCGGTGCGCAGCGTCCGCGGCGGAGCTTAGCGGCTTTAGCAAAAAGTTGCTGTAACTGGAAGAGGTTCAGCGTGTACGACTTTCAATATACGAAAGCTGGCGATGTAGGACAGGCGGTGACTAGCGTCTCTCCCACCGGCGCAAAATTTGTCGCCGGTGGAACGACGCTAATCGACCTCATGAAGCTCGACGTCGAGCGCCCCAAGCTGCTCGTCGATATTAACGGACTGCCACTCGACCGCATTGAACCGGAAGGCGATGGCGGATTGAAAATCGGCGCGATGGTGCGCAACAGCGATCTAGCACACGACGAGCAGGTGCAGCGGCTGTACCCCGTGCTGTCCCAGGCGCTTCTTTCCGGCGCTTCTCCGCAACTGCGCAATATGGCTACCACCGGCGGCAATCTCCTCCAGCGCACCCGTTGCTACTACTTCCGGGACGTAAATTATCCCTGCAATAAAAGAAATCCCGGCTCGGGATGCTCCGCGATGGATGGTTTCAACCGTATCCATGCGGTGTTGGGCACCTCTTCACATTGCATCGCCACTCATCCTTCGGACATGGCTGTTGCCATGATGGCTTTGGGCGCCACAATATTTGTGACTGGTCCAAAAGGGAATCGCAGCATCCCCATCACAAAATTCTATTTGCTCCCCGGAACAACTCCGGAGCACGAGAATGTCCTGGCTGCGGGCGAACTCATTACGCACGTCACCTTGCCTCCCCCCGCGCAAAATGCGAAATCGCATTACTTGAAACGCAGAGACCGCGCTTCCTATGAATTTGCCTTGGCCTCTGCGGCCGTGATTGTAGAACTCGATGGCCGAAAAATTCGCAAAGCGCAGGCGGCCATGGGTGGCGTGGGGACCATCCCGTGGCGCTCGCCTGAAGCCGAACACGAATTGGCTGGCGCGGAAGCCACTGACCGGAATTTTCGCAGGGCTGCGGAAGCAGCGCTTCGCGGCGCCAAGGGCCACAAAGACAATACGTTCAAGATTGAACTGGCAAAACGCACCTTAGTCCGAGCATTGCAGACGGTTACACAGGCGTAGAGGAGTTCGCGTGGCGGAACAAAGCACGGTCATTGGAAAAGACATTACCCGCGTCGACGGCATCCTTAAGGTCACCGGCGCCGCGCCCTACGGTGTTGAGTACCCCCTGGAAAACATGGCCTGGGGTGTGGGAGTCGGCAGCACCATTGGCGCCGGAAAAATTGCGCGCATCGACAGCAGCGCAGCGGAAAAAATGTCCGGCGTTCTGGCGGTTCTGCACCACGGCAACACCGACAAATTATTCCGCCCCGCCAATAGCTTTGAAGAAAGCAGCCGCCCGGGAGAATCGCGCCCGCCCTTTGAAGATGATCAGGTTTATTACTACGGACAATTCGTGGCTCTGGTGGTCGCGGACACCTTCGAACGCGCGCAGGCCGCCGCTGGCCGCGTGGTGGTGAAGTACGACGCTCGCACTCCCGACATTTCCACCGCGGAATTAACGCCCAAGGATCCTCCGGCAATCAAGAACGAACGCGGCGATGTCGACAGCGCGCTATCCAGCGCGCCAGTAAAGCTCGAGGTAACCTACGAAACCCCGGTGGAAACGCATAATCCCATGGAAATGCACGCCACCATCGCCACGTGGAGCAAAGATAAATTGACGCTGTACGAGACTTCCCAAGGCGTCGTGAATCATCGCAACGTCGCCGCCGAGGTGCTCAATCTGCAGCGTGAATCGGTGCAAGTCATATCGCGCTTTATCGGCTCCGGATTCGGATCGAAATTGTTCCCATGGCCTCATTCCTGGATGGCCGCGATGGCCTCCAAAAAACTCGGCCGCCCCGTAAAAGTCTCCGTGCCTCGCAGCATGATGTTCACCGCCGTTGGCCACCGCCCCTTCACGCGGCAGCGCATCCAGTTGGGCGCCGACAAAGATGGAAAGCTTGCCGCTTTCCATCACGAAATTCTGCAGCCGACGTCTATGGTGGATGACTACGTGGAAAATTGCGCTGAAGTAACCTCCATGCTCTACAGCTGCCCCAATGTCCGCGCCGTGCAGCACCTCATTCACAAAAATATTGGAACGCCCACGCCGATGCGTGGTCCCGGTCGAACGCCGTCGCTTTTCGCCATTGAATCGGCCATGGATGAATTGGCGGTGAAGTTGAACATCGACCCCATCGAGGTTCGCCTGCGCAACTACGCGGAGATGGATGAAGGGTCGAAAAAGCCGTGGTCCAGCAAACATTTGCGCGAGGCTTACCAGACCGGCGCGGAGAAATTTGGATGGAGCCAGCGAAACGCCAAAGTCGGCTCCATGACCAAGGGCAAAGAAATTCTGGGCTTGGGTATGGCCACCTGCACCTGGCCGGCGGGTCGCCATAACGCCGAAGTGCGCGTATCGTTGCTCGTCGACGGAACGGTGCGAGCCTCTTGCGCCACGCAGGACATTGGCACCGGCACCTACACGCTGTTTGCACAAATTATTTCCGATCGCACCGGCATCCCGCTGGATAAAATTCGCGTGCTCCTTGGGGACACCGCTATGCCACCCGGCCCAACCTCCGGCGGCTCCTCGGCGTCCGCCACGGTAATTCCCGCGATTGCTAAAGCCACGGATCAGGCTGTGCAGTCTCTGTTAAGAGTAGCCGCGCTGACTTCCGGCTCGCCTTTCGAAAAGGCCGATCCCAAATCATTAAAAATGACCGGCGGCCGGGTCCACAAGGAAGGTGACACCGCGGAAAGCGGCACGCCATTTCCCGATATTTTAAAATTGCGCAAACTTTCCGGTTTGGATGGTCAGGTAAAAACAGAAGCAGCGCCGGAAGCGAAACAATTCTCCATGCATTCCTTCGGAGCACATTTTTGCGAAGTGGCCTTCGACCCAGAAATTGCGCGCTTGCGCATTTCTCGCTGGCTCAGCGTAATTGACGGCGGCCGCATGATCAATCTCAAAACCTCACGAAATCAGATTCTCGGCTCCATCGTCATGGGCATCGGCATGGCCATTTTTGAAGAAACAATTTATGACCATCGTAACGGCAAGCCCATTAACAATAATTACGCCGACTATCTGGTCGCCGTGAACGCCGACATCCCTGAACTGGATTGCATCTTTCTCGATTTTCCCGACACCAAGCTGAATGAATATGGCGCGCGAGGAATCGGCGAGATTGGCCTGACCGGTTGCGCTTCCGCGGTAACCAGCGCCGTATATCACGCTACCGGCGTGCGCGTACGTGAATTGCCGGTCCGCATCGAAAATCTTCTAAAGACCGCTTAAGAGATTCTAGTCACGAACTCATTTCAAATTTATCAAGGAGCGTCACATGCCAGAGCAGGAAGTAATTGAACGGGCCCAGCGAGACAAAGAGGAAGGCACATCTCCCAGCACTCAGGCCGGCGAATTCGTGCGCGAAGAGATGCATCACATTCGCGAAGGGAAGCACGGTGCGGCCAGCACCAAACAGGCCATTGCCATCGGCCTTTCAAAAGCCCGCCGCGCGGGCGTGGAATTGTCGCAGCCGAGTGGACGCAATACCTCGGCGCGCACCCGCAAACAAGCGCAACGCGACAGTGCCAAAGGTCGGCGGGGACACCCTCTAAACGGCACTCCACAGCGGTGTTGAGGGCGTTGAAACGCGAACCGCGTTCGGCGGCTTCGCTTGCAGCCCTATCGCGGCACGCCAAAACTGTGGCGCGGAGGCGAGGCCCTGGTGCACGAAAGGCCGCGGCGCGAAGAGCAGTTCGCACCAAGGGTTCATCAGGTTTGCGACGCTCGGCGAGAAAAGCGGCGCGCAGCCGTAAATAGCGGCGCAGAAACAGCTAGAGCGCGCAGCGGGTTCACCTGGCCGCAAGCGGGCTACTCGTTCAGGATGGGACGCAGCACGGCGATTACGAAGTGCGCGAAATGCGAAGCGCCTTCATCCAGTTGCAGCCAGCGCACCACGCAGTGCTCGGCGAGATACTTGGGCACGCGAGCTTCCGTAATTCCCAGATGCTCCGCAAGCTGCTTGGTGATTGAATCCGCTCCGCGACGGCTGGCATTTCCCCGTAGCAGATTGGCCACCGCGACCCGTAGCGTCTGGCACGATTCGACATAGTAATAGCTCGTCAAATCGGAATCCGTTAGCACATAAACTCCCGGACCCACCGGCGCGTGGTTTGCCTCTTCAAGCTTCACAGCCTCACAAGTGAGCAAGCGCCGAAACTGCATCTCCAGCAACGAAATTCGCGACGATAACCCCGGATCGCCGTAGCGCCCTTTCGGGCCGGCACCAACGCCCTCAGGCAGTTGCTCAACCGGCAGCGCCGGCATTCCGCGACGCGTCGTCGGTTGCGGCGCCTCCGGCTCAGCGGGTGTTACAGCCGATGTTGAAGATGACGACGTAGAAGATGATGTCGCCCCGCGACGCGCACTTGGCGTGCTCGGCAGACGTGACGATCCTGTCGTATCGACTGCGGAACCCACTTTGCGACGGTTGCGCCCTCCGCGCCGGCCACGTCGGCGACGCCGCTTCTCGTCAGAGTCCACCTCCGCTGGTGGACCCTTCGATTCCGAGACACCTTCATCAGCGGATGTCTCCGCTTCGACCACATCTTCCGCGCGCGAAGGAGACGCGCCCTCTTGGGAAACAGACTTGGAAACCGGTTCGGAAACAATAGCTTCAAACGCCGCGGCGCTTTGCTCGAATGGCATCCCGGGTTCAGGCATCGGCACCGGCATTAATACTGAAGAAACGTCCGCGCTTCCGGCGTTCTCGCCGGGCCCGCCTGCTAGCCGCACCGCCGCTTCCTGCGCTTTTGTCTTCCAGTCAGCGCGACGAAAGCGCTCCGCTGCGGTGCCGTACCATTTTGCGGCGTCGGCATTGTTCGCCGCAGTCTCGAAATATTTCGCTAATTCGAACGCCACCATGGCGTCGTGCGTCTTTTCGTACAGCGCCGAAAGCTGCCCCGCGGGATCTTTAGAAGTTCTTGCGCGTCGAATACGCGCGGTGATTTGTTTCCAATCTGCCATAGAGGTGCCTGCATTGTAACAGCGGTAAGGTTCGGCGGCCACTAATGGCCGCGCTGAACCTCCTGACTAATTCTCCGGGATTTGTTCGCCGGTTCGCAGAAAATCCAGCAATTTCCCCGTTAAATTTTGTATCGGGGTCCAGCGGAATAGCGCTACCCCCAAAATCGTTCCAAAAGTGTTGGTGAAGAGATCTAATATTCCAGAGTCCCTTCCAGGAATGTATTCCTGCAATATTTCGATAATCAAACTGATAGCAGCGCCGCACAAAATCGTTACGATTGTCGCGTGCCTCACCTTTCGGTTGCAGCTCAGGTAAGCCACGAACACAAAACCAAAAGGAACGAACCCAAAAATATTTATCGCTACGTCGCGAGGCTCCAGCTTGTCAGCGGTTTCTTCCCAAGGCCACATCAGCATTTTTTTGTGCGGCACTGTGAAGACTTCCGGAATATATAATTCCGGCGCGGCATCTGGTTGGCCGCGCACATTCTGGCCAAGGCCTTCAGTAAAGGCGTATTGCGCCACAAGATGCTCGTCAACGCCCGCTCCCTGAACCGTTTTATTTCCGTTCCAGCTGGCATATTGGCTGGCGATTTCCTGGGCAGTGAGTACACGATCATATATAGCCAGGTCCAGGATGCTGCCTCGCCAGGCGTTGTCCATCACGGCCGAATCCCCCAGCACCAATTGACCGGCAAAATCCGCGCAAGAAAGCCCCATCCTGGTTATGCCTGCTGCGCGTATTCCATTGCGGTATGCCACGCTTCCCTGGGGGCCTGAAGTAATGCTGAACGACACCGGTTCACGGTTTACAAACGCATGATCGAGGTCCACTTCCGGGGTTTTCAAGTGGTTTTTGGCGTCGCGGTAATCCTTTCTGATCAACAGGAAATCCCGCCACTGCATTAACCTGAATTGAGATCTATCTTCAGGTGTGTAAATTCCCAGCAACGTCCCTGAGGCGCCGCGGTGGGCCTCATACGCTTGCACGCGAATCGCGAGCGTACAGGAGGAGTCACGTTGCGGCCGCGTGCGTTCGATTGGTTCCGTACTGAAAATCACTCCGTGTTCCCCGAATTGCAGCCCTTTTCCAGTCGCTAGCCACGCCACTTGATTTTTTGGAAATGGATTGAAGGGCCACAGCCCTGCTGTAAATAATGTGCTAAGCACGACTATGCATGCCAATGGAAGCGCCAGATCTGCGGCGGATAAACTATTTTGTTTGCTCATCAAAGCTTTACAGGAATTTTAGCGATGCATTCAGTATACGACGCCTCGGCCGGGTGCCGCATGTTCGCAGTTGAGTTATGAACATGCGTCTTGGGATTAATCGCCACAACTCCCAGCCCGCCCCTTATCGCAAATCCAAAAAACGCGAACGTATCCCAACCTCAATTTTCAAGGGTTTACCCCGTGGCTGATTGGTCCTGCAGTTTCCCAGAAGTTCATGCCCGCTGCGAAACAAAACAATATTTTGATGAGGTTTGCCGATTGACTGTTTACAACCGGCTGGGTACTCTTGGTCTGGCCCGCTGGAGTCGGCGACATGCAATATCTGCGTCCAGTAGTTTCAGCCGTTTTGATCATAGCGATGGGCTTCACCCCCTCCTGGGGTGCCAGTGGTTCTGCGTTTGGTACGGTCATAGCCGCTGAGGGCGCCAATGTAGGTGGCGGCAGTTTGTCCGCTGGAACCACGGTCTTTGCCGGCGACCGACTATTCACCACCGGCACCGGCAGTGTGCATCTTCGCGCTGGCGCCGCCCGCCTTCTGCTTTCTGGCGACAGTGCCGTAGTTTTGGCGAAAGCCGTTTCTCCCGAGGCCAGTCTGACGCGTGGGACCGCCGTCTTTTCAACTGCAACCTCCAACGCATTCGCAATGCACGTCGGCGGCATGGTGATTCGCCCCGAAACCGATCAGCCCACCGTTGCGCAGGTTACCGTGGTGGGCCCCAAACAGCTTGTGGTGCGAAGCACGCGCGGGGCGGTTTCGGTTGCGGTAGACGATGATGTGCGCGTCATTCCCGAAGGCATGGCTTACCGCATTGTGCTGGATCCGACCGAAGCGGAGTTGGCTGCCGCTGATGCCGCCGATCAAGACCCGCAGGGCGTAGGTTCCGGGCGTCGTGGCGGGCGGCCCCGAAGAGCCGGGCGAAACCGCTTTGTATGGTTTGCCATCGGAGTATCCGCGATCATAGCCGGCTTGGCGTTGTCAGAAGCCATGGAAAGCCCCGACCGCCCCAAGAAACACTAATTCGCATTCCAATCGGAAAATTATGCCCATTTACGAATACATTTGCGACGATTGCGAAACGCCATTCGAACGAATTGTCCTGAATAAGAATCAGGAAATTGCCTGCCCCAAGTGCGCCGGAAAGAAAAATACCATTCAACTTTCCGTATTTAGCGCGCCGAACGGAAACGGAAATGGCGCTTCGGCCGCATCATCCGCACCAGCGCCCGGCGGATCTTGCTGTGGCGGCGGTTGCGGTTGCCATTGACACTCCAAAGATTGACGCTGGATAAATTTACGCTCGATAAAACCACAGGCTCGGCCCAAGTATAGTTCTTGTTTGCCTCGGTTGGCCTTTGCCACGCTCTCCTCACTCCTCCGAAGGCGCGCACATATTCTCGGCGCGAATTTACAAACAGTGGATCATGCGCTGTGTCGATGTGCCGCGCGACATTTCAAAGTCGCTGCGTAAACTGGCTGGCGATGACGGGAAACACATTCCGGTGCGTGGACAAGTGGAAGGCTTGCCGCTGAAAAGCACGCTCTCCCCTCGTGGCGGCGGCGCTTATCGGCTACACCTACACAGTAATATCTGGCGAAAGCTGCGCATCGATGCTGGCGCCGCCGTGGAAGTTATATTGTTCCTTGATAGCGAACCTCGCGACCCGGTTTTGCCCCATGACCTGGCAGGCGGCCTTGCCGATGCGCCGCGCGCTCTGGCGCTCTTCAATTCGTTAACCCCGGCGCTTCGCAGGCAAATCGTGCGTTATCTGGAGCAAGCCAAACACGCCAGCACCCGCGAAAAACGTATCCTCATAATTGTGCGGCGCATGCTGCAACGCGCCGCTAAGCGCAAGAAAAAGAACTCCGCCTGATTTTATTTGGCGGCCGCCCACCTCATTTCATTTTATTTAGGCGCTGCAGCGGAAGCTCCGCGTTTCTGCGAAGCCAACCACGGAACCAATTGCGCTTCGGCGAAAGCTTCGTCCCATACTTCATTTTTAACTTTGCGATACTCGCTGTAGCGCGGCGAGCCGCCCACTTTCTTAATTTGCCTGACCATCTCCCGCACCAGATCGACTGGCACGGTCCTGTCCAGTTCTGCTTGAAATATCCACAATGGAACGCGCGTAATGGCGCGCACATTGGTAAAATTATCGTAAGACGAAACCACTATCGCGCCAGCCCACAGCTCGGCATGGGTTTGCAGCAGCGCCCATACCCCCAGTCCGCCCATCGATTGCCCTGCCAGATAAATACGATCGGGATCGATCGAATAATCATTTTGAACGATCCCAAAAATTTCCATTGCCTGTTGCAATGGCGCGCCTACTTCGTTTAATTCGGGGCTTGACCAATTTTCGCGCTCAGGACATTGTGGCGCCAATACGAACGCCGGGAAGGTAGCCTGATTATCCGGCGCAGTCCAGACGTGCGCACCTTTTTCGTTTTCACCGGAAATTTGCGCCTCGTTATTCGAGCCGCGCCCGCTCCCGCCGTGCAACCACAGAATCAACGGGTATTTTTTAGAGGAATCGTAGCCGGGCGGAACGAAAAGCCGATAAGGCATCTTCGCGCCTTTTTTGTCCGTGTACATCTTTTTGCGAAATGGCGGCTCTTCTTTCACCACGCCCGGCGGGGCGATCCGTTCCTGACCTGCGGCGTAACAGCAGCACGAAAATAAAATAAGAAATGCCATTGCTGAGCGAACGGGCAAAAATTACCTCTTTCAGTCTCGAAGCTGATTCGGCCCGGCGAAATGTTTTTTATTGCGGACGCGAATAATCAAGCAGGTTAGCGGGTATTGGCAGCGCCGCATTTCCGCGAGGGTCCGGCACCGGCCTTTGCGCCGCCCACTTGAACGGAATTACTCCCGTCCATCCCGCCCCATCGTATTCATCGCCCTTATCGATGGCGAATCCAGTGCGAACTTTTGCCGACGCTTCTACTAGCGGAACAGTTAGAACCATCGTGGCTTTCAGTTCTTGTTCAGTGGGCGGACGCACCTCAGCCCACCGCCCGCGAATAACGTACTCCACAAAGTCGCGCATGGCTGCCAACTTTTCTTGTGGATCGAGAATCTGCTCCGCTTTTGCCATCACTACCACCGAACGGTAATTTACCGAATGGCCCGTGGCCGTCGGCGAAAGCACAATGCCGTCCAGCAGCGTTACGCTCAGACAAAATGGCGCGCCGCTGCCGAGCGTGCGCATCAAACGGCTGGCCGTCGAACCGTGCAGAAACAGTTTATCTCCCACGCGAACGTAATTTGTCGGCACTACAAACGGCGCGCCATCAACGACAAAGCCCACGTGGCAAACAAAGGCCTCGTCGAGAATTCTGTAAATAGTTTCGCGATCGTAGGTGCCCCGCTCCGGATGGCGCTTCACTTTCGTTCGGTTGGTAGCAGTAAATTCACTCATCGCAAGAGCCTAGCTCTCAGCCTGCCCCGCGGCAAGAGCCAATCCAGATTTGACATAGAAGCGATTGACGCGTTGTACGCCCTCACATACGATGCCGCCCGGGGATTTTTTTCTACCAGGGAATGAAGCGCCCGATTAGCGTTGTCATTTGGATCGTTGTGGCCCTCGTTGGAGCCGGTGCGCTCGGCACCATCGCTATTCATCGCGGCGAACCGCTAAATGCCACCTGGTTTGTAGTGGCCGCGGGGTGTTGTTACCTGGTCGCTTACCGCTTTTATTCCGCGTTCATCGCCGCACGCTTACTGACTCTGGATGATTCTCGCGCAACTCCTTGCGAGCGTCACGACGACGGACGCGACTTCGTGCCCACCAATAAATGGATTTTATTTGGTCATCATTTCGCCGCCATCGCCGGCCCTGGCCCACTGGTCGGTCCCACCCTCGCGGCACAATTCGGATACTTGCCCGGCACACTATGGCTGATCGCCGGAGCGGTCTTCGCCGGATGCGTACAGGACTTCATTATTCTTTTCTGCTCTATCCGGCGCGACGGAAAAACGCTCGGCGAAATCGCCCGCGAAGAAGTCAGTCAGCGCGGCGGATTCATCGCCCAACTCGCGGTCCTGGCCATCATGGTCATTCTTCTCGGCGTGGTCGCATTGGTTATCGTCAACGCGCTCAAGTCTTCCCCATGGGCCACCTTTACGCTGGCGGCAACCATTCCCATTGCGTTGCTGCTCGGGCTTTATTTGCGATTTTTGCGCCCCGGCCGCGTTCTGGAGGCATCGTTTATCGGCGTCGCACTGGTTTTGTTTGTAGTAGTCGCGGGCCAGTGGGTCGCCGATTCCCCTTCCTGGGCGCATGTCTTCACCCTGAGCGGCGTCACGCTGGCGTTTGCGCTCATCGCCTATGGTTTCGCTGCGTCCGCGCTTCCGGTGTGGCTACTTCTCGCTCCCCGCGATTATTTAAGCGCCTTCATCAAGGCTGGAGCAATTTTTTCTTTGGCTGCGGGAATCTTGCTGGTGCGGCCGCAGGTGCTGATGCCCCCGCTCACGCGCTTCATTGATGGCAGCGGTCCGGTCTTCGCTGGAAAAATATTTCCATTTTGTTTCATCACCATCGCTTGCGGAGCGATCAGCGGTTTTCATTCACTAATTTCGTCCGGTACCACACCGAAGATGATCCTTCGCGAAACCCACGCGCGCTTCATCGGCTACGGCGCCATGGTGATGGAGTCTTTCGTCGGCGTTATGGCCATGATCGCCGCGTGCGCCATGACCCCCGGCGTTTATTTCGCGATCAACAGCCCGGCTTCGATCGTGGGCGCAACCTCCGACGCCGCCGCGGCAACCATCAGCAGTTGGGGTTATCCGCTGCAGGCTCAAACCATGACCGATCTGGCGCGCGCTGTTGGCGAGCAAACGCTCCTGAATCGCGCGGGTGGTGCGCCTTCGTTGGCCGTTGGCATGGCCCAAATATTTTCGAGCACCATCGGCGGCCCGCGCCTGCTCAGCATCTGGTACCACTTCGCGATCATGTTCGAAGCGCTCTTTATTCTGACCGTGCTGGATGCCGGTACGCGCGTCGGACGCTTCATGGTACAGGAACTCGGCGGGCGCGTGTGGAAGCCCTTCGCGAGAACCGGATGGTGGCCGGGAATTTTAATTTCCAGCGCGTTGATCGTCGGCGCTTGGGGGTATTTCTTATATCAAGGCGTTGTCGACCCGCTCGGCGGAATCAATTCGCTGTGGCCCTTGTTTGGCATTTCGAACCAGCTGCTTGCGGCCGTGGCGCTTGTGGTGGCCACCACAATTCTTTTGAAGATGAAACGCATTCGCTGGATTTGGCTGACGCTCATCCCCATGGCTTGGCTGGTCATCATCACCATGACCGCCAGCTATCAGAAAATATTTGCCCCTAATCCTCGTCTTGGGTTTCTCTCCTACGCCAACGCCCTTGCGGCGCAAATTGCAGCCGGCAAAATTCCTGCCGCAAAAATTGCCGATACCCACCGTGTGATTTTCAACCAGCGGCTGGATGCGGCCGTCACCGCTGTGCTCGCCGCGATGATTATTGTTCTTATTATCGAAGCGCTCATGCAGTGGTACCGCATCCTTATCAGTGATCCTAAATCTGTTTTACATGAGACCGCTTACGTTGCCACACGTTGGCCCGAAGACTTTTCCGGCGCTTCGTATACCGCAGTTCCAGCAGAGCCTGAAGCGCCGCTGCTGGAGGGATGAAACATGCGTTTCGTGCAAGTTAAAACGCAAGGTCACATGGAAGAACGGTCCAGTCTCACCGTCACAATGTGGATGAAACGTTCGGCCGCCAAGCTGTGGCTGGGAATTCGCGAATGGTGCGGCGACACCGCCTACGAGCGTTATGTGCAAGCGCAAAAAACAAACCCTGAAAAATCCTGCCTCCTGACTCCCGCGCAGTTTTATGTCGAACGAGTGAACCGCCGCTACTCGCGCCCCAACCGCTGCTGCTGAAAAACTTCTTCTTGCCGCTCGCGCCAGAGCCTCCTAGAATGCAGCCAAATCAGTTTTCACACTGCCACCCACCGAGGAGCATCCAAATGACCATTAATCAAGACAAACTCCACGAATTTTTGGGCAAAGCCATCGTAGATTTTGGCGCCACTTTTAACGCCGCACTGATTCGCATCGGAGACAAATTAGGCCTCTATAAAGCCCTCGCAAAAAACGGACCGCAAACGCCCACCCAACTCGCCAAGTCCACTGGCACATCCGAGCGTTACATCCGCGAATGGCTCAGCGAACAAGCTGCCGGCGGTTACGTCACCTACGATGCCGCCAAAGGAACCTTTCATCTCAGCGAAGAGCAGGCGTTTGCCATGGCCGACGAATCCAGCCCGGTATTCCTGCCCGGCGCTTTTCAAGCCGCCCTCGCAGCGATAAAAGCGGAAGAGCAGATCACTGAGTGCTTCAAGACCGGCGAAGGCATGGGTTGGCATGAACATCATCACGAACTCTTCGTTGGCACCGAACGATTTTTTCGCCCCGGTTACGCCGCGAATTTAATCAGCGCGTGGATACCATCCCTGGCAGGCGTGGAAGAAAAATTAAAAAAGGGCGCCCGGGTAGCCGACGTCGGATGTGGACTCGGCGCCTCCACCATTCTGATGGCCCAGTCGTATCCCAATTCTGAGTTTGTAGGATTCGATTATCACGAAAAATCCATCGAGACCGCCAAGCAGCGTGCCAAAGACGCGCGCGTTGCCGAGCGCATTCGCTTCGAAGTTGCCAGCGCCAAGTCCTACCCCGGCAGGGATTATGACTTCGTGACGTTTTTTGATTGCTTGCACGACATGGGTGATCCCGTGGGCGCTTCGACGCACGTCCGCGGCACCCTCAAGAAGGATGGTACCTGGATGATCGTCGAGCCTTTTGCCGGCGACAAACTGGAAGACAATCTGAATCCCATCGGCCGGGCCTTTTACGGAGCATCCACGCTACTTTGCACCCCTGCTTCGCTTTCGCAAGAAGTAGGGCTGGCGCTCGGCGCCCAGGCCGGCGAGAAACGTTTGCGCGAAGTCGTCACCAATGGAGGCTTCTCCCATTTCCGCCGTGCCACGCAAACGCCCTTTAATTTGATTTTTGAAGCGCGTCCGTGAACCGACCCGGCCTCGTGCCCGCGGAAATTTTTAACGCGCAACAAATTTTGCTTTAAGCGCGACGCAGAACGATAAGTGTAATTTCCGGCGGTACGCCAATGCGCACCGGAGCCCCCACCGTTCCGAGACCTCGATTGACGTAAAGCGACGCCATTCCCGTAGGGTTTACTACTCCCGGAAACCGTGAAACCCTGGGAGCCTCCGAATAGCCATCCACGCGGGAATATCGACGACTATCGACCGATGGCGCAAAGAGCGGCCGTTGATAAAGCCCCGCGATGTAATCGGTGATGAACCGTGCCGGACTGAGCCGGTGATCCAGAATTTCTACTTGAATCTGCCCGCCATGAGTGTGGCCTGCCAGCGAAAGCTCAATCCCCAGCTCCGCCGCCCGCGGAAAAGAATTGGGATTGTGCGAGAGCAAAATGTTGGGCATATCCCGCCGAACCAGCAGCTCGCCATGCATGAGTGTTTGTTTTTTGTGGCCTTCGCTGGTGCGTTCGCGCTGGTAATCTACGCCGATCAAATTAAATTGCGCGCCGTTAAAAGTAAGTTGCGCGTTTTCGCCACGCAGCAGCGTCATCCCTGCTTGCTCAAACAGCGATTGCGCCAAGTCTTCGACGCGAGCGTAAATCTCATGGTTGCCATTGCAACCCCAAACCCCGAGCGGCGCCCGCAATTGCCGAATTTCCTCAATGCAATCCGGCAACGGGTCGCTCGCGCCGGTGATGAAATCGCCGGTCACTACCGCGAGGTGCGCGCCAAGTTCGTTGGCCATTTCCACCGCGCGCCGTACCTGCGTGCGAGGCATGTAACCGCTCAGGTGAATATCGCTGATCTGCACGATGGACAGGCCATCGAGCGCCGGATTCAAGTTGGAGATGGGAATCTCCTCGCGCCGGACTTGATACTTAAGACGCTCGGCCGCGTAGCCGTACATCGCACCCAAAAACGGCGCGGCTCCAGCAGCGGCAGTAGCGGCACGGAAAAAATAACGCCGCCCTGGATCGCGTAACTGTTCTACACTCGCCGCGCTGGCCAGACTAACACCAGGTTGCGTTACCGCACTGGCCGCTTGCGGATGCACACGCTTGCGGACTCGCGACCACAAAAAATCTAAACCGCGCACAACTTTTACCGCCACGAACCCGAAAACCGCGCTGAAAAACCACAAGCCTACCAGCACAGAAAGCAGTGTGCCTCGCGGTATTAGGTGATGATGGTCCATGCGCACGCCATCTATAAACGCACTGATAATCAGAAATATCATGGTCAACCACGACAGCCGTGCCGCTACCCGCAGCCACTGGCTGCTAAAATTGGCGGTGGAGCGCCAGATGGCGCGGTGCCAGAACCGTTGTGAGAAGAAAAATAACGACAAAATGCCCACAATAATGACAAAACGAATGACAAAGAACGCCCAGTTCACGAAGGAATTCCTCGGCTACTAAATCCAATTGTAGCACGCTGGTTTTATCTCACTTGTAATGCGACCCGCGGTTGTTTCAGGAGTAAGATGTGGGGCCAAAGCCCAGCGTCCTCGCTAGGTATTTGATGAAAACCGGAGGATATGAATGACAAAAATAATAAAGACTATGATTTTGTTGTTGTTGGTTGCCGCATTCTGTGGATGGCCGGCATTCGCGCAGCAGGCGCCGCAAAAAAGCGACGCTTCGAAGGCCATGCCCAGCAGTTCGCAGATCGTTTTAGCGCAGTGGAATGAAATCGGGCGAAAGTTGATTGCCATGGCGGAGGATTTTCCCGAGGACAAATACGATTTCAAACCCACGCCGGCGATGCGCAGTTTCGCCGAGCAATTGCTGCACGCCTCAGGTGCGATGGAGTACTTCACTGGCCCAGTGCAGGGCAAACAGCCAGCCAAGGAAAGTGAGAATCCTTCGCGCGCCACCTACAAAACCAAGGCGGACGTTGTGGCGTTTGTGAAGAAAGAAGTCGAGGATGGCGCTGCCGCGATCAAAGCAAAAGGCGATAAGGGCATGGCTGACTCGATCACCGACCCGGACAGCAAACAGCAAATGCACGTCTCCGATTTGGCTTACGGTCTGATCGAGCACTCAGGTGAGCACTACGGACAATTGGTTGTCTATTATCGCTTGTCTGGATTGGTGCCGCCGGAATCGCGTCCCAAGAAGTAGTCGTATCCCAAAAAAGTAGCGTAACAATTTTGAACAAAATCGCGACGGGCTCGACTGTGTCGGGCCCGTTTTCTTTTTTAGCTGCTGCTTTACGCTGGCGCGGCAGCGCCAGCCCCCCCATGCAACACGTTCTGCAGCAAATCTGTTAACTGTGCCGCATCCGTCGCGGGTGGCAAACAACTTTGTCCAGCGCAAATAATCGCCACCGGTTTATCCGCGGGAAGATGCGGCAAAGTTTCTTTCAACGCGCCCGCCAGAGCCGTGAGTCTTGCCCCTGGAGTGACGCGCAGTACCGCTTTACCGAAGCGAAACACGCGATGTGCGGCCAATTCGAGCGATTGCGCCACCCAATCGTCCGCCGCGCCGGTGATAACAATTTGCAGCGGGTGATGCGCAAAAAGCGTGGCCGCAAGTCCATAGGTCGAGGCAAACATGCCGTACCGCGGTGCGATACCGGCAAAAGCCTCCAACGTTTTTTCCGCCGTGAGACGGTAGGTTGCATCGCCACTAAATGATTCGAGACGGATCGAAGCGATGGCCGCCATGGAATTGG
>DATNKL010000042.1:0-43231 GCA_035603415.1 Candidatus Acidiferrales bacterium
AGGCTCCCGGAAGTTCCTGTGATCGTGAGGGAAACGGTTCCCAATACGGCGGTGCCACTCGCAGTGAGGGAGAGTGTGCTACTACCAGTGGCGGGGTTTGGCGAGAACGTAGCCGCGACACCGCTGGGCAAGCCCGCCGTAACCGAAAGATTGACGCTGCCGTTGAAACCGTTTGCTGGGCTGATATTGATGGTGGTGGTTCCAGCGGCGCCGCCCCGAGTAATTGTGACGCTCGCCGGTGAAGCAGACAACGCAAAATCTGGCAATGGCACGGAGCCAGGCCAGGCACTCAGCAAATTGGCGACGTTGATCGAGCCGATTCCGGTAGCGAAATCCCATCCGGTGGTGGTTCCGTATGCTGGTTGCAGCGCCCCACTTGAAGTGGAAAGCACGCCATTGCCATCCGCCGAATCAAAGCAATTGTTCGTGGTGGTGCACTCGACGGCTATATCGCCGTTCGTGACATCGTAAAAGATGCAAGAGCTGCCAACTCCATTGCCGAGGCTGGAATAGCACGATGTGCCGTTCCCGCCGCTGAACTGCGTGGACGCGAGCGAGTAGAGCATCGGATTGGGATTGCCCTGCCGGGAGCCAGTTTTCTGATTGATGAGTGCTTGCACGCCGGCCATGATAGGTGACGCGAACGAGGTGCCGCCTGCGCCAGTCCACCCGCTAGGTGCCCCGGTACAAGCCGCTCCACCATTCGCAGTATCCGAATAGCAAATGACGTAAAAGTGACCCCAGACGCCATCTGCTGAGAAGAGAGAAACGTCGGGCAGGTCACGCACGTTGTCGCTGGGATTGCCGGGAATCGTTTGCCAGGAAGGCTTCGGGTAGCCGGCACAGGATCCACTCACGACTCCAGCAGTGGATGGCGTGCCCGTCGCGCAACCGCTCGGTCCGCCGCTGCCCGCCACGGTAGTGGCCGTTCCCGTGATCACGGCCAGGAGCCCGCCTGCGTAGTTGCAGAAGCTGTTGGGTCCGCTGGTGGGATAGCCCTCATAGGTCGCGACGATAATCCCTGCGCAGGATGCATCCCACGGCATTTCGGGAATGTAGGAGCGCGCCGAGGCAAAGGCGGTGGTGTTGCCGGAATTCCAATAGGTCGCGGTCGTCCCCGCCACAGCGTCGCTGAAATCCGTTCCGCCCACAGCCACGTTGTAAGGAGTAGAAGCAAGACCGCTCACCGTGATTCCGTGGGTCGCAGCCGTTTGATTCTGGTCACAAGCTGCCGCCCCGGAATCGCCCGCAGCAACGTACACAGAGGTGCCTTCGGCGGCTGCCTGCTGATAGGTGGAGTAAAAGGCTGCGTTCGCAGCGGCTCCGTTCATGGTTTCGCATTCGCCGTAGCTGATGCTGATGATGGCTGGCGGAGTATTGCTGGAAACGAGATTCTGCATGGCGATGAGGCCGCCGAAAGTGGTCTGAGTGTCGGCGCAGGCAGCCATCTGGATTGTTGCGCTGGGAGCTGCAGCACTAGCATATTCGGCATCCAGAACTGCTTCGCCATCGTCCGCGTTCACGCCAGGCGCTCCGCAGTTGTTGGTACCGCTAGACGGAGCAGGGTGAGTCTGATTGATGGAAGCGGAATACCCGGAGAGCCCGAACGTCGAGCGGAACGTGCTCCAATCGGCCGTAGAGTACAAATCCGTGTCCTCGATCAGCACGATGGTCTGCCCCTGTCCGGTAATTCCCGCGTTGAACGCGGGATTGAAGTTGTAAATGGTGGCGAGATCACCGGGAACCAAAGCATATTCAGTGCCAAGGCCCGAAGAGAACGTGTATTGGCCGCGCGGCTTCAGCATTGGACGGGGATAAAAATCGTGTAGCGAAACGACACCGGCGACTGCCGGTGCCAGTGCCGCGGGAATCCACGGCTCGGTCATATTGGCGACGTGATGGACTCCGTTCACTTCCAAGTGATGGATTTCGGTGTGGAATGCCGCCAGCACCTGGCCTGCCGTGCCGGAAAAATCGATCAGAACGCGGCTGGGGTAAACAAAGTTCACCTGAAACCCTCGTGAAGTGAGCCAGCTGGTAATAACGTCGAGATCTTGCTGCGCCAATCCGAAGCGCTCGCCAAACTCGGCAGCGGTGAGCCAGTGGTGGTAGTTCGCCGATTGAGGATCGTGCAGCTCATCGATCAGCGCTTGCAACGCGGCTTCTTGCCCGGCCGGACGTTTCAGCTGGAGCAGCATGTGATCCAACTGGAGACCATGCAAAAGAATTCCGCGGTCGTGAGCGGCGTTCGCCTCGGGGCGGACATTCCCTGCGAGAGGCAGCAGTTTGTTTTCGTCGACGCTCTGAGTAATGAGCGGCCGCGAATGGCTGGCTCCTTGCGCTAAAGTCGTGACCGAACCTTGGAAACCGAGAAAAACAAGTGAGAAAAGGAAGAAAACCGCAAAACCAGAGATTCTTGTGAGCCTGCTGGGCATATCGGGCTCCTTGCCTCCCACACCAGTCTCGACACGGGGCCTATGGCGTGAATGGTGAGGATTGGGATGCGGGGTGGGTGAATTCTAAGTCTCTTTCTCAAAGGGCGTCAACTTCGATTTGAATGACTTTGCCATCACCCCGAATATGTGTGAGGTGAAGCCTTCCGAATGCGGGAGCGAACTTTTCCGGCAAGCCAACTTGTCGGGCACTATGTCAATCCAACCCAAACGATTATTCTGAAATGTGACTGAAAACCCAGAAACACACCCCAAGACTCCGCTTCGGAAAGTCTCTCTCCGATCGTTCGTTCGCTGGTCTCTCATCGGATTGGCGCTTCTATGGTTACTTGCTGTGCTGATCCTTGTGGCTGCCCGATGGATCGACCCACCCACCACCGCGGTGTGCATGCAGCGTCGCGTGCAGGCGTGGATTCACCATGCGCCGTATCACGAACGATACGACTTCGTTTCGCTCAGCCGAATCTCGCCCGATTTTCAGCATGCGGTCATCGCCGCGGAAGACGCGGCTTCTACCAGCATCATGGCTTCGATTGGCACGCGATCCAAATCGCTGCTGAAGACAATATGGAAGGCGGCCGCATTCGCGGAGGGTCCACCCTTACGCAGCAATTGGTAAAGAATCTGTTCTTCGGAACCGGCCGCTCGTTCCTTCGCAAGGGCGCCGAGTTCACGCTGGTGCCGGTGGCCGAATTGGTCCTAGGCAAGCGACGAATTCTGGAACTGTACCTGAACGTCGTCGAATGGGGCCCTGGTGTTTATGGAGCGGAGTCGGCGTGCCGTTTCTACTACCGAACCTCAGCGCGGAATATCGACCGCCAACAGGCTGCCGAGCTCGCCGCAATTCTGCCGTTGCCCCTGAAGCGACGGCCCGATCACATGATTCACTACAGCGGACTCATCTTAGAGCGGATGCGCCAAGCGGGGTGGTAATCGCGCATACCATTCTTTAACCCTCTTAGTGGACTGGCGCTGCCTCGCAGAAGGTCCGATGCATGATCGGACCTCCCAGTTTCTCGCCCGAAGCCTAGACGGCTATCTTGTGGCGGCGGTTTTGGCTTTTCCAAGCTCAGGGACGGCGCCGAGCTGCTGCATAAGTGGCAGAGCATCCCAGTTGACCCAGCCTTCCGACATCTTGCCGTTAGTGGAGCGGGCGATGCTTATGCCGGTCATGTTGACCTGCTTTCCCGTTGGCGCAATTCCGCTGAGATCACCTTTATGGGTACCTCTGCAAGACCAACGAGCCACGACTGTTTCGCCTTCGTCAATGAGGTCCTCATCAACACCGACAGCAACCTTACCTTCAGAAAACTCAGGAATCTGCATTTCGATTTTGTTACATTCTGAGAGAGGGCGGTTCTATACCCCCCGATTAAGAGAAAGCTTCTTTCAAGAACCGATAGCAGATGTATTTGCCCGTGTCATCGTCTCTGACCTGTAGCAACAACTCCTCGGTCATCTCCCGACGGCTCTGTGTGCGAGAAGGCTTTTGCCGCCGATAATAAATGAGGAGGACTTTTGAAAAGTTACTACGAATTTACTACAGTGCACCATTTTGGGGCATCCGAATATTCGGCGCGATTCGCATAAATATTATAAAATCACGCAGTTACAAAAGTGGGGGCCTGTAGCTCAGCGGTTAGAGCAGCGGACTCATAATCCGTTGGTCCCAGGTTCAAATCCTGGCGGGCCCACCAATTCTGTTTGGTCCGACCCGGAGACATGGGTTACAGAATGGGTCCGGACCGGACACATGGGTTATAGTTTCAGACTGTACCGGCTACATAGTAACGGCCTCGGGCCGAACCGGTTGTCGATAGGCCTCAGCACCCGCGTATCAAGATCCACATCGTTCCTCGCCTAAGTATTTCTCTATTCATGCGCTCAGGAAATTCGAGCAAATTGCGGGCTCTCCGGGCACTTGATGTGATATATAACGGCCGATCACGGGAGGAATTCCCATGGCTAATTTCTGTTCGAAGTGCGGGACTGAGCTGTCTGCGGACACGAGGTTTTGCCAAGGTTGTGGCGCCCCAACCGGTTTGCCGGCTGCAGCTGCGTTGCCCGCTGGGGTAACTGCTGCTGGGCAAGTTCCCGCCGGAATGGCTCCCACTGCTGCGGCGCCGGCCACCGGAGCCCTGAAGCTCGTGCTGATTATCGTTGGGGTTATCGTGGGCTTAGGCCTGCTGAGCGCGGTTGCCGTTATGTTCGGGATTTGGCGCATTTCGCGGTCGGTACATGTCGATCCATCCGGAGGCGTGACCATTTCCACTCCGGCAGGAAGAATCTCTACCGGTCATACTTCCGCTGCCCATCTAAGCGAAACGGAAGTGGGCGCGCCAATTTATCCCGGTGCGATCGCGGAAGAAGGCGGCTTTAAGTTGGGAGCGGAGAGCGGCTCCATGGCTACTTACGTTTTCAAGACGTCTGATTCCGTGCCGCAGGTTCTGGCCTTTTACCGCGACAAGTTCGGTCCGAAGTCCAGCGTGATAGAGACTCCGCAAGGCGGCATCGTGACCGCCGCCAAGAATGACAATGAGGGCATCATGGTGACGATCGGCCGCGATGACAGCGAAGACAAAACTTCTATCGCCATCACGCACACTACTTCAAAGAAAAACAGTCACTAAATCGCGCTCTAAATAAGCGCGATTTGATTTCTTACTGACGGCCGAACGTGTAACCCACCGCGATGGTGTATTGCGGCACTACGTTTCTTCCGTATTCCTGATCCATGTTGTGGACCCAGTGCAGATCAAACTGTGGCTTGATGAAAATGTTCGGCCGCACGTAGATCTTCACGCCCACTGCGCCATGCAACTGAAAGTGATTGGCGCTCGCGAAGTAGGAGCTCTGATTGTTGCAAACGGTAGTCGTGGCGCAGGCTTGTTGGCTGAAATATAACGCGGTCTTCGCGCCGCCAACTCCGCCTTCCAGTACGGGAACGATGCGGGCTTTTGTCGTGAGCGGCTGATATACGGCATTAAAATCGTAAAATGCGGGGCGAGCTTTGATACCGGCGTCCGGCAAATACGAGGCCTGCGCGAAACGAAACGCGTACTCGCCATTAAAACCAAGATGCGGGCTGAACATGTAATCCGCGCCGAAGACGCCAAAAACTCCGCCCATGGTCGGCGCTGCTTCGCAATTTCCGGTGAAATTATCAAAAATAAACTTTGAAGCACATCCGGGAGTGGTGCCGGCGCTATTGGTGGCCGTGCCCAATCCGAAGTATGCGCTGAACTCCTGCGCGCGTGCATGATTGGCCATGGTTAACATTCCTAACAATAAAAACACAATGGTGCGAAAAATCAGCTTGGACAAGGGACGTTCTCCTTATTTTAAGGCTTCAAATAATTTGCGTGCTTGGTTGGTATCGCTGAACGGAAGTTTTCGGTCTTCGCTGCACTCCTCGTAATTAGCCCGGCGACAAGATAGATGACGCACCCAGCTTCAAGGTTGTTTGAAAATCAGAGATTAAAACATGTTTGGTACGTAACGGATGCGACACAGAATCGTTCGCGAGCCCGCGCATGATTTCCCGGGCTGCTGCGAAAAAAAAACTGGACAATTCACACGTGTAACGGAACTTTTTTATGGTTTCTCGGGAATGATGTCAGAAGGGAAGTGCGTTCAGTTGCCGCTGCTGCGAGATGAAATCACACACGCGCGGGCAGATTCGCGGTGGTCGGCGTTACTTTGAGAATTTACGTCTTGGCAGAGTCCAGCATTCCTTCAGGGAGGGGTATTGTCAGATTTCTGCCCCGAAATTGATCCAATCTGTTTTGCCACCAAAAATATCCAGTCTCGCTTTTCAAGCATTTCTTCTGTTAACGGCATATCTGGCGTCGAAGATGGTATTGCTGCAATCCATGCCTGCACGGTATGGCTTGCCAACTGTACCTCAAGAGCGTTGCCCACCCATCCGCAAGTGCACATCACCGTGGACCGGTTCTCAGGTGGATCAGTCAGTGGTTCGTCGAAACGTAAGAACGCTGAAGACAATAACCGAAGGCACCACGGACATTCGAAGAGAACTACATGCGCGAATCGTTTTTCCTCGCCATACACGGCTATCCTCCTGCTTCACGCTGATCGGGGGGACAACAAACGCGAAAGCGATGCGCGCAGAATAATTGAGCGCCGCCCGCTGCACCATACCGACGATACCTTATCCCTCATTAGCCAAATTCTCGGGTCCACTAAAGGAAATATAGGATGGGTTTGTCAGAGTATTGTTTCTAACTTCAATTCGTACCGGTAATCGCCGAAATAGAGTCCCGCAGGTAAACCGCGTGACTCTGAACACTTGAAATGAGGGTAGCGCGCCGTCAGCTACTTTATGGACGGAGAGACTTTCGGGGAGACGCGAAACGCGGGAATCTGGCCGCCGCCGCTGGTTACGTTAGCCAAGCCGGTGGCGCTCAGACGCGTGAGATAGCCCGCCAGTTTTCCGCGGAATAGATACGGCGCGAAATCCACCAGCATGTCGCGAAATTCCACGTCGCCGTTTGCCGTGATGTACGGGAATACTTCGCGGCGGATGGGAATGCGTTCCTGGACGATCCAGCAAGCCCCGTTGTTTTCTGGACCCGGACTCGAAATCGCGGCCTGGATCGCGGCGTCCCACGCGCTTTCGCTAGTTTCCCATCCGAGCGTAACTCCCATGCCGCCGTATTCGTCGCTCGGTTTCAGAACCAGGTTCTCGCGTTCTTCGCGCATAAGCGCGAGCAAGTCGACGGATTCGCCGTGGCGCGTGGTGCGCACATCCGCGACCACACGCGTCCAGGGAATATGATTCGCGATGATCTTGCGCTCCGGGGGCGAAAAGAGCGCGTTGTTTCGCTCATCCGTTAAAACCGCAAAAAAAGTTTTGACGTGAGGAATCTTGCAGCGCAAAGAATTTGCTACGCACACGGCATTCGCGGTGTAAGCGCTCACTAACGCGGCGCATTCTCCGGGTTTCGCGACGATATCGTTGATCAACACGCGGCGATACACGAGGTCGATTTTTTTGCCGTGCGCGCTCAATTTTTGTCCGTCGAAGATCAAATCGCGAGGGTCCGCCATCAGCGTAGGCACACCCATTTTCTCGAAACGCGCCTTCAGAATTTCAAATTCGCTCCAGGTAGGGACGCCCTTCCAGTCCACGATGGCGATTTGCGGCCGCTTGCTCTTGCCGCCCCAATCGACATAACTCATTACCAGCGCGTCGAGCAGCTTAGCGCTCAACGGGTAGCTGTGAACTGCGTAGCGCTTTGAAAATTGCGCCATCAATGGGAGCGCGCTGAAAATATCGCCCAGCGTTTCCGAATAGCCCGCGCCTGCCGGCGATTCGCCATTGTATTCCGCGAATTTCAGAGATTCGGGCAGCAAAAATGCGTCCAGGCGTGAGGCGGTGCTGACTCTTCCGTTTCCGCCGGGCAAACGCGCGAGCCGCGCTTCTTCGGGGCGCAAATGAAATTGCGCAAACAATTTTTCATCCGCCAGCGCGGCGAGGGTTACGCGCTCTCCGAGCTCCGCAATGGTCTCGGCCACCGGGCGCACGCGACCTTCATCTTGAGGTGTAAGGAAGAAGGGTCGCAGAAAAGGGCAATGCACGCGATCACCGAAGGTCAGTTTGGCGGCGCGCAGCTCCTTGAGGAAGTTTTCCGCGAAGACGCGATCGTTCTGAAGCGTGGGATGCAGTAAAGCGTGCCAGTATTCCGCTGCAGTACCGTCCATGGGTTTTGGCGAAGGCGTGCTCATTTTATTTTCGATTTGCTGGGGCTGGCGGGCGGCGGTGTAAATGCTGGTGCAGCCGTTGGCTCTGGCGCAGCCGGCGCTCGCGTTGGTTTCGCCGCTGGAGACTTCTGCGCCGATTGGGCTTGCGCTGGCTGCACGGGCGCTGACTGCGACTGCGGCGCCGCAGCCTGTGTTTTCGGTTTCGGCGCGCCAGTGAAACCAGCGATACCGCTATCGTGAGCCCCCGCTTTTATAGCAACCATCTCTTCCCACCGCGGCCACGAATTGGAACCCTCTCCACTGAGCGCGCGATCGATTACCAGCCGCGCCATCCTGTCCACCACCTGCTCGAAATAAAATGCGGTAATGCGGTCTCGCTCAAAATCCGGCGCGGGATTCAGAAAATCGATCGCGTACGGCACGCCGTCCTGAATGGCAAACTCGATGGTATTCATTTCGTAGCCCAACGCCATATTAATTGTTTGCGCATCTTTAACGACGCGCTCGCCAAGCTCCGCGGAAAGATATTTGTGATCCACGACGTAGCGGCGATGCTTGGGATCATAGTGCACCGGCAAAATATCCGTTTTGCCGAATGTGAAGCAGCGCACGTATTGCGTGAAATCAATAAATTCCTGCAGCGTCATGCAATAGGGCGCGGTCTGATCATAGGCGGCCCACAATTCCTCCTTGGTGTGGACCTTATATACATGTTTCCAGCCGCCGCCGGAGTAAGGTTTCAGAATCGCGGGGCGCCCAACGTACTCAAGCAGCGCGTCCCAATCGATCGGATATTCCAGGTTGTGCAGCGATTCAGAATTAATGTCGACATCTTTGGGATAGCCTTTTTGCGGCAATAGCACCGTCTTGGGAATGGCCACGCCGAGTTTTGCAGCCATGGAATAATTAAAATACTTGTCGTCCGCGGTCCACCAGAAGGGATTATTGATGACGTAAGTTCCCTGCAAAACCGCGTGTTTCAGGTAGCCGCGATAATATTCCACTTCATGCGAGATGCGGTCCACGATTACACGGTACTTCGCGGGCTCATCCATGCGCGTGCCGCCAAGCTTCACGAATTCAGCGGTAACGCCATCTGCCGCGCCTAACGTTTTTACTCGCTCGATGAATGCCGGCGGAAAGCTGAACTCCCGCCCGCATAACAGCCCCACCTTCTTCATTACTCTCGCTCCTCAGCAAAATCTTGCAGCATTATTTTAACAATTCACAATAGTGCTGGCAGTTAAGTTCAGAATAAAAACTGCAAACTATGGCCGACACTCTCAGGAATTTGATTTAATTTATAGCGCTAGCCGTCGTCGATGCCGGCGTCACCCCGCCGCGAGTTTCATTCACCAAATGCTGCACCACCGCTTTCAAGTCGCCGGTCTCCTGATACACGCGCAACTGCCGCTCCGCGCTGGTTCCTTCGTTCATGATGGTGTGCACGTACTCTACCGCGCTGCGGCTGCCCAATTCATCCAGGACATCGTCGACAAACGACAGCAGTTCGGGAATCAACTCACGCATAGGCACTTCCGTTTCCTTGCCGAAGTCCACCAGCTTTCCTTCGATTCCGTAGCGCGCCGCACGCCATTTATTTTCTTCGATCAGCGCGCGCCGGTACAAGCGAAAGCTCATGTTCCCTTTGTACAGGCGGTGGAGTTTTACGATGATGGCTTGCGTTAGCGCGGCGATGGCCACCGCTTCTTCCACTTTGGTGGTTACGTCGCACATGCGAAATTCCAGCGTGCCGAAGGTCGGATGCGGCCGCACATCCCACCAGATTTTTTTACCGTTATCGATGCAATTCAGTTTGACTAGCAGGTTCACGAAATTTTCGTACGCGCTCCAGGATTCGAATTGCTCCGGCACGCCGGTGCGCGGAAACCTGCGAAACACGGTGGTGCGAAACGATTTGAGCCCGGTGTTGCGCCCCATCCAGAACGGCGAGCTGGTGGACAGCGCCAGAAGATGCGGCAGAAAGTAACGCACCATGTTCATCATGTCGATGGTGGTTTGTTTGTCGGGCATGGCGATGTGCACATGCATGCCAAAAATCAGCAAGGAGCGCGCCAGTTGTTGCAGCTCTTCAATAATATTCTGATAGCGCTCGCCGGGCGAAATTACCTGATCGATCCAGCTGGAGAAGGGGTGCGTGCCCGCAGCCGCCACCTGCAATCCCGCGCGCTCGGCGGCGGCCACCAGCTCGCCCCGGGTGCGGTGCATTTCGATGCGCAGCTCATGCACGCTATCGCAAATATTCGTACCCGTCTCCACGATGGACTGGTGCATTTCATGCTTCACCTGCTCGATGATGCTCGGGGAAGCTTCGGAAACCAGCTGCATCACGTGCGAACGCAGCTCACACGTGGCCGGATCGATGATTTGAAATTCTTCTTCTACGCCGATGGTGAAACGGTGAACCATGATTGTCTTCTGTTGGGTCTGACGCTCGCGGGGCTAGAGGTGCGTATCATACGCTTCTAGTCCATTAAATTATAGGGAACCCTGCGCATTCAAATTGTGATGCAAAGCCGCAGTAATTTCGCGCTTATTGGCCTGATGGAATAAGGAAAAGGGCCAAAAAAGGGGAGTAGAAAACGGCTAAATCCTTGCTTTGTGGCTGGCGGGCGTTGCGAAGGAAAAGCGGGGACAGGTATGCCGTGCTGTCCCCCAATACATTTATCTGAGCGGCTGAGGCTTACTAAACTCCCGGCTACGACCGGTTAAGCTGCGCCCATCGACCTGCGCTGCTGAAAGCATTCCCGGCAAAATACCGGACGCCCCTGTGTCGGCCGAAAAGGCACAGTGGTTTCTTTCCCGCATTGTGAACAATTGGTTTTTGTTTCCGCGCGCATTTGCAACCCGCCCGAAGCGCCTGGACCGGCACCCTCGGCGCGTCTTGCTTTGCACGCTTTACATCGCTTCGGTTCGTTCTTGAAACCCTTGTCGGCGAAAAACATTTGTTCGCCGGCGGTAAATACAAACTCGGCGCTGCACTCCGAACACTTCAGGACCCGATCGTGATATTCCATGAGGCGCTCCCCCCGAGCCCCAAAAGAGGCGAGGGGATGGGCTAACCGGCACCGCAAGGCCTGACTTCGTGGAATATCCCACAACGTGGGCATGCCGATCTCCGGGGACGCCGGGCGCGGATCCCAAGGGCCTACGAACGCGAAGCTGATAACCCAAACGTACTTGCCTGACTGGGGCCTGATTCTCGGAAGTGCCGCGCCGAGCCGTGCCGCAAAGCGGAATTAATCCGCTTCCCGGCGCTGCTTCTTACGCAGTCGCTTCCGCGAAAGCGCTTCTTTTGTCCGGCGTTTCTCGCCGGGTTTCATGTAGAAGCTGTGCTTCTTTATTTCCTTGATGATGTCTTCCTGCTGCACTTTGCGCTTAAAACGGCGCAGTGCGTTTTCCAGAGACTCACTCTCCTGGATAATGACTTCTGCCAATTTTAGTGTCACCCCCAATCCGGTTAGGATTGGTTTCTAGCGGAGCCTTTATGCTGGCACCGTCCTGAATAGATTGTCTCACGAGGCCGTTGGCATCTTCTAATCAATTGCGGGCCCTAAAGTCAAGGAATCTTTATGCCGGCCGGCTCCCCAGGGCCGCGCCCGACGATTTAGTAAGGAAGCAGTAACGGCAGTATTCTGCAGTAAATATTCTTGCGACGCATTTCCGGGGCGAGAACGCCGCGTTTTCTCAAGCTTGCACGCGCCCTTACCGTTACTGTTAGAATCTACCCGCTCGTAGAGAGTCACCCGGGGGTCTGTCCATGTCCGATATGCGCGACGCCATCGGCGTCCTTCTCGCGGGAGGCCAGGGTGAACGATTGTGGCCGCTGACGCGCGACCGCGCCAAGCCCGCGGTGCCGTTTGGCGGACTCTACCGCATCATTGACATCACCCTTTCCAATTGCATCAACTCCAATTTGCGCCGCGTTTTTGTGCTGACGCAATACAAAGCGCTCAGCCTCAATCGTCACATTCGCGCGGGTTGGTCGCCGCTCGCCGGCCTCGGCGAATATATCGAAGTGCTTCCTCCGCAAATGCGCGTGTCCCAGCAGTGGTATCAAGGCACCGCCGATGCGGTGTACCAGAACATTTATTCCATCGGCAGCGAACGCTCAAAATTCGTTTTTATTTTATCCGGCGATCACATTTACAAAATGGATTACAGCCGCATGCTCAAGCAGCATGTCGATTCCGGCGCGGACGCCACCGTCGCTACCATTCAAATCCCCGTGGAAGAGGCCGCCGGGCAATTTGGCGTCATCGAAACCGATCCAGATTGGCGCATTGTGGGCTTCGAAGAAAAGCCCGCGGCACCGAAACAGTCCCCCCATCACGCGGGGCATTGCAACGCCTCCATGGGCATCTACGTTTTCAATACCCACCTCATGATTCCCATTTTGCTGGCCGATTCCGAAGATCCCAAATCTCATCACGATTTTGGCAAGGACATTCTTCCACGCATCATTTCCAAGCATCGCGTGTTCGCCTATAACTTCGTGGATGAAAACCGCAAAGACGCGTTGTATTGGCGCGACGTGGGGACGCTCGACGCCTACTACGAAGCCAACATGGATCTGGTCAGCGTGTCGCCGGTTTTCAACTTGTATGACATGTCGTGGCCGCTGCGCACCTGGATTCACCAGTATCCGCCGGCCAAATTTGTTTTTGCCGATCCCGAGCGCATGGGCGTCGCGCTGGATTCCATCGTCGCCGGTGGCTCCATTATTTCTGGAGGCCGCGTCATGAAATCCGTGCTCGGCTCCGATGTCCGCGTGAACAGCTATTCCGAAGTGGCGGAGTCCATCATCTACAATCACGTCAACGTCGGCCGCCACTCCCGCATCCGCCGCGCCATCATCGACCGCCACGTAAGCCTGCCGGAGCGCACCGAAATCGGCTACGACATGGAAGCCGACAAGCGCCGCTTCCACGTCACAGACTCGGGCATCGTCGTAGTCGTCCGCCAGGAATCCCTGATCGAAGAGCCCGAATCCGCCTGATCGTTAATCATTACCCGTCAAACGGCAAGTTGAATCTCGCGCACTGCAAGTAATCTTGACCAAAGTTTTATGCCGGTGTCCACCGATTCCTCCCGGCGTGCGCTTCTCTGCGCTTTTCTGTAAAATTCTTCATTCACTCCAAGGAGACTCACCAGAATAATGTCCACGAAAATTACACGAGTGCACGCGGCAGATTATCGATTCACGCGGGAATCCCACTGCGGAAGCGGATGTAACGCTGACGTCAGGCGCGGTAGGCCGCGCTGTTGTTCCATCTGGCGCGTACACGGGCGAACACGAAGCGCTGGAATTGCGTGATGGAGAGAAGTCTCGCTACCTGGGCAAAGGAGTTTTGAAAGCAGTAGCGAAATGCCAACGGGGAAATTGGCAAAGCGGTGACCGGCTTGGATGCCGCTGACCAGCGCGCGCTCGATCACAAAATGATCTCAATATTTTTTCGAAAGCTCGCCCTTAAAATGGTTTTCAACATCTTCACGACTAAGCGGGTTTTTTGCTTTGGTCAATACCACGGAATAGACGACCTCATTTCCTGCAAGTTGCGCGGTGATAAATGCACCGTCCGCTGGCAATTCTTGATAGGTGAATTTAACTCGCCTGCCGTCTGCAAGCGTTTTGATCCACTCTTCGTCTGACATTGCAGCCTCCGCAGGCGAGTTTGTCATGTCGCCCCAATCGCTGGCACACCGTCACGTTTCGTGCCTTGTGCCTCTCAGGTGTACCATTTCCTGTCGTCCCTGCGAGCGCTATATGCCAACACCCTCTCGTGAAACTCCCATTGAGAGAATTTATCGCAAAGCTATGGGTCACAAAATGCCGTTATCCATCAAGGTTGTCTTGTTGCGAAAGTCGAGCGCGGAGAAAACCCCATCGCGAATGAAAAGCAAGAAGATTGTGCCAACTTCCTTTCCAACCTCTTAGACTATCCTGGCACCAATGTCGCAATGGGAAAAGAGAGCCTTTCCGCGGAAGCCCGACTTAGTTCCGGCAAAGGAACTACGAGACGAGTGCCTCCCAGAAGGAAAAAACAAACTACCTTGACCCGCAAGCATCGACGCACCGGTGCAAAATATCCGAGTAAACCCAAATCCGTGGCCTCAAGAAAACCTTTGTTATCAACTACATGCTGCGCTATTTATCGTATTTAGTTCGTGGCTGCCCATTATGACTCCGCCGTTTTTATCTTTGATATTCGTTCCCAATTGGACAGTGTTCAATGCCACATTGGTGCACAATATGCGCGGCACCCACATTGACAAACAAACGGACCCTGCTGCTCATTGACAACAGTACCCATCACCACGAAATCTTCCGCGACGCCATCGCCAATGCAATAGACGGCCCGTTTCGGGGCGAGCGGGTCAGCACGCTCGCTGAAGCCGTTGAACGGCTTAAAAAGAACGGAATATGGGCGATTTTCGTGAATTTGTCGCTGCCCGACAGCCGGGGTATTGAAACGCTCGACTGGCTGGCGTTGGCTGCTGGCGGTATTCCAACTCTCGTACTCGCCGGTGCGGAGGAGAGAGGACTCGCCCTCGAAGCATTGCGGCGCGGAGCAAAAGACTACCTTCTAGAGGACCAACTCGACAGGGATTCGTTCGTCCGTGCAATACGCAATATGGCGGAGCGGCAGGCTGCCGAAGAAGCCTTGTTCGTCGAAAAGGAGCGTGCTCAGGTCACCCTCGATTCCATTGGTGACGCCGTTCTGAGTACCGACAATGAAGGCAGAGTTACGTACCTCAACAGCGTAGCGGAAAAGATCACCGGTTGGACCGATGCGCAGGCGGCAGGTAAGCCGGTTGAAGAGGTATTTGTAATCGTCGACAGCATTACCGGGAAATTCTGTAAGAGTCCGCTGCGGACAGCGATCGAATTAAACAGGACCGTCGGATTAACGCCAAACTGTGTCCTCCGTCGTCGCGATGGCACTGAATTTGCGATTGATGACTCGGCTGCCCCAATTCATGACCGTCAAGGCATTGCGACTGGGGCCGTAATCGTTTTCCACGACGTATCCGTCGCGAGAGCCATAGGTATAGAAATGTCGCATATGGCGCAACACGATGCGTTGACGAATTTGCCCAATCGTACGCTTTTCCAAGATCGGGTTCATCAGGCGATCGTGACGGCTGGCCGAAATGGTACTCGAATCGGTGTGCTATTTTTGGATTTGGATAAGTTCAAGCAGATTAATGATTCGCTGGGACACGCATTCGGGGACAAGGTGCTCCAGTCGGTTGTAAAACGCTTGTTGGGTTGTGTACGCGCCTCCGACACAGTATGCCGCCTGGGCGGAGATGAGTTTGTCATTCTTCTTTCTGAGATCAAGGAAGCGGGCCATGCGGGACTCAAGGCCGGACAGATACTGACTGCGATAAACGCGCCGTTTGAGATCGATTCTCACAAACTCCATATCACTGCGAGCATTGGAGTGGCTACCTATCCGAACGACAGTAAGGACCCCGAGAATCTAATCAAGAAGGCCGATCTGGCGATGTATCAGGCCAAAGAGCAGGGCCGCAACAGCTATCGTTTCCAGACCGTTGCGGTAAATTAGCGGGCGCCATTCACGACCGCGAGTGGAAAGCGGATTTAGTTTCCGTTTGCGGCTTTGACGGCAGAAACATCCACAGTCAGCGAGAGCCGGAATCCGGTCCGCTGGTTGGTAATCAAATACTCGCCCATCCCGAACGACTGCACACGCATCAGGGCCTCTTTGACGGTCTCGGAAGGTTCTATCCAGCGATGTTGCCCGCGCTCCGGAACTCGGAAAATGTCTATTGGGGGAATCATGCAGAAACTTATAGCAGACACCTTAGCGGTCTGTCCGCTTTTGGACAGTGAATTTAATGGCAGATAGGCGCCGCTGCCTCACCGGAGTAGTCGCGTTCCCGGTCAAATAATTTTGCAGGGTCAGAAGCCTTGCTGACCGCCACCGACAGGCGTTGTTCTCACCCTGGCGTGCTCTTCTTCTCGCTTTTCTGTAAAATCTCCATTCACTACAAGGAGACTCACCAGAATAATGTCCACGAAAATTACACGAGTACACGCGCGCCAAATTATTGATTCGCGCGGGAATCCCACTGTGGAAGCGGATGTAACGCTGACGTCAGGCGCAGTGGGCCGCGCGGCCGTTCCATCGGGCGCTTCGACCGGGGAACACGAAGCGCTGGAATTGCGTGATGGCGACAAATCGCGCTACCTGGGCAAAGGAGTTTCGAAAGCAATCGCGAATGCCAACGGGGAAATTGGCAAAGCGGTTACCGGATTGGATGCTGCCGACCAGCGCGCCCTCGATCATAAAATGATCTCGCTGGATGGCACGCCGACGAAATCGCGGCTGGGCGCCAACGCAATTCTGGCCGTGTCCATGGCTGCGGCCCGCGCAGCCTCTATCGCGCTGAAGCAGCCGCTCTACAAATACCTTTCGCGCTATTCCACGGATTCTTCTGCAAATCTTTTGCCCGTTCCAATGATGAATATTCTGAATGGCGGCGCCCACGCCGACAGTTCCGTGGACTTCCAGGAATTTATGGTCATGCCCGTGGGGGCGCCGAATTTTTCGGAAGCGCTGCGCTGGGGCGTGGAAATTTTCCACGCGCTAAAGACCGCCTTGAAAAAGCGCGGCTACTCGACTGCAGTCGGCGACGAAGGCGGTTTTGCCCCGAGCTGCAAGTCCAACGAAGAAGCTATCCAGATCGTGCTGGAAGCCATCACCGCTGCGGGCTATAAACCGGGCGAACAAGTCCGCATCGCACTTGACCCGGCGTCCAGCGAGTTTTACGACAAGGCCAGCGGTAAATACGTTTTCAAGAAGTCCGACAAATCAGCGCACACCAGCAGCGAGATGGCTACGTACTGGACCGCCTGGGTGGAAAAATACCCCATCGTTTCGATTGAAGACGGGATGGCGGAAGACGATTGGGCCGGCTGGAAAGAACTTACAGAGAAAGTTGGCCGTAAGAACGCTTCGAAGAAATCCATCCAACTGGTGGGTGACGACCTTTTTGTCACCAATACCGAACGCCTCGGCCGCGGCATCACCGAAGGCGTGGCCAACGCCATTCTGATCAAGCTGAATCAAATTGGAACTGTCACCGAAACAATCGACGCCATCGAGCTGGCACGCAAAGCCGGCTACAACTCCATTATTTCTCATCGCTCCGGCGAAACGGAAGATACCTTCATCGCCGACCTGGCGGTGGCCACCGCCGCGGGACAAATCAAAACTGGGTCGGCCAGCCGCACCGACCGCATCGCAAAATACAATCAGCTTTTGCGTATCCAAGAAGAACTTGGCGACGCCGCCAGATTCCCAGGCACTTCGCTTTTTCAATAAACAGCGCGCAAAAAAATACCCGTCTAATACAGTCGCGAAACATATTCGCGCATTTCGTTCTTCCAGTACGGCCAATCATGGCCGCCCTCGGCTCCCCAATCGTCCAACGAGTGGCGAATGCCTTTGCTCCACAAAATTTCCGACAGGCGATAGCTTGGACCACTTTTTTCCCACGGTCCTGTACCGGTAATGATGTGAATGTCGCAGGAAGCGAGCTGGCCCAGCAGCCACGGATCGCTTAAATTCGCCAGATAGTCGACGGGATTATTGAAATAAAAATTCTCATCGTACATGCCATCCATGAAATTTCTGACATCGTACACGCCGGACATCGCGAAACACCGTTTGAACACGTCCGGATGCTTGAATAAAGTATTCGCCGCGTGATAAGCGCCGAAAGACGCGCCCATGATGGAAATCGCCACAGACGATTTGCAATTGTCCCAGATGAACGGAACAACTTCCTCGCGCAGATACCCGTCGAACATCGCTTGCATGTAGCTGCGATGAAACGGGTGCGCGCCCCGGTTGTAAAGCCCCTGATGATTGACGGAATTTACAGAAAAAAACTTGATCCTGCCCGCCTCGATAAATTCCCCAAGCGCCCCGATCATCCCCTGGTTTTCCAGTTCCCACTCATCTCCCGCGCTGGTGGGAAATCCCATCAACGGCGGCCCCCAGTGGCCGTAGACCACCACGCCCAGCTCGATGCCCAGCCGTGACGAATGCCAGCGGTGATACTCGCGTTTCATGGGTGGCCTCTATGCACAACTATGCCTGACCAAGGGAGCAGAATTATGCCAGCCGCTTGGAACCGAAGCAATCAGCCTTGCACGCCATATCTCTAGGCCTGTTAGTGGTGAGGTCAGTTTCCAATCACGCGATGAATCGGGAGTTAGTCTGGCGGTAAAGCTATCTTGAGCCACCTTACCTACCCTTTTGGCGTTACAATTATCTAGGCGAATTATGAGAAAGCGACAAAACTAGATAGAAGCACCTTGGTTGAGCCACCCCCTATGGCAGATTACGATGTCCAGCGAGCCTACGGGCGCACTCAATCGCCACTTACTATTTTCCAGAGCTTGTTCCAAGCGACGAAGGGTGTTTTTTGGCCGGGGCCCGACGACCCGAAAACTTGGTGCGGACGCCTCTTGCGTTTCCTCGGGTTGCTTTGTGTATATGCTGTGATAGCGGCTCTTGTGGCTGTGTTGATTCAGGATTTTATGCCCGGCAGACGCTGAATGAGGGTTTTCGTCCTCTGTAACTTCTGATAAATACAGTATCGAAAAACTGACCAACTACCGACCCTCCGCGAAGTGAATTGCTTCTTAATTCCTGCTACACTTCGGGGCAATCAGGGTCCCCGATCCACCACAAGGAGCAATTTTAATAATGGCTACTCCGTCCTCGACCAACCGGCCTACCCCGGAACATATTTTTAATATTTTGAATGCTTACCAGCAGACGTTCGCGTTACGAGCAGCGATTGAGCTGGACATTTTTTCCGCCATTGCCGATGGCGCTAGCGACGTTCAGTTCATTACGAAAAAAACCGGCGCCGCCGAACGTGGTATTCAGACTCTTTGTAATTACCTTACCGTTCTGGGATTTCTCACCAAGCACGACGGCCACTACGCGCTTACTCAGGAATCCAGTATTTTTCTCAACAAACGCTCTCCTGCGTACATGGGAGCCATATCTGGCTTCCTGACTAACGACCACCTCATGAAGAAATTTTCGTCTTTAACGGAAGCGGTCAAGAAAGGCGGCACCGCCGCGGAACAGGGCCACAACTTCGAACCGAATGATGAGATGTGGGTCGCCTTTGCGCGCTCTATGGCGCCTATTACCATGCCTGCGGCTGCATTTATCACCCAGCTGACCGGCATGCCGCAGGGAAAAGCCTGCAGAATCCTCGATATTGCCGCTGGGCACGGTATGTATGGCATCACCATGGCGCGGCAAAATCCGAATGCGCAGATCACTGCGGTGGACTGGCCCAACGTGCTGCAAGTCGCAAAAGAGAATGCCAACGCCGCCGGCGTCGGCGATCGATTCAACATGCAACCGGGCAGCGCTTTTGACGCGCACTTTGGTGAGGACTACGACTACGTGCTGCTCACCAACATTTTCCATCACTTCGACCAGCGCACCTGCGAAAAGTTGATGAGGCGCGTACACGCTGCGCTAAAACTGGGCGGCCAAGCCATCACCTTGGAGTTCGTTCCCAATGAAGACCGCGTCAGTCCTCCGACACCGGCCATGTTCAGCCTGGTAATGTTGGCTACCACCGATTCGGGCGACGCTTATACTTTTGCGGAATACAAAAAAATGTTCCACGACGCAGGGTTTACAAAAACAACCATGCACCAAATTCCGGACATGCCGCAGCAAGTTTTGATTTCAGAAAAGTAGCGATCCAGCGCTAAAGCGGCCCCAATTTGTGCGCCTATCAGATGGAAGCAGTGGGTGGACCATCGGCGCGTCGATCTCTGCGAAATTTCCGCCATGTCTTCCTGAGAACCCACAATACCGGCACGATCACGATTAGCCACGGGATCACTACCACTACCGCGGTAATAAGCGACGCGGTGCTCTCCGCCAGCGCCGATCCAGATTCGCGAAGAGCGTCGCCAATTACCTTAAGTCCTCCGCCAGCGTCGGTGTTCCGTTCGATCCGGAAAGAAATTTCCACGGCGACCTTTTCGGTTTCGTTCGCGAGATTTTTCTCTGGGCTGTTTCGCTGTCCAGTTGCGACTGTACCTCGGTCAGTTGCTGCTGGATTTCCACGGAATCTTTTACGGTGGCCGAAGGCTTCGCCAACATGGTGTGGAGATTGTCTCGGAAGCCGGTGAGTTTTTTGATTTTGGCGTCCGTATCCACAACAGCCGAGGTCTTGTCTTCGCTTTCGGTGGTGTGTTGCACGATGCTGCCCTGTTTTTCCACCTGGCCCATTAGCTTCTGTGTATCTTCCGGCGCAACGCGGACGGTGACCGCAGCGGATGGCAAAGATTCTCTGGTTCTCGCGGTAACGCTGGAATTGATCACTTCGCAGTGAATCGTGGCGCAAAAGTTGATTACCGATTCCCAGGACTTTTGCAGTTGAGATTCGCTCGCAACAATTTGTAGTTTGTGGCGGACGGCAATAAACCGCTGAGCATCAGTAACTCGTCCTGCAAATCCTAATACGAGGTTTTCTGTTAGCGGTGCGGTTTTCTTGGCACAACCATACAAAACCGAGAAAGCGCAGACCATAACGATCACGATGGGCCGGCGGCTCCTGATTCGTGGGGGCGGCAGCGCAAAGAGAATCACGACTTGGCTCACGCCTGGCGCAGGTATTCGCTGACGACTTTGACGTAATTGGGGAAGGCGACTTCCGGCTCCAGCAAATCCGGGTGCCACACTTTTTCCCATTCGAAGCAATAAAAGCCGGTATAATTTATTTTAACCAGCGCTTCTACCTGTCGTTTCACCGGCACGTCTCCTTTTCCGGTGAGAACATAATGCCGGTCTTTTCCCTCTGGCACCGAGTCTTTCAAGTGCGTATGACGAATCCATTTTCCCAATTGCGCCACGGTGAATTCCGGTTCTTCATGCGAAGCAGCGAATGTGTGGTGAGCATCCCATAGCAGCGCGACGCCCTCTGAATCCGCCCGCATCAATACTTCTTTCAACGTGGGCGAATCGGTGAAATCTCCGTGCGATTCAATAATGACCGTTACATTTCGCGGCCGCGCATATTCGCCGAGTTCATGCAGGCCGCTCGAGACGCGCGCAATGACTTCCTCGCGCGGCCCCTCAATTTTATTCCCGAAGACCCGCACGTAAGGCGCGCCCAAGGCCGCCGCCAGGTCGATGAACTTGCGCGCGTCGGAAAGTTGCTGGGCACGCTTCTGCGGGTCCGCTACATGCATCTCAGCCGAACTACTTACAGACGCGATCTTCAATCCGTGTGCCGCTACATCGCGCTTGGCGGCGGGAATTTTGTCCGCGGCGAATTCTGGGCGCGCCGGCAGGTTCATGTCCCCGAGCAGTCCGCGTAACTCCACTGCCGCGAATCCATACTGCTCCGCGAAGTCCAGAATTTGCGGCCATGTCCATGCCGGGCAGCCCAGCGTGGAAAACGCCAGCGGTGTTCGCGCCGCGGCTGCGTGAATGTATCGTGCTCCCATCGCGGCCAATGCCATGGTGCTTACGAATTCGCGTCGCGTCGGCTTCATGTACGCACTCCTAAGTTTTCGAGCGAATTCTATCACTAATAATTTGGGCACTTGCGCATTCGTATGATCTTCAAACTTTGTATCTGGAAACGCGGTGCGTCCGAATGTGCAAGAATTGCGAATCGCGGTACGATGTAGCGTAGAAATAGAAGACCTTTAGCTCGTGAAAATCGGGAGACCTGAAGAATGCTCCGTGACCGCGTGTCGGTGAACAGCGTCGAGTCCCTAAATACTGTTGAGCCCGGGCGTCGCGAATTTTTGAAAGGCCTGCTCGGCGCGGGCGCCCTGGTGTTAAGTGTTCGCGGGGCGCCGCAAACTGTCTGGGCGGCAGGAACAGATCCAACGACCGGCATTGCCATCGCCCCGATGGCAAATGCTCCGCTTCATCCAAATGTTTATCTGGCTATCGACACGGACGGCACCGTTTACATCATCGCGCATCGCTCCGAGATGGGCAGCGGAAGCAAGACCGCGCTGCCGCGCATTGTGGCCGACGAACTTGACGCCGACTGGGCGCGCGTAAAAATTGTGCAGGCCCCTGGCGACGAAAAATACGGCGATCAGGATACCGACGGCTCCCACTCGGTGCGTAGTTTTTTCGATACCTTGCGCGAAGCCGGCGGAACCGCGCGCCTGATGCTCGTTCGCGCCGCAGCCGCACAGTGGAACAAACCGGCGACGGAGTGCCTCACCGAATTGCACCAGGTAATACACGCGCCTTCCGGAAAAAAACTTGGATACGGCGAGCTGGCGGCCTCCGCGGCAAAGCTGGAAGTCCCAAAAAAAGAAGATGTGAAATTAAAAGCCCGCACGGAATGGCGCTATATCGGCAAAGGCACTCCGAATTACGACTTGAAAGATATGTGTGACGGCGCGGCGGTCTACGGCCAAGACACGCGCATGGACGGAATGTTGTACGCCAGCGTCGCACACCCGCCGGTCTTCGGCAGCAGCGCAAAAACCGTGGACGATAAGGCTACGCTTGGTGTTCATGGCGTAAAGCAAATTGCATCAATTGAAGGATTCAAGCCGCCAGTGGGGTATCAGACCCTGGGAGGCGTGGCCGTTCTCGCCGACAACACCTGGGCCGCCATGCAGGGCAAGAAAAAACTCAAGATTGAGTGGGAGAAAAGTCCGCACAGCGTTTATAACTCTGACGCGTACAAAAAAGAATTGCAGGAGACCGCGCGCAAGCCGGGAAAAGTAGTGCGCGAAAATGGAAACGTGGACGCCATTTTTGCCAAGGGCGGCAAAATCGTGGAAGCGGAATATTACGCGCCGCTGCTCGCGCATGCCTCCATGGAGCCGCCGGCGGCGCTGGCGGTTTTCCGTAGCGGCAAAGTTGAAGTATGGGCGCCCACGCAAAATCCCCAGGGTGCAAAAGATGCCATCGCTGGCGCTCTCGGATTGAAAAAAGAAGACGTCACTGTAAACGTTACGCTGCTCGGCGGCGCTTTCGGGCGCAAATCATTCCCGGATTTTGCGATCGAAGCCGCGGTACTCGCGAAAAAAACCGGTAAGCCGGTGAAAGTGGTCTGGAGCCGCGAAGACGACATAAAATTCGATACCTATCACTCGGTCGCGGCGATGTACATGAAAGCCGCGCTGGGCGCCGACGGAAAGCCTGAGGCTTGGCTGCAGCGCACCGTGTTTCCGCCGATCGGCTCGACCTTTGATCCCAAAACAAATTATTCCGCGGCCGCTGAGTTGGGCCTGGGTTTTACGGATGTGCCCTTCGCGTTGCCCAATCACCGCGCGGAAAATGGTCCGGCGACCGGGCACGTGCGCATCGGTTGGCTGCGCTCGGTCGCAAACATTTATCATGCCTTCGCGGTGCATTCTTTTGCCGACGAATTGGCGCACGCCGCGGGACGCGATTCGCTCGACTACTTGCTGCAGCTTCTCGGCCCGGACCGCATTATTCCCAAGGCAGAATTGCCGAAGGATTATCCGAATTACGACGGCGCCTACGAGCAGTATCCCATCGACACCGCCAGATTTCGGCGCGCGTTGTCAATCGCGACGGAAAAAGCCGGCTGGGGCAAACAAAAATCCGGCAATGGATTTGGCATGGGCGTCGCGATGCATCGGAGTTTCTTGACCTACGTGGCGACGGTCGTGCAGGTAGAGGTGAAGGACGCCGGGCAAGTACAAATCAAGCGCGTGGATGCCGCGTTGGATGCCGGAACGGTGGTCAATCCGGAAATGGCGCGGCAACAATTTGAAGGCGCGGCCGTGATGGGCACCTCGCTGGCGTTCTACGGTGAAATCACCGCGAAAGATGGTGCCATCGAGCAATCCAATTTTAATGATTATCAGGTCGCGCGCATGAAAGATGCGCCGCGCGAAACGCACATCCACATTGTTCCCAGCGATGCGCCGCCCGCGGGAATCGGTGAGCCGGGTTTGCCGCCGTTCGCCCCCGCGCTCTGCAACGCGATCTTTGCGGCCACCGGCAAGCGCGTCCGCGAATTGCCATTAAGCCGCGCAGGTTTCGCCTGAGATTCGAAAATCAAAATCAATTGGCCGTGCATCGTTAATTTCGAAGACAGAAAAGTCCATCAGCTCCAGCACTATTCCACGTAAAACATCAGCATCACGCCCAAAACGATCATGATCGACGGCCACAGCTTATTGAAAAGTGGCTGCCAGTTGGTTTTGATTTCAGACAAGCCTTTAGTGAGGCCAATTCCAAATCCCGCCGCCGTGTAGCTGTGATGTTCGCTCTGAATCCGAGCCATCCGCTCCATGTGCCCCGCGCCGTGCATGCCGCCGCGATGTTCGTGAAAAAGCAAAATGATGGAGCCGGCTATCGCGACAATGGGAAAAACCCAACCGGCCCACGCTGCTTTCAAACTGCCGCGAGCGCGAAGAAATTCAACCACTCCCACGGCCAGCAGGATGAGCGCGAATGATTTATGTTGCCGCACTTCCATATGTTGCGACAGCCCGTAGAACCATGACTGCGGCCCGAATGGCCAGAGCTCCGTATCGCTGAAAACGAGTACAAAGATTCCCGCGAGAAGAAAACACACCGGCCATGCATAGCGAATCTTTGGCCATCGAATACTGAGCCGAGGCTCCACAAGAATGAAAATTCCCGCAAGCACCACAAAAAAACCAGCCAGATGATGATTGAATTCGCTTTCACGTTTGTCGGCCGCCAGTTTTTCAGGCGTGCGCATGGCCGCCATCGGGTCTGGCGTCGTCGAACTCATGTCCATTCCTGGCATATCGCCGCTCATTCCGTCATGGCCATCGTGGCCCGCTTGAACATCGTGGCCCTCATGGCCCTGGTGCGCGGAATGATCCTGCGCGCGAACAAGAGGTAGGCACGTGCTAAGCACCAACGTAAGCAGCACACATGTGCTCATAAGTCTAAATTCCCGCAACAAATCCTTGCCTGGACGCATTGCTTCTCCAAATCCTTTCCGAGTTGCCGAAACAAGCTTTGATTCGGAGTAAAAAGTTTCGCTCATTCCTGCTTAGAAATCCAATCGCCCTAGTTCGGGTTTTGGGTTTGTAGGTCGCGGCTTTAGCCGCGACGGACAGACTTGCTTGAATTGGGGCTTCAGCTCCTGAAGCCTCAAACGCGACTAGAATCAATCAGAAATAATCCGCTAAAAAAGCAGGCCAGGGCTGCGAAGTCGCGGACAGAATATTTGCGTTTCTTTGGTACGTTGTCACGCTAGAGTGGTTGGCGGCAACGAGGCCCTATGAGCGCAAAAACTGAATTATCACGCCGTAAATTTCTGACCACCGCCGCGGCGGCCGCCGTGTCCGGCGCCGCGACCACCGCGCCCGGATTGACGATTGTGCCGCGACATGTGCTGGGTCGCGGCTTCACCGCTCCCAGCGACAGGCTGAACATTGCTGGTGTGGGAGTTGGCGGTATCGGCCGCGCCGACCTGGTCGCGCTGGCCAGCCAGAACATTGTGGCGTTGTGCGATGTGGATTGGGATTACGCCGGCAAAGCATTTGAGCGTCTCGACGCGGACATTCAAGCTTTGAAGACGCGGCTAACGCAACCGGATCCGCAACCCGTTCCGGGCGTGCCGCTGGTGGAATTTGATCGCGTGAAGGCCCAGAAGCGTCTCGACGGAATGATTCAGTTGAAGACCGAGCATTGGCCGAAAGCGAAGCACTATCAGGATTACCGCGAGATGCTGGATCGCCAAAAAGACATTGACGCCGTAGTGGTGGCCACCGCCGATCACATGCACGCGCCCATCGCGCTGGCGGCCATGGACCTGAATAAACATGTGTACGTGCAGAAGCCGCTCACCTGGTCGATCGACGAATCCCGCAGACTGGCGCGCCGCGCCAAAGAATTGAAAATCGCGACGCAGATGGGCAACCAGGGCCATTCGCTGAACGACGCTCGCACAACCGTGGAATATATTCGCGCGGGCGCCATTGGCGAAGTTCGCGAAGCGCATATATGGACCAACCGTCCGCTGGGATTTTGGCCGCAAGGCGTGCCGCGTCCCGAAGCGTTGAAACAGCCGGCTGAAACGCTGAAGTGGAATGGTCCGGGAGTGACCGCGCGCATCGCGAATTCTTTCGCCGGCTCCTATCCCGTTCCTGACAGTTTGGCGTGGGATTTATTTCTGGGGGTGGGGCCGCGCGTGGAATATCACCCCATCTATCATCCCTTCAACTGGCGCGGCTGGGTGGACTGGGGAGTCGGCGCCATCGGCGACATGGGCGCGCATTTGATCGATCACACCATGTGGGCCCTGGATTTGGGATTTCCGACGAGTGTCGAGACGGTATCGACACCCTTCAACGGTGCGTCGTATCCGCTGGCCACGCAAACGTTCTACGAATTTCCCGCGCGCGGCAAGATGCCTCCGGTGCGCATCACCTGGTATGACGGTGGTCTGCTGCCGCGTAAGCCCGACGAACTCGGCGAAGAAGAATTGAATAAAGGCGGCGGCGCGTTAATTGTAGGCAGCAAAGGAAAATTGTTGCATGACACCTACGGAGCGAAGCCGCGGCTCCTGCCCAAGTCGCTGCACGAATCCTACGGCAAGCCGCCGCAGAAGCTGCCGCGCATCCCTGGCGAAGACCACGAAATGAACTGGGTCGATGCGGCCAAGGGAAAAGCGGAGGCCTCGTGTCCGTTTGAATATGCGGCGCGGCTTACGGAAGTGATGCTGCTCGGAGTGGTGGCGCTGCGCGCCGGCAAAAAAATTAACTACGATGGCGCCAATATGAGGGTCACCAACGTGCCGCAGGCCAATGATTTTCTGCGGCGTGAATATCGCGAAGGATGGAATTCGCCGTCAGGGAAGAGCGCTTAAAATATAGGTTCTTGAGTGTTCACCCGCATCGCATCGGAGAAATATTTATGCACAAAGTTTTTCGCCTCTTGACGAGCACGCTGATTGTTCTAATTTTGCTGCTGGGCTGGGAGCATTCCGTCGCCGCACAAACCGAACAGAAATGGAAGCCGCACGACCGTAACCGTCCCGCACCCGCAGCCGTCGACCCCGGTGCCCCCGGCGCCGAAACTTCCCCGGGACGCGCTCCCTCGGACGCTAGCGTGCTCTTCGACGGCAAAGATCTTTCCAAGTGGACGCAGAAGGACAGCAGCCCCGCAAAATGGATAGTCGCCGACGGATATTTCGAAGTCGTTCCCAAAACCAAAGACATCATTACCAAGCAGCCGTTTGGCGATATGCAATTGCACGTCGAATTTCGCGAGCCTGCTCCGCCCGTGGGAGAAGATCAGGATCGCGGCAACAGCGGCGTAATCATCATGGGGCTGTACGAAATTCAGGTGCTCGATTCTTATCAGAGCAAAACATATCCCGATGGCCAAGCCGGGGCTGTATATGGCCAGTATCCGCCGCTGGTCAACGTCTCGCGTCCCCCCGGCCAGTGGCAGAATTACGACATCATATTTCACGCGCCGCGCTTTGATGACAGCGGGAAATTATTGCGGCCGGCGCATGTGACTGTGCTGCAGAACGGCGTCCTGGTGCAGGACAACGTGGAAATCCATGGTCCTACTTCCACCGGAGAGCCGTATAAAGCGCATGCCGCAAAACTACCCCTCGAATTGCAGGATCACAATCACCCGGTGCGCTACAGAAATATCTGGGTGCGCGACCTAACGGATACCGAATAGTTTCACGCTCATTCCTCTCACACGCACACCAGTAAAACGTCGTCTTCAAACCACCAAAACTCAACCCACTCGGAGGGTGCCCCACCCTCGACTTTTAGGGTGGGTCTTTCTGTTGACTCTCGTTTTTGAAGGTCTCGTAAAAATTGAGTAGCTGAACGTCGCTCTGGTACGATGCCGGACTATGCGAAATTACCTAAGTTTGATTTTCCTGCTTGCTATCGCTGTATCGGTTTCCGGCCAAGACGCAAAACCCGCGGGGGACCGCGTTGCCGCGCAAAATGCCATCTTTGACGACTACTACGAGACTGAACTGCGCAATTTCCCAGAGCGCGCCACGGCCTTCGGCGATTACCGCTATAACGACAAGCTCGATGAGTACTCGCTCGACGCCATCATGCAGCACCATAAGACCGATGAAGGCTTTCTAGCGCGCATCGAAGCCATTCCCACCAACGGATTCGCCGATCAGGACCAGCTCTCTCACGACTTGCTCGTCCGTGTGCTGCAGCAACGCATCGCCGATTTCAATTTAAAAGAGTACGAGATGCCCATTAACCAGCAGAACGGCATCCATACCAAGCTCGCGGATTTGCCGCTTTCCGTTCCGCTCGATTCGGTGAAGCATTACGAAGACTACATTTCTCGCCTTCACCAGATTCCGCGCGCGCTGAGCCAGACCAGGGAAGTCTTGCGGGCCGGTGTGAAAGACAAGCTCATGCCCGTGCGTTTTCTCGCGGAGAAAATTCCGGCGCAGTGCCAGGGAATTATCGACGCCGACCCGTTTCTTCTGCCAACAAAAAAATTTCCGTCCAGTATCTCCGCTGAGGACCAGAAGCGCCTAACGCAGCAGATCAATGACGCGGTCAACAACGATGTTCTGCCCGCGTACCGAAATTTCGGCGAATTTATCCGTACCAAATACGCGCCCGAAGGCCGCGCTACTCTGGCCATCACCTCTTTGCCGGATGGACAGAAGCGCTACCAGAACAATATTTATGCGCGTACCACCACGCGTATGGCGCCCGATGAGATACATGAGCTAGGACTTCGCGAGATAGATCGCATCGAGAAAGAAATGACGGCTATCGCGAAAAAAGAAGGCTTTGCCGATCTCGCTGCATTTCGCGCTTCACTAAAGACCAACAAAAAATATATTCCTACTTCCGCGGAGCAGATACTCGACGATTTCCGCCATTACATCGCGCAAATGGAGCCAAAACTTCCCGAGCTTTTCACTTTGCTGCCCAGGTCGCCGGTTACTGTCGAAGCCATACCAGCGTTTCAATCCGCCGCCGCAACTCACTACGTCACCGGAACGCCGGATGGAAAGCGCCCCGGGCGCGTGGTGGTAGCCACTTCCAAATTCGCCGAGCGATCGCTGGTTGACGACGAGGCCATCGCCTATCACGAAGGGATTCCGGGGCATCACATGCAATTGTCGGTGCAGCAACAACTCGTCGGTCTGCCTAAGTTTCGCCAACACGGTCTGGGCTTTAATGCCTATATCGAAGGCTGGGCGCTCTACGCCGAGCAACTTGGAAAAGAAGTGGGCTTCTATCAGGATCCCGTCTCCGATTACGGACGGCTTTCCTCCGAGCTCTTTCGCGCCGTGCGCCTGGTGGTCGACACCGGAATCCATTCGAAAGGGTGGACACGCGATCAAGTTGTGGAGTTCTTTCGCAAATCCGGCGCCGTCGATGAGCCCACAATTCAATCGGAAACCGATCGCTACATTTCATGGCCCGCGCAGGCCCTCAGCTACAAGTTGGGCCAGTTGAAAATCCGCGAGCTGCGCGACCGCGCGCAGCAAAAACTCAGCCCCAAATTTGACATCCGCAAGTTTCACGACGAAATGCTCGACGGAGGCACCCTGCCACTCGATCTCCTCGAGGCACGGACAAACAAGTGGATTGCCCAGCAGTTGACCTCGATTGCCCAGCCGTCGAGCGCAAGCAACTAGTCCATCAACTTTTGAACTCCTTCTTAAAAATTCGCTAAAATAACAGCATGCGCAATTTATTTGGCAGCGCAAAAACCGAGCTGATGCCCGGCGCAAAAAACGCCGTGGAGACCTGCCTCGCTGTGCGCGCCGGCGAATGCGTGACGTTAATCGCCGATGAAGTGAGCAAGCCCGTAGCCGCCAGTCTCGCGGCGGCGCTCGACGATCGCGGTGCGAAATACAACGCATTCTTGCTGGAAACTCTTGGCCCGCGTCCCATGCGCGAGGCTCCAGCCGAAATTTTGCGCGCGCTGGAATCCGCCGACGTCGGGATCATGTGCATGACGCCACAGCCCGGCGAGTTGGGCGCGCGCATGGCCATCGTGAAAATTGTCGAGCGGCGGCAGATTCGCTACGCCCACATGGTCGGCGTGACCGCGGAAATCATGCAGCAGGGCATGCGCGCGGACTACCGCATGGTGGACCGCCTGAGCGACAAGCTCCGCGAGCGCATGATGCGCGCCGAAACCCTCACGGTAAAAACCGAGGCGGGCACCAACATCGCCGCGCATTTCGATCCCGGTCTTGACTGGGTGAAAACCAGCGGATTGATCAGCCCGCGATATTGGTCGAATCTTCCGGCCGGTGAAGTTTTTACTACTCCCGCGACGGTCGACGGCACTTTTGTGTGTGATGCCACCGCCGGCGACCACTTCAATGGCAAGTACGGCGACCTGCAATCCACGCCGTTGGTTCTGGAGATCAAGGAAGCGCGTCTGGTTCACGCGGAATGTGCGCGCAAGGATCTCGAGCAGGAGTTCTGGGAATATTGTCACACCGATAAAAATAGCGACCGCGTCGGCGAATTGGCCTTCGGCACAAATTTAGGATTGTCGCGGATGATCGGCGTGCTTTTGCAGGACGAAAAATTTCCCGGCGTGCATCTGGCCTTCGGTGATCCTTACGGCAGCCAGACCCACGCGGACTGGGTCTCCAAAACGCATGTCGATGTGCTGACTCGCAAATGCGATGTCTGGATTGACGAAGATCAAGTGATCGATCGCGGCTGCTATCAACTCGATCACCTCGGACTTTCCTGACATTCCCGATTGTTTTCGCGAACATTTCACGGCGACCCCGTCAACGCGATTTGCTTCTCTCCATGAGTTAGACTGAAAGCTGTGCCTAAGTTCGACAAACACATTTTTATTTGCATGAACCAGCGCGAAGCAGGCCATCCGCGCGGCTGCTGCGACCCCACCGGGCAAGGCGAACTGCAGCGACTATTCAAAATCAAGCTGGCGCAGCGCGGATTAAAAAACGTGCGCGCCAATAAATCCGGCTGCCTGGACCAATGTGAACTGGGACCAACAGTAGTTGTTTACCCCGAAGCAGTCTGGTACGGAAGCGTCAAGGCCGAGGACGTGGACGAAATCATCGACTCCCACATCATTGGCGGCACGCCCGTAGCGCGCCTGATCATTCCCGACGCCATACTCAACACCACTCACAAAAAATAAATTGTTGCTCCGGATTTGGGCTAAATTGCCTTCCACGATTTCTGATTCCTTCGGGTCATTGAGGCCGAAGTAAGCGACATTTGTTCTTCTCCTTCGACCGCACGCCACAGAGTTGTCATTCCGGCCGAAGTAAGCCGATGCTTCTTCTTCTCCTTCGCTCCTGCGAAGGAGTCGGCTCACGCAGTAGAGGAATCTCTCTTCGCTGTATATATTCCGCGCACCGCTTCGAATTGCCGTCGTGGTGATTGTGTTGCGTGAATCCAGATCTCGGCGGCCATGAGATGCAGGACAAAACCGATCCAAAACGCGATGCCGAAAAATTCGCGCGGCGTCAGCCCTGAAAAGCGGCTAGTGGCAAAAAATATTCCGATAATCGGCCGGATGGTAGCGACCGCCAGGCCGATGGAGAATGCGCGAATCATCCACTCGCGGTGCAATGCAATTTCTCGCCGCCTGATGAGCCAGAACGCCCTGGAGAGCGCCAACAAAAAGTAGGCTCCGAACAAGGTAGTCCCCGCGGCTTGATTGACGCCCCCGATCGCCGGCATCGCGAAACTCATTACCAGCGCCGAAATTCCAATCACAAATCCGCAAGCGACAAAAACGCGCCCGCTCCAGCGGTGCCACCGCAGATGACGCGCGCGAATGGTTGAACTGAATTGCAGCGGGCCGAGTAGCATGAACAGCAGTCCCGGAACAATATGAATCAACGTAAGAACCGGATAGCGCGCAAATAAATCATCCAGCGCGCTGAATTGCGCGGCCACCGGATTGTTCGCGGGCGGGGGCGGATGGTAGCCGTGGAGCACGATGGGAACCACATGCACCATCCGTCTCACTGCCACAACGCTTCCGATGAGCGCCAGAAAAACAACCGCGCTCCACAGCACGCGCCGCATGCGATTGCCCGGCTCCATAACTGTGCAATACGCAAAGGCTTCCAAATTATTTCGCTGCGCTGCCCCGTTTATGCGCGGTGGCTGTCGAACGTCGCTAAATTTGATACGCCAAAAATAAAAAGGCCGATGTGGTTTTCGTTTGTCCTCCGCAATTCCGAGGAATGGCCACACCGGCCTGATTTTAGACTTATATAGTGTTAGCGATGATCGCGATCCCGTTCGTGCTCGCGGTCATGGTCGCGCCAGCGGTCGCGGTCTCGCCCACGCTCGCGGTCCCAGCGGTGATCATGATAGAAACGGCCACGCTCTCCTTCCCAGTAGCCGTTATAGTATCGGCCGCCCTCCCAGCGAGGTCCGACCCACACTGCACCGCCGTAAGGAGGAAGTGTCCAATAACCGCGGTGCCAAACGTAGTGGCCGTTCACCACGTACCAATAGCCGTCGACCCAGATATAACCGGGCCCCGGTTCAACCGGCCGTACCCGGTAAACCCGCGGGGGAGGTGGAGCGCCAATTCCAATTCCGACAGATACCTGAGCTTTAAGGGCAGGTGGACCTGTCAAAAGCATCGCGGCAAGCAACGCTGCGCCAATAAACTTTCTCATGTTCTATCCTCCTTAAAAACGTGCTAATAAAACGCGTTTCGACTCCCATCTATAAAACACTACTCACGACATTTTCTCTCGCTGGAATTGCGAAAACGGTCGCGTCGCGGGGACCCTCGGGATGCCTCGAGATTATTTAGCTATTCAGTAGCCATCAATAGGGCAAAGACTGTATGTGTCGATGGCGGCAAGCCTAAGCCGCTTCAAGGCCGTCGCAGGATGAGACTTTATTGTTCTCCGCAACATCCAACCGGCAGGGCGAAAATGTGCAGCCCCGCCCATAAGAATGGAAAATCGAACATGAAAAAACGAAAGTTGGGAAATTCGGGATTGGAATTCGCTCCCCTGGCGCTGGGTGGAAACGTTTTTGGGTGGACCATCGATGAACCGGCCTCATTTCAGGTGCTCGACGCATTTGTCGCGGCGGGCTTTAATTTCGTGGATACCGCGGACATGTATTCGACCTGGAAGCCGGGAAATAAAGGCGGCGAATCGGAAACCATTCTGGGTAACTGGATGAAGAAAAGCGGCAACCGTAAGAAGGTTTTGATTGCCACCAAAGTTGGAATGGACATGGGCGCTGGCAGGAAGGGTTTGTCTAAGGATTACATCTTGCGCGCCGCAGAGGACTCCTTGCGCCGACTGCAGACCGACTACGTTGATCTGTACCAGGCGCACACCGATGACGCGACCCTGCCGCTACAGGAAACGCTGGAAGCGTTTGGCCAGCTGGTGAAGCAGGGTAAGGTCCGCGCGATTGGCGCCTCCAACTATTCAGCGCCAAGGTTGTCTGAGGCCCTGGACACCAGCAAGAAACATGCTCTGCCGCGATATGAATCGTTGCAGCCGCTTTACAATTTGTACGATCGCGCGGATTATGAATCGACGCTCGAGCCGGTTTGCCGGGAAAACGGAATTGGCGTTATCCCTTATTATTCTTTGGCCAGCGGATTTTTGAGCGGCAAGTATCGCTCGGAAGCCGACCTGGAAAAGAGCGCTCGCGGCGGAGGCGTAAAAAAATATTTGAATGCGCGTGGCTTCCGGATATTAGAAGCGCTGGACAAAACGGCGAAGAAATATAACTCCACGCCTGCCAAAGTTTCGTTGGCGTGGCTATTAACCAGGCCCACGATTACCGCGCCCATCGCCAGCGCCACCAACGTGACGCAACTTCGCGAACTTTTGGATGCTACGGAGTTAACGCTGGATCGCGACTCCGTCGAATTGCTGGATCAGGCTAGCGCAAGTCAGGCCAGCGCAACTCAGTGAGTGTGTGAAATATTCATGTACATTTAAATAGCGCTCATCATTGACAAAATGTATTTGTTGGTGCGTGATAGAACATAGTCACCCGCGATCGGTGAGAAGCAACAGTCTTTTCAGACGTAGGCTGCAATTCGATAGTCAATTGGGCCGTTCCCCCCGTTTGCTGTCAAGCACCTAAAAATTCATGAACCATTTTGATTCGTCGATCATCACGTTCCTAAACTCTTTTGCGCGCCATTCGTGGGCCTTCGATTCGTTTGTTTACATGATAAGTGGCAATAATTTGTTCAAAGGAGGACTAATTGTGGCGCTTATCTGGTGGGCGTGGTTCCGGCCCAGCGCCGACAAGGCCGACACGCGACAACAGCTGATATGCGCGATTTTGGCGTGTTTGGTGGCGGTGCTCATCGCCCGCGGGTTGGCGATTATGCTTCCTTTTCGTAACCGCCCCATGACCGTCGCCGCACTCCATTTTCAGCGCCCGTACGGGGCCGACGAAGGGGGTCTTATTAACTGGAGTTCCTTCCCAAGCGATCACGCCGCGGTGTTTTTTTCCTTAGCGATGTCCATTTTCTTTGTATGGCGCTCCGCGGGAATTGCAGCCTTATCCTACGTATTTTTGTTTATAAGCATGCCCCGCCTCTACCTGGGATTTCACTATCCCACGGATATCCTGGCGGGCGCCTTCATCGGAATTACGCTCGCATTGATAGCGCGCGCCAAAGTTTTTCGTGATTGGGCCGGCCGCTTTATGATGCCGTGGTTGGAGCGGTCACCGGGAAGCTTTTACGCATGTCTATTTATTTTGACTTTTCAAATCGCGACGCTCTTTCAGTCCATGCGAGGCATCGCTCGTTTTTTACTTTCTCTCTTCCAGTCGCATAGCACCTGACTAAAAAATTATCACCCGCACGCCACAGCATTGTCATTCCGAGCGAAGTAAGCCGATGCTTCTTCTTCTCCTTCGCTGCTGCGAAGGAGTCGGCTTATGCAGTGGAGGAATCTCTCTTCGCGGTATCCGCCTTCACCCGCACGTAGCTTCCCAGAAGCGCGGGCGCCAGTTATTTCTCAACCGTCTTGCAAGCAGTAATGGAATAATCCGGATTTGTGGTTTCTGTCAATGAACGCTTCCGCATTCCAAACTAAGCGCTCTTAAGGCAGAATGTCTCCGCCATCTGGGAGATGATATGAATCGCTGTGTCGCGGTTGCATGCATTTTATTCAGCGGGTTGACGCTCACACTCGCCGGCGCCTATAAGATTGCAAAGGTTTCGGCCTACGATCAGCCGCTCGCGGGATATTCCTCGGAATCATCCCACGTCGAACGCCAGTGGGAAGAGAAGTTTCGCGAAATCCCCAGCCCCGACAATCTGCGCGAGTACATGCAGCATCTCTCGGCCCGGCCGCACAACGTCGGCACGGCCTACGATAAGGAAAACGCCGAATGGATTGCCGCAAAATTCAAAGACTTCGGACTCGACGCCCACATCGAGCAATTCGACGTGCTTTATCCCACGCCCCAGGAGCGCGTCGTGGAGCTGGTGGAAGGCGGACCAAAATTTTCAGCGAAACTGCACGAGCCGGCGCTGAAGGATGATCTCACCTCAAACCAGCAAGCGGAACAACTTCCTACCTACCACGCCTATTCCAAAGACGGCGACGTTACCGCGCCGCTGGTGTACGTGAACTACGGCATTCCCGAGGATTACGAACAACTCGATCGCATGGGCGTTTCCGTGAAGGGCAAGATCGTGATCGCTCGTTACTTCCATTCGTGGCGAGGCATCAAGCCCAAAGTGGCTGCCGAACATGGCGCCGTCGGTTGCCTGATTTATTCCGACCCCCATGAGGATGGATTTGTGCAAGGCGAAACCTTTCCCAAAGGCGCGTGGCGCCCCAAGGATGGCGTGCAGCGCGGCAGCGTTGCGGACATGCCCTTTTATCCCGGTGATCCGTTGACCCCCGGCGTGGGCGCGACCAAAGATGCCAAGCGCTTGAAGATTGAAGATGCAGCCACCATTACAAAAATTCCGGTCCTGCCGATTTCCTACGCCGATGCTCAACCGTTGCTCGAAGCGTTGACCGGACGTGTCGCTCCGCCCGAATGGCGCGGCGGCCTGGGAATCACCTATCACGTGGGGCCGGGTGCCGCAAAAGTGCATCTCAAAGTGAAATCCAACTGGGGTAGCAAGCCCGTTTACGATGTGATCGCAAAAATTCCTGGCGCGACTTTCCCTGATGAGTGGGTATTGCGCGGGAATCATCACGATGCGTGGGTGAACGGCGCGGAAGATCCAACTTCCGGAATGGTCGCGGTGCTGGAGGAAGCGCGCGCCCTGGGCGAGTTACTGAAGGCCGGATGGAAGCCTCAGCGCACCATTATTTATTGCGCATGGGATGGCGAAGAGCCGGGATTGCTGGGATCTACCGAGTGGGCGGAAACCCATTACCACGAATTACAGGCGCATGCCGTGGCCTACATCAATTCGGATTCCAACGGACGTGGCTATTTGGGCATTGAAGGTTCGCACTCGCTGGAAAAATTCAGCAACGATATCGCGCGCGACATTACCGACCCGGAAACCAAGCTTTCCGCCTGGAAGCGCAATCACCTGCACGAAATTGCGGAAGCAAAATCGACCGAGGAACGCGAAAAAATACGCCAGCGCGCTGATGAGCGCATCGGTGCGCTTGGCTCAGGCTCTGATTACACCGCTTTTCTGCAACACGATGGCGTGGCCTCCATGAATATTGCCTTCGGCGGAGAAGACGGCGGCGGGATCTATCACTCGATTTACGACGACTTTTACTGGTACACGCATTTCAGCGATACCAATTTTCAGTACGGCCGCGCCTTGGCGCAAACGGGCGGCACCGCGATTTTGCGGCTGGCCGATGCCGACCTGTTGCCGTTCGAATTCGGCGATTTCGCCGACACCATGGACACCTACGTGAAGGAATTGAAAACACTGGCGCAGAAAACGCAGGCGGATATTCAGGAACGCAACCGTGAGATCGAAGAAGGCGTGTTCCAGGCGACCGACGATCCGAAGAAGCCGCTGGTCGCGCCGCCCGTTGAAACGGTTCCGCCGTATTTAAATTTTGCTCCCCTGGACAACGCTATTGGCGCGCTCGGACGCAGCGCCACGGAGTATCGCAAGGCCCTCGAGAAAATAAATGTCAACGGCGGCAGCGCGATAACTGCGGCGTCTCTGTCTGTGGCCTCTCTAAGTGAGGTGAACAAACTTTTGATCGAGAGCGAGCGAAAACTTACCAACGCGGAAGGCTTGCCCAACCGTCCATGGTTTAAACACCAGATTTATGCGCCCGGTTTTTATACCGGCTATGCCGCCAAGACCATGCCCGCGGTGCGCGAGGCCATCGAACAAAAACAATGGAAGCAAGCTGACGCCGGCATTGTTGTTGTAGCCCATGTGTTGCAGGATGAAGCCGAATTGATCTCGGCAGCGGCAGCAAAACTTGACGCCGCCGCGGCGCGTTAGCTCTAACTAGCTGCTTTAGTTTTTCGCAATTGCAAAAATAACCGTGCACGTTCTGGAAGGACTGACCCATCCCTTCATACAATCTCGCTCTAATCGGTTTCGGCAATGTGGGCCGCTCTTTTTTGCGCCTGCTCATCGCAAAAGAAGCGGAACTCCGCAGGCGCTACGACCTGCGCTGGCGTTTAACGGGAGTTGCGACGCGGCGCTCCGGCTGGTTGACCGATCCTCACGGGCTGAATCCCATCGCGCTGTTAAACGGCCATTGGCCGCCGCAGCGGGAAACACCTGCTAAAGATATTCGAGAATGGCTGGAGCGATCGCACGCGGATGTTTTCGTTGAAGCTAGTTCCCTGAATCTGCAGTCCGGCCAGCCGGCCATTGACCACCTGAAAACGGCGCTGGATTTCGGCGCTCACGCGCTTACCGCCAACAAAGGGCCTATCGTCTACGCATTTGAGAAGTTGACCAGGTTCGCCGCCGAGAAAAAGAGAAAATTCCTGTACGAAGCGACGGTCATGGATGGCGTGCCCATTTTTTCCATGTTTCCGATGGGCTTGCCGGCCGTGGATTTACGCGGCTTCCACGGAGTTTTAAATTCCACCACTAACGTGGTGCTGACCGAAATTGAAAGAGGACTCTCTCTCGACGAAGCGATCAAGCGCGCGCAGGCCATGGGCATTGCGGAAACCGATCCCTCCGCCGACGTTGATGGCTGGGACGCGGCGTTCAAAGTGGTGACGTTGGCAATCGTGCTGATGGGCGTGCCGGCGAAAATTGAGCAAGTGCGGCGCACCGGCATCCGCGAGTTGAACGAAGAAAAAATTCGCTCGGTGCGTGACGCTGGGATGCGCTACAAACTGGTATGCCGTGCCGAGCGCCGCGGCCTCGGCGTGGAATGCACGGTTGCGCCGGAACTGCTCCTGGCTGGCGACCCGCTTGCGAATTTGGAAGGCTCCAGCTCCGCGATTCGTTTCGATATGGATGTATTTGGCCTGTCGATCGTGGAGCACAATCCGGGCATTGACGCCACCGGCTACGGATTGGTTGCAGACCTCATTCGCGCCGTGCAGCCGTAAGTTATTCTTGAGCTACCGCGCCAGGTTACCGCGCACCCAATCGCTTGTCGAAATTAGCGACCGCAGCCGGCACCGCAAGCCCCAGGTCGCAGCGCGAGTCACGAATCGGCTCACTCGCAGCAAGCCGGATCGGCAGGACCCCGGCCCACACTGGCAAAGCGTAGTCCTCTTCATCGTCCTGCACGTCCCCGGTGCGCATCTTGGCGGAAACTTCCCTGAGCGGCAGCCGCAGTATGCTGGTCGCTTTTAATTCTGTTTCGTTGGGCTGCCGAGCGTCGTCCCAACGGCCGGGCAGAATCTTTTCCGTAAACGCGCGCAAAGCCGCGATTTTTTCTTCCGCTTCATCCACCAGCATGGCCTTGCCAAGCGCCACCACCGACCGGTAGTTCATCGAATGATTAAAGACCGAGCGCGCCAGAACCAGCCCGTCGATCAGCGTCACCGTTACGCACACCGCCAGGCCGCTGCTCACTCCCCGCAACATGCGGCTGGCCGCCGAGCCGTGAAAATAAATTGCGTCACCCACGCGCGCGAACATCGTGGGGATAACAAACGGCTGCTCCTCCACCGTGAATCCCACGTGGCAAACAAATCCTTCATCGAGAATTTTGTAAATGGTGTTGCGGTCGAACGACCCGCGATGCGGTTCGCGCACTACCCGCGTGCGCTCCGTTGGCGAGAAAGTATCCGGCAAAATGCACCTCTATGAGAAGCGTGGCGCGGAGTTGATAGCCGGCGCCAAATCGGCATGAGTGAGGAACAATCAACTCGATGCTAACACGACGCTGCGCGCCATCCGCAATGGCCAATGTGGCTTGCCACTATGCCTCACCGCTCGCGTTACCTCGCCGTTGTGAGAAACTACTCAACCGGAGAAAACTATGAGCTCAACCGTTACACCCGCCGCCGGAAGCAGAGCCTTGGACCTCGCCTGGGTGCGGCAGCAATTTCCTTCCTTGCGGACCCAAGTGAACGAGCACACCGCTGCTTTTCTCGACGGCCCGGCAGGCACGCAAGTTCCCCAGCAGGTCATCGACGCGATACAGAATTATCTGCTGCACGATAATGCCAATACTTGCGGAGCCTTCGCCACCAGTCGCCGCACCGATGCCATGATCGCCGGCGCGCGCCAGGCCATGGCCGATTTTTTTAATTGCGCGCCTGACGAAGTAAGTTTCGGGCAAAACATGACCACCATCACCTTCGCGCTGGCACGCGCGATTGGCCGCGAGCTGGACGCCGGTGACGAAGTTGTGGTCACCACGCTAGACCATGACGCCAATGTTGCGCCGTGGCGCGCCCTCCAAGAAAAAGGCGTAATCGTGCGCCAGGTAGATATTCGCAATGCCGATTGCACGCTGGACATGGACGATTTGCAGCGCAAGCTCAGCAAAAAAACGAAGCTTGTCGCGGTAGGCTACGCCTCCAACGCCGTAGGCACCATCAATCCGGTCGCGGAAATCGCCAGGCTGGCGCATTCGGTGGGCGCGCTGATATTTGTGGACGCCGTGCATTACGCTCCCCATGGTGCGATTGACGTGCAGGCGCTCGATTGTGATTTTCTTGCGTGTTCGCCCTACAAATTTTTTGGCCCCCACATGGGCACGCTCTACGGCAAGCACGAGCACTTGATGCGCTTCGCGCCGTACAAAGTGCGCCCCGCGCCGGACGCGCTCCCGGACCGCTGGGAAACCGGCACGCAAGTTCAGGAATTAATCACCGGCATTGCAGCGGCCGTCGAGTATCTGGCGGAACTGGGAAGGCGGCACGATCCCGCAGCGCGGGACCGCCGCAGCGCGCTTTTGGCCGCTTACCGCGTGACGCACGAACATGAAATGGCGCTGCTCGCAAAATTGATGGAAGGCTTGCAGCGCATCGACGGCCTCCGCATTTTCGGCATCAGCGAACCCACGAGATTTGCTCAGCGCTGCTCGACAGTCTCCATCCGCCTGGACGTCCACACTCCCACCGAGACAGCGACTTTTCTTGGCGAGCGCGGCATTTTCACCTGGGACGGAAATTTCTACGCCCTCAATTTGACCGAGCGCCTCGGCGTGCAAGCCACCGGCGGCCTCTTGCGCATCGGCCTGGTGCACTACAACACCGCCGAAGAAGTAGAGCGGCTATTAGTGGCCTTGCGCGAATTCAGCCGCCATTAAAACCATCCCACGCACGTGTATAGTCGGGCGCTTCCAAAACTAACCCAATACGAAGGTGTTAGATTGTGAGCGAGAGGATTGCGCGCCGCATGACCGTGTCGTTTCATAACCGGATTAAATTCATCGCGCTGCTCCCCTACGTGTTTCTGTTGTTTGCAGCCTCGTCTTTCGCCGCCGACAAACCCTTCACCGAAGTTCGCAGCCCAAATTTCCGCGTCCTCACCAACGGCAGTGAACATGAAGCGCGCAGAATCGCGCTCGAATTCGAACAGATGCGCGCGGTCTTCGCCATTGCGTTTCCTAAAATGCGCCTGACCACCGGAGCTCCGCTGCTGATCTTCGCGGTGCAAACGGAAAGCGATATGAAAGCCCTGGCTCCCGCAATGTGGAAAAATCATAAAGGCCCTTTGCCCGCCGGCCTTTTCCAACATGGCTGGGAAAAACAATTTGCCATTGTGCGCCTCGATCAGGATGTGCCCGGCGCCTTCAACGTCGTCTATCACGAATATGTGCACACCTTGCTGCATAGTAATTTCCGCTGGCTGCCCACCTGGCTTGACGAAGGTTTGGCGGAGTTTTACGGCAACACCAGATTCGAGGGCAAAAAATCGTACGTCGGCGCGGCCAGCACCCGTGTGTATCAGTTGCGAAATCAGCCGACAATCCCGCTCGAAACGCTGATGGTTATCAATCCTTGGACTTATTACCACGGAGATGAAACCCGCATCTCCACCTTTTACGCCGAATCCTGGGCCCTCGTGCATTACCTGGTGTTCGGGCCGGACATGGAACTCGGTAAAAAACTAGGCCGTTTTTATGCACAACTCCAAGCCGGAGACCAGCAGATAAAAGCCTTTCGCGATGTATTCGGCGATTTGAAAAATGTGGAGAAAGCGCTGGATGAGTATATCCAGGCGTTCGCGTTCCACGCTTACGTCATCGAAAATCCCACCCCTATCCAGGAGAAAGATTTTTCCTCGCGCAAACTCACCAGGGCCGAATCCGATTCGGAAATTGCCGGCTATCGCTTGTGGGAACACGATAATTCGGAAGCCACCGATCTCGTCGAACGGGCGCTCCAGGAAGACCCCGCGCTCGGCGCGGCGCACGAGGAGAAGGCCTTCATCAATTTTAGAGAGGGCAAAGATGAAGATGCCTTGCGCGAATTTTCTCGCGCCCATGAGTTGGACAAGACGCTTTACCTTTCGCAATATTTCCAGGTCATGATGACCGCCAAACGCGAAACGCCGGAGCAGCGCGAGGCGCTGCGCACGGAGCTGCTGCAAATAACGCAAATCAATCCGCAATTTGCTCCCGCTTTCGTGCAACTGGCGATGTTGGATCTGGCCGACGGCCAAGACGCCAAAGCCCTGGCCTCCTCCCGCAAGGCGGAGCAACTGGAACCTTCGCGCGCCGGCTATCATTTATTGAGCGGAGAAATTCTGTTGCGTATGAAACATGAAAAAGAAGCGGCCGTACATGCACGATATGTCGCCGAGCGCTGGCACGGCCCCGATCATAACGAGGCCGTAGCTCTGTGGAACCGCATCCCCGTCGCCAGCAGGCCCGCGGACGCCACCGTTGTCGAGGAAGTCGAGCAGCAATCGCAAGCGGTCGAAGGAAAATTGCGCTCAATGACGTGCGAGGACAAAGGCAACCGGGAAGTCACCTTGCAGCGCGGCGACGACCTCATGGTTTTCAAAAGCAAAGGACGCCAGATGATCGGCTATTCGGACACCCTCTGGTATGGCAGCGACCACTTCAGTCTTTGCCACCATGTGGAAGGAATGCATGCGGTCATCCGTTATCGTCCCGCAGTCAGTAAAGACTACGCCGGCGACTGGCTCTCCATTGAATTGCGCGACGAATTGCCGCCAGAGCCCCAACAGGAAGCTGCCAAGGCTCCGCAGCCGCCCAGCCCGGCCAAACAAGATTAAGTATTCAAGAAGAACGTAGCCTCAAGCGGTCTTCACGAATTACGGCGTTGCCGGTAATAGTTCAAAAGTAAAGGCGGGTGGCTTTTAGTTTCGGCCACCCGCCCAAATGCTCCGTGTTTGGTTAACTCTCTTAGCGAGCGCCAGCTGCCGCTGCCATTGTGTGCGTTCCTACAGCGTGCGTTCCTACTGTCACCTTGATCTGCTTCGGCTTCGCTTCCTCGCGCTTCGGGAGGCTCAGTGTCAACACACCATTCTGATAATCGGCCTTGATTGCATCCGTTTTCACGGAGTTCGCCAACGAGAAGCTCCGGCTGAACGAGCCATAGGCGCGTTCGATGCGCAGATAGTTGTCTTCGTTCACCTTGCTCTCGAACTTGCGTTCGCCGCGAATCGTGAGAATATTATTCTCCACGC
>DATNKL010000037.1:0-12774 GCA_035603415.1 Candidatus Acidiferrales bacterium
CTGCTCGATGGCGGCTTTGTAACGGCGCCGCGCGCGGCGATCTATGGCTTACATGGCGAGTGGGAAGTAGAAAATCACGGAATCGCGCCCGACATCGAAGTGGAAAATGATCCGGCGTCCGTGGCCGCTGGGCACGACGAGCAACTCGAAAAAGCCGTACAGGTCACGCTGGAAGCTCTGAAGAAAAATCCCGTGGTCATCCCGGAGCATCCGCCGTATCCCAATTATCACCAAACCAAGTGATTGCTGGCTTGGTGGTCATTTACCTCTATGTGATTTTCCGCTACGCGCTGTGCGCGCTTTTCGTGCTGCAACTGCAACTACCGAGCGTTTATACGCGATGTGATATTTTCATGAGCGCCCTTCATGCCTGAACTTCCCGAAGTCGAAACCGTAGCGCGCGGATTGCGGCTGACCGTGCTAGGCCGGCGCATACTCTCCGTGACGCTGCGCAAGACCGACTTCATCGACGATCCTTCTTTAATCGAGCGCCACCTGCCCGGCCGCCGCATCGAATCCGTAGAACGCTACGGCAAGTTTATGTTGCTGCGCCTATCTGCCGCACAAGGTGAAGAAAATTCCACGACCGGAGACAACGCTCCAGCGGCGTTGCTCGTTCACCTCGGCATGACCGGCCACATCGCTTCCACTGCCGGCGCGCAGCCGTGGGAAAAACACACCCATGCCAGCTTCGCTTTAGATGATGGACGAGAACTGCGCTACACCGACGCGCGCAGATTCGGGCGGCTGGCCTATTTATCCGCGGAATTATTGCCCGCCGAACTGGAAGGCTTCGGTGCCGATCCGCTCGAAGTGACCGCCGAAGAATTTGCCACCCGCATGCGATCGCGCAACTCACGTATCAAGGCGCTTCTCCTCGATCAGACTGTGTTGCGCGGAGTCGGCAACATCTATGCCGATGAAAGTTTGTGGCGCGCAAAAATTCATCCCGCGAAGTTGGGCACGAGCATTGACAGAAAACAAGCTGCCATCCTTCATCGCGCGTTGCAGGACATCCTGAAAAAAGCGATCGTGATGCGCGGCTCTTCCATCTCCAATTTCGTGGACGCCGACGGTGAGCCCGGCGAATATCAGCAACATCATCGCGCCTACGGCCGCGAAGGCGAAAAATGTTACCGCTGCGGGGCGCTAATCCGTAGAGCCATCGTCGCCGGACGCAGCAGCTATTTTTGCCCGAAGTGTCAGATCGGCCCGCGCGGTTTTTCGGCCATATCTTCCGTTCCAGCGAAATCGCGGCGCAAATCCGATGCTCCTGCTCGCAAGAAAAACGCCAAATCATCGAGAAATCAACCGAAACGGGCAGTCCCTAGTGAGAAACGGACGAAATAAAGTAGCGAAACATTTGAACGCACACAAAAACTGTTTTACGGAGCGCGGATGGACTTACGTCGAGTAATCCCTTTTGTTTTTGCATTCCTGTTGGCCCTGGGCATCCTTAATGCAATGGCCCGCCCCGCCCCCAATACAAACGATACAACCGATGCCAATGATTACGCCGCCGCTGACGCGCAAATCCTGAAAGAAATTCGCGAGCATAGCGAAGCCATGGGAAATCTCGAATATTTATCCGACGCCATCGGCGCCCGCCTAACCGGTTCCCCGCAATTGAAGCAGGCCAACGAATGGACCGCAGAGATGTTCCGCAAGTACGGCTTGACCAATGTGCATCTTGAGCCGTGGACCATCGCGCACTCGTGGACCCGCGGCACCGCGCACGCGCACATCGTCAAACCCGCCGAGCATCCATTGACCATCGCGGCCGCTGGTTGGTCGCCAGGCACCGGAGGCGTCTTACACGCGCCAGTGGTCTACTGTGACGCCAAGAAAAAAGAGGAGTTCGAGAAATTTCGCGGAAAGCTCAAAGGCGCAGTGGTGATTTACCAGGACCCTGCCAGCCTGTCACCGCCCAAGCCCGAAGATTCCAGAAGCGAAGTTGTTCGCCCCATGCAGGCGCCTCCCCCGATGAAGGGCGAACCGCCTGCCCCTAAGCCGTACGCCGTCTTGCAGGAAGCCGTGAAAGCTCGAACCGCATTTTTCAAACAGGAGGGCGTCGCAGCGGTGCTGCGCGATTCGAATAAGCCGCACGCGCTTCTGAACATGACCGGCATCGGCGGAGAAAAATTCGAGATCGGCGCGATCCCAACTGCCTTCGTCACCGGCGAAGGCTATCGCATGCTTTTTCGCATGTTGAAACACGGCCCCGTGGAAGTGGAACTGGAGATGACCAATTCGTTTAGCGAAAACCCGGTGGAAGTCTACAACACCGTCGCGGAAATTCGCGGCAGCGAGAAGCCGGACGAAGTCGTGATGCTCGGAGCGCATCTGGATTCCTGGGATCTCGGCACCGGCTCGACCGACAACGGCACCGGCTCCATGGCCGTGCTGGAAGCGGCTCGAGCGATCGCGAAGTTGCAATTGAAACCAAAACGCACCATACGCTTCGCATTGTTTACCGGCGAAGAAGAAGGCTTAGTTGGCTCGCTGAAATATGTCGAAGCCCATAAGACCGAGCTCGACAAAATTTCAGGAATTTTAGTGCACGACACCGGCACGGGCCGAGTGCTCACCCTCGGCCTGCATGACAATTATCAGGACCGCGAAATCGTCGACCAGGAAATCGCGCCTTTGCGCGAATTAAAATTGCTCGAACCCAGCATGCAGCGCTCCTTCGGCACCGATCATGCTTCCTTCGATGACGTTGGCGTGCCCGGATTCTGGGCCATTCAGGACAGCGCCGAATATTCCAAGACCCACCACAGTCAGTCCGATACTTTCGACAAAGTGTGGAAAGACGATTTCAATCAAGGTGCGCAAGTGCTCGCCGCATGGGCTTACAACACCGCGCAGTTGCCGGCAATGCTGCCGCGACGCCCCGTGAGCCCGGCTAGACGAGAAACGCCAAAGTTCGACGCCAATAAAAATGAAGAAGTGAACGCCAAGCCAACGGATTCTGATGCGGAAGCTAATTCAGCCCCAGCAAAACTAGATCCGCTTAGCGAAATGGATGCGAAAATTGTTGAGCTGGTGAAAGCCGATGAACCCGAGCTGAAAGCAAATCTGGAATTTTTATCCGACCACATCGGCCCACGTTTGACTGGCTCTGAACAACTCGACCAAGCCAGCCGGTGGATGCTCGCGCGCTTCCAGCAGCTTGGACTCGCCAACGTCCATCAAGAAGCCTGGAGCATCACCAATCGCTGGACGCGCGGACCCGCCACGGGACGCGTGTTTCTAAGCGCGGAGGTGAAACCCGGAGAACCACCTACTTCACTCAATCTCACCATGGCCGCCGGTGGATGGTCGCCCGCCACCGGCGGAACCGTCAAAGGACCGGTAGTTGGTGTAGCCATAGAGAAAGTGGAAGACCTGCAACGATACAAAGGCAAACTGAAAGGTGCCATCATCGTTTTGAACCGGCCCGTCGAGTTGCGCGCTCCGCAGAATCCCTTGTTGACACCGTGGGGAGAAGAAACGATTCCTGTCGCCTTTCCGAAAAGCGACAAGCCCTTCGACTTCGCTGCCTACATGAAGTTGCGCACCGCGGAGCTGACCTTTTTCGCCGAAGAAAAAGCCGCCGCCGTATTGCTCGGCTCTGAAAAATGGTTCGGCCTGCTGAACATGAGCATCAGCGGTCAAAATTATCAGCCCGGCGTGATTCCCACCGCATACATTGCCAGAGAAGATTTTATGTTGCTGTGGCGGCTGCTGGATTCCGGGGCCGTGCAAGCTGAAGTGAACATCGGAGGAAATGTCAGCGGCAAGCCCGTGGAAGTGTATAACACCGTTGCCGAAATACCGGGCAGCGAGAAGCCCGATGAAGTCGTAATCATCGGTGCGCACCTCGATTCCTGGGACTTGGGAACGGGCGCAACGGATAACGGAACCGGTTCAAGCGCGGTGCTCGAAGCCGCGCGCGCCCTCAAAAATTCAGGCGTGAAACCCAAGCGCACCATTCGCTTCGTATTATTTACCGGCGAAGAACAGGGCCTGAACGGTTCCAAAGCTTACGTCGCGAAGCACCAGGATGAACTCAAGAAAATCTCCGCCGTCTTGGTGCATGATAGCGGCACCGGGAAAGTTTTGACCATCGGCCTCATGGGAAATTATGACGCGCGCGAAACGATCGACCGCGTGATGTATCCGCTTGCGCGTGCCAAGGAAATTGGTTTGGCCGAGCCCACGCTGCGAAAAGAAGACGGCTCTGACCATGTGCCCTTCGATGAAGCCGGCGTTCCCGGCTTTTGGTGTGTGCAGGAAATTGCCGACTACGATAAAACGCACCATTCGCAAGCCGACACCGTCGATCGCGTGCGCTGGGATGATTTAGCAGAGGGCGCACAGGTGCTGGCGGTATTTGCGTACAACGTCGCCGAATTGCCGGAATTATTGCCGAGAAAAGCGCCCAAGCAGTAGCGCACGGCCGTTACGGTTCACAGCACACAGGAGAACTCCGCATTCTATGCGAGCGGTATTGCAACGCGTCAGCCATGCCCGCGTCACAATAGAAGAACGCGTCGTCGCCGAGATCGCAGCCGGCCTAATGATTTTGCTTGGCGTGGGCACCGCAGATACAGTGGGGACGGCCATATCGATGGCGGAAAAGATTGCCAATCTGCGCATTCTTGAAGACCATGAAGGCAAGATGAACCGTTCTCTTCTCGACGTAAACGGCAGCGCTATGGTCGTTTCGCAATTTACCTTGTACGGCGATGCTCGTGGGCAAAGGCGGCCGAGCTTTGTGGCCGCTGCGCGCCCTGAACAGGCGAAAATGTTGTACGAAGAGTTTTGTTCGGCCTTGAGGAAATTGAATGTTCCGGTGCAAACGGGAATCTTTCAAGCCACCATGTCTGTGGAATTGATCAACGAAGGGCCGGTAACCATCTTGCTGGATTCCGACAAGACGTTTTGATCGGTTAACATCACAGTCTGAAAATAAATTAGATACTGCCCACCGTGGAGAGAAAACAAAAACACGCAGATCCCCCAGCCAAGCAAGCCGGAATCAAAATTCGCCGTGCAAAGAGCAGGGACGCCGCGCGCATCGCGGAACTCTCCGGCCAATTGGGTTATCCCGCGACCGTCGCAGCGATTGCGCAGCGCTTGCGCTCGATCAAGCCGGCATCACATCACGCCGTGCTGGTCGCGGAATCGCCGAAGCGCAAAGTCATCGGCTGGCTGCACGTCAGCGTTTCTACGCTGCTGGAAGTGCCACTGCGTGCCGAAGTGAACGGCTTGGTAGTGGACGACGACGAACGAAGCCGCGGAACGGGCGCTCTTCTGTTGCGCGCTGCGGAGAGATGGGCGCGCAGCCGCGGGTGCAAAAACATGTCCGTGCGCTCCAATGTAATCCGCGAACGCGCTCATCAATTTTACTTGCGCCATGGATACGAACACTACAAAACCCAAAAAGCCTTTCGCAAGTCCATTTGAGTGGCTCGTAAGCAAAGGTCAGCCCTGATCCAATCAGCACCCGGTCCACTTTTGTCTCCCCACTAAGCCCATAAGGTCGGGATGTAACCGATATAACTATCGATATCATGCCGTTAACAAGCGTGTTGGCATAACATATCGTATTACGATATACTTTACCCGTGGTGAAAACGGTCTCAGACGCCGAATATCGCGCCCTCGCCGAACTCCGCTACCGCATTCGCCATTTCATTCAGGAAGGCGATGCCGCCGCTCAGCGTTCAAATCTCGAACCGCAACAATACTTGATGCTCCTGGCCATCCGCGGATTGCCCCAGGACGCGGTGGCCACGATTCGCACTTTGGCGGAGCGCATGGCGCTCAAGCATCACAGCGCCGTGGAACTGATCGACCGTCTCGAATCGCATGGCTTGGTCCGCAGAAGCCGCAACGAAAACGACAAGCGCGAAGTACGCGTCTCGCTGCTGCCGCCAGGATCAAAGTTACTCGATCGTGTCGCCCGCGAGCGCCTCAGCGAATTAAAAGCCAGCGGTGCAGCGCTCGCCGATGCCATCACCACCCTCGTGGAACAGAAACATTCCTCACAAATGATCCTGCAAATAAACGAGATTACCGGGGACCAACGTCTACCGGTAGCACACCGCAACAGCACTACACCCCGAAAACGAAACAAGAAACCCATGCCACGTGGGAGAAAAAGAAGCGCCTAAAAATTCCTCCACACAGCCCCACAAGAACTCCGAAGACAAATTTCGCAACGAGACTCTAGGCGACTTCACCACCACTCGTCGCGTGATCCCTATTTCTGCTCTCGTTATGGCGATAGGTTTACTTTGCGAATGGCACCTTAGCGGGCGTGCTGACGCGAAAAGATATTCGCGACTGCATAAATCAAGATGGCAATTCGGCACTCCAACGTACCCTGAGTGAGGTGGCGCGGACAAATACGTCAAATGTGTATTCCGATGAGCCGTTGCGCGTTGTCGTGTATCGAATGGCCGAAACGGGATTTACCCGTATGCTTGTGGTGGATCGCGCCAGTGCAAAATTTCTGGGCCTTATTTCTCTGGATGATTTACTGAAGGCCAGAGCCAGGTACCTCGAAGAGGAGCGCCGCCGTGAGCGAACGTTGAAGTTGCGATTCTTTTTGCCCAGTGGCCGCCTGGCTGAAGAAGAAGACATCTCTGCTAATCCTTAGAGCCTACGCCAGCGGCTATTAACAAAAATAAAAGACCGAAGATAACCAATGGCGGTGTATTTCTAATAGGGCTACTGTGACTCTCCCAAATCCAAGCGAGGCAACCGCGGCTCCCCGGGCCCGCACACCCTGGTGGCACGCCCCCGGCAGGCAATGGAGCGCCTTCCGTGACCAGCGCGAGGATCAGGTCTTCCTGGTTCTAACCCTCTTGATCGGCGCGCTAGTCGGCTTGATCGTAGTCGCCTTCATTTTGATCACTGAACGATTCGGCGCGCGCTTATATCCCGTCGGCGCCTCGACCTACCGAAGACTTCTGGTTCCAGTAGTCGGCTCGCTCGCCATGGGATATCTGCTCTACCGATTTTTTCCCGATGCGCGTGGCAGCGGTGTTCCACAAACCAAGGCAGCACTGTGGGCTCGCGGAGGACGCATTTCCTTCGCCACCGTCTTTGGAAAGTTTTTCTGCACTTCGGCAACGCTCGCGTGCGGAATTCCACTTGGGCGCGAAGGCCCTGCTGTGCAAGTCGGTTCAGGCATCGCCTCCATGCTCGGCCGCTATTTAGGATTGAAGCCGGAAAAAGTGAAAGCGCTTATTCCCGTAGGCGCCGCTGCTGCGATCGCCGCCGCGTTCAACACCCCTCTCGCCGCGGTAGTCTTTGCACTGGAAGAAGTAGTAGGCGATTTACACGCGCCAGTATTGGGTTCCGTGGTGCTCGCGTCGGCGACTTCCTGGGGAATGTTGCGTATGCTGCTCGGCAATGACCCGCTCTTTCAAGTGCCGCAATACCAGCTCGGGCACCCGAGCGAGCTCGGCATTTATGCGCTTCTTGGAGTCCTGGGTGGTTTTATTTCCGCGGCCTTTACCAGACTGCTGTTGTCCATGCGCGCATGGTTCTTGCGGCGTCCAAAAAAAACCGTCTGGTTCCAACCCGTGGCAGGTGGTTTGACCGTCGGCGTCATGGCCTGCTTTGTGCCGCAGATACTCGGTGTCGGCTATAAATACGTCGGCGACGTCTTGAACGGTGGCATGGCCCTCAAATTAATGTTGCTACTGCTGGTGCTGAAGCTATTTGCAGTGACCATCAGCTATGCTTCCGGGAACGCTGGCGGAATTTTTGGCCCGAGTTTATTTCTCGGAGCCATGCTGGGCGGAATTGTAGGAACGCTGGCGCATCACCTCGCTCCCGGTTACGTCGCTACGCCCGGTGCCTACGCGCTGGTGGGCATGGGCGCAGCATTCGCGGGAATCGTGCGAGCGCCCATGACCTCCGTGCTGATGATTTTTGAAATCACTCGCGATTATGCCGTAATCGTTCCGCTCATGATTTCCAATCTCATCAGTTTTTTTATTTCTTCGCGCTTTCAACGAGAACCCATTTACGAAGTACTGGCCCAGCAGGATGGCATCCATTTACCCACCGCCGGATCGCGCATGCAGGAAGGCCAGCGTCAGGTATACCAGGCCATGCACGCCGCGACAGAAGTTTTGGATGCGCGTGCCACCATTCAGGAAGCGTTAAATAAAGTCTCTGCCAGCCGCTCCCACGCCTGGCCAGTGTGCGATGAGAGCGGCGTGATCGCTATGGTAAGCCTCAGCCGCCTGCAGCGTGCTCTCACAGAAGGGACGACGCAGCAACCGCTAAGCGAAATTCTAAAAGCAGACGAATTTCCCCATGTGCACATGGACCATTCTCTGAACATGGCGCTCGATCGCATGGGTGCCAGCCAACTCGACGTGCTGCCGGTAGTGAATCGCGCCAACGTGAACAAGCTCGAAGGAATTGTGACTCTGCAGGATGTCTTGAGGCTCTACGGCGTGGAGCCAAGAGAAACAACGGTAGCCTCTGGCGAGTCTGCAACAACGCCGCCGCAGCATTAGTCCGATAAGCCTGTAGCACTAAATTCAGATCAACCTAGAACCCGCCTCCACCACCACCGCCGAATCCGCCGCCTGAGGAGCCACCACCCCCGAAACCAGAACCGCCCGAGCTGCGCGGCGCGGAAGCCATCACGCTGCTCGCCCGCGACGACATGTTGTTCAAGTTACTGGAGAAATTCACGGGATAAAAAATCGGCCCGGAGCCCCCGCGATACCAACCGGGCGGCTGCGTCATAATCCCGTCAAAAGCTTTGCTCCAATTTTTTTCCACGCCGAACGCCATCGCAAAGGGCAAAAATTTCTCAAACATTTGCGGCGTTTTTATGGTGCGATTGAAGCGGTCCGCCTCCACATGATTCAGAAAATCTTCGAAGCCTAGTACGCCCTCCAGCGCGCGCGTACCTTGCTCGGTGTGCGCCGGCATAAACCAGCCAAACCCGCAGATCACCAGCGCGGAAACAATTCCGCCGATAATAAACGGCGCTGCCGCCATGCCCATTGCGGAAGCGGCGCGAGCGCCGACCCAGATCATCAGCACGCCGACAACGACACCAGCGCCAATGTACGTGGAGCGAACGCTGTCTGGCCGCCGACGATAAAACCCCTGCGTCACTAGGGAGTCGAAAATTCCGCTCCTCATAACCGGCAAAGTTTTATAAAAACGGTTCTGCAGACTATCCATGGAAATAGTTTCACCCGTTGTTCCCTCGTTAAAGAACCCGTCCAGCAACGCTTGTTCGTGCGCCTTCAGCGTGCTCCACTGCGACCGATCTTTTTGCAATATAAAGTTGTAATCTTTTTCGTGCATCAGACCGAGCATGCGTTCCTTCTGCACCTCTTCGATGACCAGGTAGCCGCGCACCGCGAGATCCACGATGGAAGCGGTAATGTCCCGCATGTTGGCGGAGTTATCCACTAGCGTGCCTGCTTCGCCAGGTGTGAGTTGATTAGGCGGCTCGTATTGCGCGGGGATAGGTCGCAGCCTAGGATCGCGGCCGCGCGTCCACCACAAATAAAACATCAGGCAGAACACACCAACAGGCAGCAACAGCGGCCAGTTACTACGCAAAAATCGCCCGATTATATCTGCAGCGGTAGGCTCGCGAATCGCGCCTTTATCAATTGCCACCGCGACCGTCAAACCGGCGTGGTAAGGAAGCGGCGCAGTGGTTCGCACTTCGACGCCATTCCCGGCGATATCAATCTCCGCATCCCGCGCGTGCGACCCGTACACGCCGGTAAAAGCCGTCGCTCGAATATTGCTGGCCCCAGCCGGCAGAATAATATCCGCATGCGCCGATTGGATCGGCACATCCCACTCGTCGCCCGTCACGTTCCAATACAGTTCGTCGTGATCCTCAAAAAATCTAATCGCGTCGCTGACGGTGTACTCGATGGAGATCGTTTGCACCGAATTATCCGCATCGAGAATATAAATTTTGAGCTTGCGATAATGCCGCACCCGGCTGGAATCGAATTTAAGTTGATGCCCGCTCCCGTCGGTAACCCGTTTCACATCGAGGAACAAGGTGTAATTCAGACCTTGCGGCGTCATGTACTCCACCGGAATGGAACGATACAGTCCGTGCCAAGGGCCGCCGATGAAATGCGCTCGGATCGTTTCCGTCACCTCGATGGTGCCATTACTACTGACCACGATGTGCGCATCGAAATTCTCAATGCGCAGTTCCTTGGCCTGCGCGCCAGCCACACCCCACAACGCAGTAATCCCGATCAGCGTAACCAGCACGAAATGACGCGCTGCTGCTCGTGCGAGCCAATCCGGCCGCACGTAGCGATAACACTCTATAAACATGAATCGGGAACCCTGCGCGCTCATGCTGACGCGGCGGGCGTATTGAAGCTGACTTTAGGCGCTTCGCGTTCAGCGGGCGCCGAAATCTCAAAAAATTCGCGCGGCTTGAACCCCAGCATACTGGCAAAAATGTTGGTTGGAAATTGTTGAATTTTGGTATTGAGATCCCGCACCACGGCGTTGTAATAACGCCGCGCATTTTGCACCGCATCTTCAATCTGCGTCAGCGAAGCCTGCAAGGAGGTGAAGCTTTCCACGGCGCGCAATTGCGGGTACGCTTCGGCCAGCGCAAACAAATTTTTAAGCGCGCCCGAGAGCATATTTTCCGCCTCCGCTTTCTCGGCCGGCCCGCTGGCGGACATGGCCCGATTACGCGCGTTGATGACCGCCTCAAGCGTCCCTTTTTCGTGCGCCGCGTAGCCCTTGACGGTTTCCACCAGGTTAGGAATCAAGTCGTAGCGCCGTTTGAGTTGCACATCGATATCCGCCCAGGCGTTGTCGGTCTGCACCTTGAGCCGCACCAATCCGTTGTACATTCCAATCGCAAAAACAAAGATCAGAACGACAATTCCCAAAATAACAAAACCGGTCATGCCATGACCTCGCGTAATGGCGTAAACCTCACGCTATAGCGTGTCAATATACGTTGCCAACACAATCGGTGTAAAGGCACTCCGCATGTCGATCGGTTCGCGCAGGGTGCCTAGTCAAACCGTAAGGAGTCACGGATCGTGTTTGGACGATTGACAAAATTATTGGTCTTTTTGAAAAGGACAAGGAAGAAAAATCGCCATAAAAACTCTGAAGCCAGCCTTGCGGCTGGCCTCGCACCCGAATTCCGAAGAACGCGGGGGATAAAAATCACAAAGTCAGATTACGCTTTACACGATTTGGCTTAGCCAAATACCAATACTATTTTCGTGCGATATGCTAATGCCTGCAACTACCGACTCGCCGTATACACTTCTAGCGCCTCGTCTAGTATCCCTAGCGTATCTTAACGAACTAGTTTATGCTTCGCCTTGCGCCTCCGGCGGCTTCTCTCCCCACCACCATTGACGAACACCATTTTAGTGACCGGCCGGCCCAAAAACGCTCTTTAAAACCATCAGCGCCTCCGTCTACGGAATCGACGCCTACCTCGTTGAAGTTCAGGTGGACGTAGGCTCCGCGCGCATGCAGGCCTTTAACGTCGTGGGCCTCCCGGACAACGCGGTGAAAGAAAGCCGCGAACGCATTAAGTCTGCATTGAGAAATTGCGGTTTTGAATTTCCTTACGGCCAGGACGTCACCATCAACCTCGCTCCCGCCGACGTACGCAAGGAAGGCTAAGGTCCTACTGCTGGCCGTCCAAGAAGGTGTCCAGGAGACTAAATGCAGCCGCGAGCGACTCGTACATTTCGCGCGAATTTGTCGTGTGGAAAGAGTGGTTCGGGATGTCGGTGCTATGAGCTTACGCTACGACACAAGCAAGCGCCGAATCTAGATCAACGACCAGTGAGCTTGTGCCTCTATGATACAGGAGAGCATCCGATCACGACTATTCCCTAGACCGCTGTAGGTGCATTCGCACAAGATGTCACAAGGTGGAGGTTTTCCAAACCGCCGGGGTGCGGACTCTTCCTCGACGCGTATCTGTACTCCAACCCTTCGGGTAAGTGCCCTTAACGCATCGTTGCCGATAAGCGTTCCAAGCCGAACAGTCGGCGTGGCGTATAGTAGAACGCGTTTGCCGCGTCAGGTTCAAATCAAGCCCCCGCAAGTTATAATCGCACGCAACTATGGCCCTCGCTGCCGGCACGCGCCTTGGTCCTTACGAGATCCTCGCCCTGCTAGGCGCAGGAGGAATGGGCGAAGTCTACCGCGCCCGTGACACACGGCTGGAACGGATCGTCGCGATCAAGATTCTGCCGGTTCGGTTTTCCTCCGATCCAATACGCAAACAAAGGTTTGAGCGCGAGGCCAAGGCCATCTCAAACCTAAATCATCCGCACATCTCGGTGCTGTACGACGTCGGCCATCAGGACGGAATGGATTATCTCGTCATGGAATGTATCGAGGGAGAGACTCTCGCCGGGCGTCTAGAAAGGGGCGCACTGCCGGCGGAACAAGCGCTGAAATTCGGTGCGGAGATTGCTGACGCGCTGGACCGGGCGCACCGCGCAGGTATCGTCCACAGGGATATCAAGACTTCCAATATCTTCTTGATGCCTGACGGACATACCAAGCTGCTTGATTTCGGACTCGCGAAATCTATCGAACAGGAATCCCTGGTCGACGGGCCCCAAGACACCATGCCCACAGCGCTGACGTCGCTGGATTCGACCATAGGGACTCTTCCTTATGCGGGCGCAAAGTCAGGATCCATGGGCGGCCCATCCGTAGAGACAGCCCGCCAGCACCGCGAGGACGCTGCCGAAAATTTTGCCG
>DATNKL010000086.1:0-17365 GCA_035603415.1 Candidatus Acidiferrales bacterium
GTTTTGTGTAGATTGAGGTGCATTACATCCACGCCCATATCGCCGGGCCGGGTGATGCCAGTCAGCGCGTTCATGTTCGCGCCGTCCATGTAGAGAAGGGCGCCCTTGCGGTGAAGAATGTCGGCAATTTCCGCGATGCGAGGCTCGAAGATGCCCAGCGTGGAAGGGTTGGTGATCATCAGTGCAGCGACATCTTCGGTAACCAGGTCGCGAAGTTTTTCGACGTCGATCTGGCCGTGAGATTCGGACTTGATATTTTCGACCTGGTAGCCGGCAATAACAGCGGTAGCTGGATTTGTCCCGTGAGCGGAATCGGGGATCAAAACTTTTTTGCGTGGATTGCCCTGTTTTTGTAGATAAGCGCGGATTAAAAGCAAGCCGGTGAGTTCGCCTTGCGCGCCGGCTGCGGGTTGCAAGGTGATGGAGTCCATGCCGGTTATCTCGAGGAGACAATCTTCGAGCAGCTTTATGATTTTCAGGCACCCTTGCGAGAGTTCTTGAGGCTGATAAGGGTGTTCGGTGGCGATGCCATCGAGGCGAGCGACAAATTCGTTTACCCGGGGATTATATTTCATGGTGCACGAGCCGAGCGGGTACATCCCCAGATCGATGGCGTAATTCCAGGTGGAAAGACGCGTGAAGTGACGCAGAACTTCGATCTCGCTTACTTCAGGAAAATCGGAAACGCCCTCGCTGCGATGATAACGGCCCAAGGCTTTTGCGGCGTCGGCGGCCGGGACATCCAGCGGGGGCAATTCAAAGGCACGTTTGCCAGGGGAAGAAGTCTCAAAGATGAGACGTTCATTCTGACTAACGTGCTGGGAAGCTTTTTTGAAATGCTCGGTCAATTTGTTATTCCTATCGGGTAGTTGAAAACTTAGTTGTAAAACTGTGCCGATATTTAAACCGGCTGCTCAAGAACGGAACGGAGTGCACTCGCAAACTTTTCAATTTCCACGCGGGTGATGGTTTCCGTAACGCAAACTAACGCGTGCTTGGTCAATTCGGGGTAAGAGGTGCCGAGTACGAAAGGACCGATTATGTGCTCGCGCAGGAGTTGCGCGTTCACGAGTTTCACGGATCGAGGCAGCTCAATTGTGAATTCGTTAAAGAACGGGGCGTCGAAGGCTCTTCGCACGCCGGGGATTTTTTCTAGTTCAGCGAGGGCGAAGCGTGCTTTGGACAAATTCTGATGGGCCATCTCGCGGAGGCCTTCTTTACCAAGCAAACAAAGATGCACCGTGGCGGCAAGAGCGCATAGCGCCTGATTGGTGCAGATATTGGAGGTGGCTTTCTCGCGGCGGATGTGTTGTTCGCGAGTGGCGAGAGTCAACACAAAACCGCGGCGGCCATTCGAATCGGTGGTTTGCCCTACGAGGCGGCCAGGCATTTGCCTGACGAATTTTTCTCGAGAGGCAATAACGCCTACATATGGGCCACCGTAGCTCGGAGCTAATCCGAAGCTCTGCCCCTCCATGGCTATGATATCTGCCTCAGCCGGAGGACTTACGAGACCGAGCGAAACAGCTTCCGTTACAGTGGCAACAAGTAGTGCGCCGGACTTATGCGCGATATTGGCAAGGTCCGCGATGGGTTCGATGACCCCCAAGAAGTTGGGCGATTGCACCAGGATTGCGGCGACATCTTCTTTGAGGTTGGATTGCAAAGCTTTGGTGTCCACTGTGCCGTCGGGAGCGACGGCGACTTCTTCCATGATGAGGCCAGAATTTTTAGCGTAGGTCTTCAGGACTGCGCGATATTCCGGATGCACGGAGCGCGCCACAAGCACGCGCCGTCGTGAAGTCAATCTCTCGGCCATCAAGACCGCTTCAGTTGCGGCCGTGGAGCCATCGTACATGGAGGCGTTCGCGACTTCCTGACCGGTCAACTGGCACATCAGGGTTTGGAATTCAAAGATGGATTGCAGCGTACCTTGGGTGATTTCCGCTTGGTAAGGAGTGTAAGAGGTTAGAAATTCACCACGCTGAATAATTGTGTCGGTGATTACGGAGCGCAGATGATGGTACACGCCGGCTCCGAGGAAACTGGTGTAGCCAAGCGAATTTTCAGCGGCGCGCACCTTGAAATATTGAATGATCTCCGCTTCAGAGAGCGGCCCCGGAAGATTCAACGCCTTCTTCAGCCGATATTGTTCTGGAACGCTGGAAAACAATTCGTCAATGGATTTGCCACCGACGACGGCAAGCATTTGCTTGCGCTCGGCGGGGCTTTTCGGGAGATAGCGCATCAGGCGGAGGCTTCCTTATTTTTGTCGGAGATGAACGCTTCGTAGGCCTTCGCATCCATCAGCTTGGTGAGTTCTGTTTGATCGGCAAGCTTTACGCGAATCAGCCAGGCTGAGTTGTGCGGGTCGGAGTTCAGCTTCTCCGGAGTGGCTTCGAGGGCGGCGTTGGCTTCTAGTACTTCGCCGGAGACGGGCGCGTAGATTTCGCTGACGGCTTTTACGGATTCCACGTTGCCAAACGATTTTCCGGCCTGAATTTTGGCGCCTGGTTTGGGAAGTTCGACAAAAACGACGTCGCCAAGCTCGTGCTGCGCGTAATCGGTGATTCCAATGGTGCCGACGCCATCTTTGACATCGATCCATTCGTGTTGCTTGGTATAGCGATACGACGGGGGATAAGTCATCGGTTCCTTTCCGTCACTTAAACGGTGCTTGCGAATTGCTGGCTTGTTGATTTCTTTGCGCGCTTGTAAAAAGGCGTCGGAACAACTTGGGCCTTGGTCTTCTGATTACGAATTTCTACATAAACGGTGGTTCCAATCGATGACATGGAAGGCGGCAAATACGCCAAAGCAATATTTTTGCATAGTGTCGGAGATGGGGAACCGCTGGTAATAAACCCGACGGGCTCGCCCTGGTCATTTACGCAACGATATTCATCCCGCGCGATGCCTCGTTCGATCATTTCCAGGCCGACGAGAGTGCGCTTCAATCCCGCGTCTTTAGCGCGCTGGAGTTCGGAACGGCCAATGAAGTCTCCTTTTTCCATTTTGCAGTAGCGGTCAAGCCCTGCTTCCCAAACGTTGATGTTCTCGCTGATCTCGTGGCCATAAAGCGCCATTTTCGCTTCCAGGCGCAAGGTATTGCGGGATCCAAGACCGCACGGGATGATTCCAAATTCGCGGCCGGCCTCCATGACTTTTGCCCAGACCTCTTCGCTGGTGGCTACGTCCGAAGGCACATAAATCTCGAAGCCGTCTTCGCCGGTGTACCCCGTGCGAGCGACCAAAATGTTTTGCAATCCGCAAACGGCGCCGTGCGTGAACCAGTAATTTTTGATGGGACGCAGATCTACGTCGGTAAGCTTTTGCAACAGGTCGATAGCGTGTGGCCCCTGAATGGCAAGTTGCGTGTAGGCGTCGCTTAATTCTTCGATTTTGCAGTCGTGGGACGCGGTATTTTCACGCACCCAGTTAATGTCCTTTTCGCGAGTTCCGGCATTAATCACCAGAAGAAAATCGTCGTCTCCAAGCCGGTGCACGATAACGTCATCGACGAAAGTGCCCGAAGGATAAAGCATGGCGGAATACTGCGCCTGGCCGATGGCCAACTTGGCGGCATCGTTCATGGTGATGTGCTGCACAGCAGCCAAGGCGCCGCCGTGAGTGCGCCCGGTGCTGATGCGAATGTCGCCCATGTGGCTAACATCAAAAACGCCAACGCCTGCGCGAACGGCTTTATGCTCGGCGACCAAGCCGCCGGTGGACGGATACTCGACAGGCATATCCCAGCCGCCGAAATTCACCATTTTTGCGCCCAAACGGCGGTGCATGGCATTTAGAGGCGTTTTACGAAGCTCGGTAATGATGGACGGATCGACGGTAGACTCCACAAAATTCAGCGGAAATTGATACTAGCATGCACCCTCTGGTGGGTCAAAAAGCGCATCGAAAGTCTGGTGGTACGGCTATATAATTCGCGCATCAGAGTCTGCAGTTTCCTTGCCCGGCAGTTAGTCCTCAGGTAGAGTTTTCCCGGAGGGTCCCATGCCCGCACAGGTCGTGTGTGTTCAATGTGATAAAACCGAAGAGGATTGCGTGTGCGAAAAGTACTGCACCATTTGCCAAGGTCAGCTTGGCGTGCGACTCTGCATGGATGGGCTGTACTATTGTCCGGATTGCCGGGAGGCCTGTGACGTGTCTTTAGCTGACAACCGTGCCCGCTGAAACCCAAAAGATTGCCATGCAACTGGACGCTGATACGCGATTTAGCGCTGCTGCGGGTGGCGTCGGGCGCTACTTCGCGGATGCGGCGGGACTGGCGAATAGCGCTGTTTCAAGCTTGCAGTCCGCGATTGTTGCCGTGTGTAACCGGGAACTTGAGCGCATTAAGGATTCAACACAACGTTTGGCGGTGATACTAACTAGAACTCCCGACCGCATTGAAGTTGTGATGAAAAGGCGCGCGATAGGCGACTCGGGAAAAGAAGAGCAGGGAACGATTCCTGGCGTGGACCGAGTGCAACACGAAACTCAAGCAGAAATGGAAATTACGCGCTTGACTAAATATGTAGGCGAACAGGTGTCCGCCGGTTAGTGATTTGGCAAGATCCACGCCGCTTAAAAGCGGCTACATTTTGAATGCAAAGGTGTTTTTGCGGATTAGCGAAGTCACTTGATCGTCGCTTAGCGTCATATGTAAAACCACGCGGTCGCCGGCGGGATTAACGCGCACCTGATCGAGAAGTTGGGCCATATCGGGATTGTCCTGCTGAGCCTGGTAGTGCTTGTATAAAAACCCAGCCTGGAGTAATTGCGCGAGGGTGTTGGCATCTTCCGTGGAACCACAAATAGCTTGGAACTTTCCATCCAGCGCGCCGCTGGCATCCACGCTGATGATCATATTGCGCATGCGTGTGACCAGCTTGGCGGCTTCGGGAAATTGCTGAATTTCTGGCGCGAGCTGTTGGATGGCCAGGCGCGTATAAGCGGGGTTTAGGACCGCCCACACCGTGCCGGTACCGTTGGCATCGCTGATGAGCGGATAGAACTGGTCGTTACGAAGCAGGCCTTCTTCGCCGCCGAAGCGTACTTCGATCATTTTTTCCAGGAGCTTGCGGTGGCCGAATGCCGCGGTGTTTGAATCAATAAATAAAAAGAACAAATCGCTGGGGCCGGCACCGGAGCCGAAAGCATATAACGTGTACCCGCGAGCTTTGAAGGTCGGCAATTTTTGCTGCTTAAAATACGATTCGGCGCTGCCGGGATTGAAATTGCCGAGAGCCACGCCGACAATTTGCTCTCCTGTGGGCACAGCGTCGGAGCCGGTGGCAGCCGTTTTCGCGGTTACACCTTCGGGAACCAAGCCCCACGCCACCTCTTCGACTTGGGAATTTGGATCGATGCCGGCGGAGGCCAGGAAACGCTCAAACTGCTTAAAGCGGTCTGGCAAGAGTTGTTCCTGTAATTGTGGGAACCAACTGAGAGAACGCGCCTTTTTCAGGTCTGCATACGCAAATTCGCCGATTTCTTTGGGGAATAAAGCAATGGTGTCCGCCGCCAGCCGGCCCGCACGAGCGGGCTTGGGCATGGCAAGACACACTGCGACTAAGATGACGATGGCTAAGACACGGCCGATGGCGGTTAGCGCGCCAGGATTTGCGGTTCTACCTGACTTCATCCGCGGGTTCATTTGATGTTCCTTTCAAACTCGATGCTTGCTGCGTATTTATTTAGACGGTGGGATTCTTTCCCAGGCGCTCACGCAGTGAGGCGACTTTATTCCTAACTTTGGACACATAAGCGGCGTCGTGCATGCTGTCCAGATTTATTTCCACATTCGCCAAAGAGCCGCGTGCGCCGGCACCCGCCACGAAACAGGCTACTTGTAAGTCTGAACGCATGGATGCGGCGGCGATAGCTTCCAGTTGCACAAGTTGTTCGAAAAGGGCAACTGTCACATCGGCCACATTTAGCGGGGCTTCGGTGGCGCCGCGAGTGGCGGCCTGAATGGCTTTGTCCCGTGCGGCGTTTTCGTTTGCGTCGCCCTGGGGCAGTTTGAAAGCTTCCATCACGGCATCGAAAGTTTCTGCGTCGCGATCGATTGCTTTCGTCAGGTCTTCCGTGGTGCGGCGCAAGCGGTCGAGCATTTCTGACAACTTCACGACGTACGCCGCCTGCGATTTTTTCTTGCGCGATAATCCCGCGACCATTTGACCTAGCGCGCCCGCGAGAGCGCCAGCGAATGCGGAAACGCTGCCTCCGCCAGGTGTAGCTGTGGGAGCTGCGACGGCATCCAGAAAAGGTTTCGCTAAGTGCGCGAATTTGCTGTCGCCCGTTGGGGCTTCGGGTGGCGCGCCCGATAGGACCGATTGCAAGCGATTTTCCAGCACCTGAGATGGTGAGAAGTCTTCCAGTTGCAGAAAAAAATCAGCAGCCATCTCCAAAGCTTTCTTGGGAACCAGGCCGACAATTTCGCTGCCCACAGGATATGCGCCGTAGCGCTTGGCCTCGCGCTTGACCATTTCATAGACGCGATGCATGGGCGTGGATTCGAAGTCGGTGAGGTTGATGGAAACTTGCGCGAGATTGCGTGCTTTCAACGCGACGCCCATGGATTTAACGTAGCGCAACCCTCCGGAAGAGAACCGGATGGCCTTGGCGATTTTATTGGCTACGCCGATATCGGATGTGTTGAGGTTCACGTTGTAAGCAATCAGGAATTTGCGCGCGCCAACGACCGTGGTTCCGGCAGTGGGGTGCAGCTTTGGTTCGCCAACGTCGGGTTGACGATCGTGGTTGCGCTTCAAGTCTTCACGCAGGCCTTCGAATTGGCCGCGCCGCACATTTTCAAGGTTGACGCGGTCGGGTCGCGTGGCCGCAGCTTCGTAGAAAAATACCGGGATGCGGTGGCGTTTCCATATTTCGTTGCCGACTCGACGGGCGAGCGCCACGCAATCCTCAAGTGTGACGCCTTCGATGGGAATGAAAGGCACGACATCGGTCGCGCCAACGCGAGGATGAGCGCCCTGATGGACGGTCAGGTCGATGAGTTCAGCGGCCTTGCCTACACCGAGTAACGCGGCTTCCGCAACGGCATCGGGATCGCCGGCGAGGGTCACCACGCAGCGGTTGTGGTCGGCGTCCATTTCGCGATCGAGCACGTACACGCCCGGCACGCTGCTCATGGCGGCGACAATGGCTTCGACCTTGGCGGGATCGCGTCCTTCGGAAAAATTGGGAACGCACTCAATCAATCGGGTCATATCTTAAATTGTACGACGGCAGCGACCTCACGTTGTACTCAGCGAATCAGCGACGACTTGGAATAAATGATGTGGCCCCGCTTGATGGTGGTGTGACAGGTGTTCATTCCAAAATAATAGGGAATTTCACGGTAGTCATCCACATCGAAGATGGAAATGTCAGCAAGCTTGCCGACTTCGAGGGAGCCGATTTGTTTGTCGCGGCCAAGAGAATAAGCGGAGTTGATGGTCGCGGCGGTGATAGCTGCGGCTGGGGTCATGCGCAATTGGGTGCACGCCAGCGACAAAATCATAGGCATGCTTACAGTCGGGCTCGTGCCGGGATTGTAATCCGTGGCGAGAGCTACGATGGCTCCCGCGTCGATCAGGTCTCGTGCGGGAGCATATTGTTTCAGCCCCAGATGAAAATCGCAGCCCGGGAGCAGCGTGGCTACTGTCTTGGATTTGGCAAGCACGCGAAGGTCGGCGCGATTTATTTTTTCCAGATGATCGCAACTCGCCGCGCCAAGCTTCACGGCAAGCTGCGTAGCGCCGGTGTGCGAAAGTTGTTCGGCGTGGATTCGTGGCTGCAGGCCGTAGAGCTTACCGGCTTCGAGGATCTGTTTTGATTGCGCGAGATTGAATGCGCCACGCTCGCAGAAAACATCGCAGAATTCGGCCAACTTCTGTGCGGCGATTTCCGGCAGGAGTTTATCGATCAGCAGTGCGACGTAATCTTTGACGCCCGAGGGACGCGTTCGAAATTCGGCTGGGATTGCGTGAGCACCCAGGAACGTGGAAACGATATCCAAGGGCTGCTCGGTGGACAGTTCCTTATGCAATTTTAGAATCTTTAGCTCGCTGGCGAGATCGAGGCCGTATCCGCTTTTAGCTTCAATGGTGGTAGTCCCGTAAGCTGCAAACTGCTTCAGGGCGGCATGGGCGCGCTTCTTTAATGCGTCGGACGTGGCGACGCGAAGTTTACTGACAGAATTCAGTATGCCGCCGCCGTGCTTGGCGATTTCTTCGTAACTGGCCCCGGTAATTCTGAGTTCGTACTCCTCCGCGCGACTTGCGGCGTGGATTAAATGGGTGTGTGAGTCGACGAAGCCTGGCATCACGACGCGGCCGGCGGCGTCGAGTCGCTGCGCACTGCGCGCCAAGGGATGAGCCTCCACGTCTGCGCGTGGGCCGACAGCGGCGATGAGGGGGTCGGCGATGAGCACCGCTCCATTTTTGATGACTGCGATATTGGCGAGCGCACCGCCGCGACGGGGTCCGCGGCCACGCAAAGTTAAAAGTTGAGAAGCTCCGCTGATGAGTGTGGCGATGCTCAAGGCTTCGATAGTATGCCGGACGCCCCAAATCTGCGACAGACATTCGATTTACAGCATGGGGATTTTCAGATCGGTATTTTTTGCGAAGGCCTTGGCTTCAGGATAGCCCGCATCGATGTGGCGAGCCACGCCGATGCCAGGATCATTGGTGAGCACGCGTTCGATACGCTGAGCCATTTCTTTCGTGCCGTCGGCTACGGTGACCTGTCCGGAGTGTTGCGAGTAACCGATGCCTACGCCGCCGCCATTGTGAATGGACACCCAGGAGGCGCCACTGGCGGTGTTAAGCAACGCATTCAGCAGCGGCCAATCCGCGACGGCGTCTGAGCCGTCGAGCATGGACTCCGTTTCGCGGTAGGGAGAGGCCACGGATCCGCAGTCGAGGTGGTCACGGCCAATCACAATGGGGGCTTTTAGTTCGCCGCGAGCGACGAGATCGTTTAGAGCCAGGCCAAACTTGTCGCGCTCTCCGTATCCCAGCCAGCAAATGCGTGCGGGCAGTCCCTGAAATCTCACCCGTTTCTGCGCGAGCTTTATCCAACGGTTGAGATGTTCGTCGTGCGGAAACATCTCAAGCACCAGTTGATCGGTGCGCGCGATGTCGGAAGCTTCACCAGACAGTGCTGCCCAGCGGAACGGTCCTTTGCCTTCGCAAAACAGAGGGCGAATATAGGCGGGCACAAAGCCCGGGAAATCGTAGGCGTTTTTGAGCCCCTGCTCATAGGCAAACGTGCGGATATTATTTCCGTAGTCAAAAGTTATGGCGCCGAGGTTCTGCAGATCGAGCATGCCTTTGACATGCTCCGCCATGCCGGCCATGGATCGCTTTTTGTATTCATCGGGATTTTTCTTACGTAGTTCGATGGCGGCATCGAGGCTTATGCCGTTGGGCACATAGCCATTGAGAGGGTCATGCGCGCTGGTCTGATCGGTGAGCACATCCGGCACAACGCCACGGCGAGCCAGCTCGGGAATCACATCGGCGCAATTGCCAACCAGGCCAACAGAAACAGCCTCACGCTTGCGCACGGCATTTTTTAAAATGCGCAGCGATTCATCCAGGTTGGTGACCATGACATCGCAATAACCAGTCTTAACGCGACGTTTAATGCGCTCGGGATCGACGTCGATGCCCAAAAAGCCCGCGCCGTTCATGGTGGCCGCGAGCGGTTGAGCGCCACCCATGCCGCCCATGCCACCCGTTACGACAAGCTTGCCAGCCAAATCTCCGGAGAAATGTTTTTTGGCCACGGAGGCGAATGTTTCGTAAGTGCCTTGCAAAATTCCCTGGGTACCGATGTAAATCCAACTGCCGGCGGTCATCTGGCCGTACATCATCAGGCCGGCACGATCTAATTCGTTGAAGCTCTCCCAATTGTTCCAATGACCCACGAGATTGGAATTGCAGAGCAAAACGCGGGGGGCGTATTCGTGGGTGCGAAAGACCCCTACGGGTTTTCCGGACTGCACGAGCAGCGTTTCATCCGCGGCCAGGTCCTTAAGCGAGCGCACGATGGCATGAAAACATTCCCAATTGCGGGCCGCTTTTCCTGTGCCGCCATATACGACCAGATCGTTGGGTTTTTCAGCGACCTCTGGATCGAGATTATTCATCAACATGCGCAACGCGGCTTCCTGCTGCCAGCCCTTGCAGGTAATTTCGGTCCCGCGGGGCGCTTTGAATGAACCCTTGTTAGTCGCCGACAGAACGGAGGATTCGGAGGAAATCGGAGTCATAAGCGCTCAACGCCAATACTATCGCAGGGAGAAAGCATTTGCACGGAGCCGAGTTGTGGCGTGAAATGCACTCTCTTGCTTATCGAAGCATGACCAGAGGCGGCAATTGCGCCGCGTAAATAGCTGGAGTACAGTCGAAATCGCGATGAATTACGGCACGCTTCCCTCCAGATTTTTAAGCGCCATCGACCGGCTGCCAAATCCACGGGCTCAAATGTTCCGTCATGGGGACCGTTGGGAAGCGATATCGTCGGCGGAATTTCTTCGGCGCGTCGCGGGACTTTCCAGTGCACTTGTGGAACTTGGCGTGAAAACGGGAGACCGCGTAGGGATTTTTTCGGCGAACCGTCCGGAGTGGCACACGGCGGACCTTGCGATTACCGGCGCCGGCGGGGTCAGCGTGCCGATTTATTTTAATGAATCGCCGCAACGGATGGCGTACATCCTGAATCATTCCGAGGCCAAGATTGTTTTTGTTTCTGGAGCGAAGCAACTGGAAAAACTGCTGGTGTGTCGTTCAGAACTGCTCACCGTAGAACAGATTGTGGCTGCGGACGCGGGGCCGGAAGCGGCGCCTGAATATCTTCGCTATGAAACGCTGATTGCGGGCGCCGGCGCGACGGAGATTGCTTCGTACCGGCTGCGAGCGTCGCAGGTGCAGCCCGGGCAACTTTCGTCGTTGATTTACACGTCAGGCACCACCGGTGAACCTAAAGGGGTGATGTTGACGCACACGAATTTCTGTTCGAATGTCACGGATAGCCACCTGCAGGTTCGCTATGACGCCACGAATGATCTGGCGCTTTCGTTTTTGCCATTGGCCCATGTTTACGGTCGAATGATCGACTACTCCTTTTTATTTCATGGCATTACCGTGGCTTACGTGGAAGCCGTGGAGCAGGTGGCTCAAGCAATGTTGGAACTTCGTCCCACCACCATGGCCGCTGTGCCACGAGTATTCGAAAAGATTTATACGCGGATAGTGGAGCAGGGAAGTAAAGCCACAGGAATTAAACGCAAACTGTTTGATTGGTCCATGAAAGTCGCGAGCCAGTCCGGCAAGTGGCGATGCGGCGAAGAGCGAGCGCCATTTGCGGTCAGGCTCCAATGGTTGCTGGCGAATGCGCTCGTGTATTCAAAAATTCGAGCAGGAACGGGAGGGCGCTTGACGCTGGTGATGTCCGGCGGCGCGCCGCTCTCAAAAAATCTGACGGAGTTTTTTTGGACCATCGGCATACCGATATATCAGGGTTACGGATTGACGGAAACTTCGCCGGTGCTGAGCTCGAATTATCCAAACAATCGTGCGGGTAGCTCCGGGAAGGCCATAGCGAACGTAGAAATTAGACTTGCCGATGATGGGGAGATTCTGGCGCGCGGGCCGTGCGTGATGCAGGGGTACTACAAGAATCCGGAAGCGACCCGCGAAGTTTTGAGCGCGGATGGCTGGTTTAGTACCGGGGATATAGGCTATCTGGACGCGGATGGCTATTTGTTTATCACCGACCGCAAAAAAGATTTAATTAAGACCGCGGCGGGTAAATTCGTGGCTCCGCAGCCCATTGAAAACGCGCTGAAGAATAGTCCTTATCTGCTGAACGCCATGGTCGTGGGCGATGAGCGCAAATTTGTAGTGGCTCTGCTGGTGCCGAATCCAGTAACGATCTCGGCGAAAGCGGCTGACGAGGGAATTACATTTGCGAGTAATGCAGAGGTAGCGTCGAATGCGTGGGTTAGGGCGCTTATTGAGTCGGAAGTACGACGGCTTACAACGAACCTGGCGCAGTACGAATCGATAAAACGTTTTGCGCTGCTTTCCGAGGATTTCACGTTTGACAATGGGAGCCTCACTTTTACCCTAAAACTTAAACGACGCATTGTGGAGCAACACTACCGGAAAATTATTGATGAGCTTTACGCCGATGCGGCCGAGCCGCGACCCATACTTCAGGATTAACAGTGACTAAATAACTTGGGCTAGATTGGCTGATCTTTTTTGGTATCTGCGATTTGGTGCTAGTGTCCAGCCAGACTAAAATTTGAAGTTGGAGAACACATGGCCGATCAACTGGTAATCGCGGGGCGCGCGTTTAAGTCGCGGCTAATTGTGGGCACCGGGAAATACCGCGGCTTTCAGGAAATGGCGCGCGCGCACGCCGCGTCAGGCGCTGACATGGTTACGGTGGCGGTGCGTCGCGTGAACCTCACGGATAAATCGAAAGAGTCACTGCTCGATTATATCGACCGCGAAAAAATGTTTATTTTGCCAAATACCGCGGCATGTTACTCCGCTGAGGAAGCGATTCGCACCGCGCGTTTGGGGCGCGAAGTGGGATTGTCTCACTGGGTCAAGCTAGAAGTGATCGGGGACCAGCAGACATTGTTTCCGGATACCGAGCAATTGATCGAGGCGACGCGCGTGTTGGTAAAAGAAGGATTTGTAGTGTTGCCCTACACCAACGACGATCTTATTGTTGCTCGTAAGCTTGTCGATGCGGGAGCCGCTGCGGTGATGCCGCTAGCTGCGCCCATTGGCTCCGGGCTGGGTATTCAGAACCCCACGAATTTGCGAATTTTGCGAGAGCGCATCACGGAAGTGCCATTGATTGTGGATGCCGGTGTGGGCACCGCGTCGGATGCGGCATCGGCGATGGAACTGGGCGCGGACGGTCTGCTTATGAATACCGCTATCGCGGAAGCAGAAGACTCAGTGTTGATGGCCGAAGCGATGCGCGATGCTACCATCGCGGGTCGCAAGGCATTTCTTGCCGGCCGCATGCCGAAGAGACTTTACGCTTCCGCTTCCAGTCCTCTGAGCGGAGTTGTGCGCTAGAGTATTCGCGATTCCAGTGGGTACGACAACTCAGCTGCCAGTGCCATTCAAAAGATTAGCGTATATCGACTGGATGCGCGGGCTAGCGTGCGTGGTGATGATTCAGGCGCACTGCTACGACTCCTGGCTGAATCCGGAAGCGCGAAAAACGCTGTTGTATCGTTGGTCGCAGGAGTTGTCGACGCTGCCGGCGCCGATATTTTTGTTTCTCGCTGGCGTTTCCTTTGCGCTGGTTACTGAAGGTCTGCGGCAAAAACACAAGCCTCAATCACAGATTTTTAAAACTGGACTTTTGCGCGGCGCGGAAATCCTCGGGCTGGGATTTCTGCTGCGAGTGCAAGAATTCGTGCTTGGTTATCCCAAATCGCCGTGGACAGATTTGTTGAAAGTGGATGTGCTGAACATTCTGGGAGTATCGATTATTTTCATGGCGCTGTTTTGGCGGTTGATGAGCGTTGACGATTCGCCCGAGGCGAGTACAGGGCACGAGTGTGTATCGCTGCAAACCCCGCAGTCTCATCGAAGCTGGAGAAACCGCCTGATCGGATTGTCACTGCTGATTGCCGCCATTGTCGCGATCGCTACGCCACCACTGTGGACGACCCACCGTCCACACTTTCTTCCGTGGATGCTGGAGTCCTACATCAACGGAGTCCACAATTTTGGCTCGCCGACGCCATGGATTTTTTCAATTTTCCCATGGTGCGGATTTGCTTTCGTAGGGCTGGCGTTTGGTTCGTTTCTGTTTTCGGATTTCGCGCAACGCAAAGAAGTTGCGGCGCTGAGCATCGTTGGTGCGATCGGCGCGCTGGCCTCCGCTTTATCGCTGTGGTGGGATTATTCCAACGTCAGGATTTACGCGGTCTACGATTACTGGCACAGCAGCCCAAATTTTTTCCTGATGCGCTGCGGTATTTTATTACTGCTTACCTTTGCAATTTTTTGGTGGTGCCGGTGGGGTTGGGCAACGGAAGGGTTCAGTCCCTTCATACAATTTGGCAAGACATCGTTGCTGGTCTATTGGGTGCACATCGAATTCGTGTACGGCAGATTATCCATTTTGCCGAAATTTCGGAGCACTATTCCACTGGCAACGGCGGGCATGGTGGTGATCTTCGCGGCCATGCTGGGAATCTCGATATGGCGCACGCGCGCCAAAAAGCGAGGCGCAGTCAATCTGCAGGCGGCGAGAGCGCAGAGCTTAAGCGAAGCGATGTAATTGTATTTGAGCTTAGTGAGACGTTACGGGCGAGTATTGAACGCTTGGGGCAACAATTGCGATTGCGGAATTTTTATGATGATTTCGCCCGGCCTCGCGAGAATAAGCTCTTCACGGGCGATTTTTTCGATGGCGCGCGGATCGGTCTTTAAATCTTTCACAGCCTGTTCGAGCGCGGCATTCTCTTTATTCAATTGCTCAATTTCGGCTTTCACTTTCTTGATGCCATCCTGAGTGCGGCGCATGGACAGGTAGCCGTGGGCGCCAAAAATATCGTGCACAAAAAGAACCGCCACAAACAAAACCAGCAGCGCGGGCCCGTGTTGCAATAAGCCACCCGCCTTTTCGTCAACCTTCATTTTCATCTTTCCCGTTTCCTTGTTCATGATTCATGCATGAGCCAATTTTTGGCTGCGCTGGTCAGCTTCGTTGAAGCGTTCAAACTCGGGGCCTCCACATATAAGCGCAGAAGCGGTTCGGTGCCGGAAAGCCGGACGAGCATCCAGGAACCGTCTTCGAAGACAAACTTTGCGCCATCGGTGCGATCCACGGAAAGAATTTTCCGTCCAAGTAGTGTCGAAGCGTCAATGGCTACCTGCCTTACTGCATTCGCCTTTTGTTCGTCTGTGAGATGAAAATTTTCGCGCACCGGCCAGAATTCGCGTCCGAGTTTTTTGAATAGCGTTTTAACCTGCTGTTCTATAGAAGTACCGCGGGCAGCGAGCATTTCGGCAACCAGCAGGCAGGCGAGGATGCCGTCTTTTTCCGGCACGTGTCCACGAATGGTGAGTCCGGCGCTTTCTTCGCCGCCCATGGCAATTTTGTCTTCGCGGATTAATTGGCCAATGTATTTAAATCCGACGGGAGTCTGATAAATTTTTTGGCCGTGGGATTTTGCCACGGCGTCCATCATTTCCGTGGTGGCTACGCTGCGAGCCGCGGGCATGTGCCATTCACGCGTCTCGACCAGATAGTCGTATAGCAGCGCCAAAATGTGATTGGGCTGGATCCACGTGCCGTCGCGGTCGATGATACCGAAGCGGTCAGCATCGCCGTCGGTGGCCAGACCGGCGATGGCGCCGGACTCCAGCACAGCTTTACGCAGCGGCGCCAAATTTGTTCCGGACACGTCGGGGCCGGTTCCGTCAAACAGGGTGTCACGATTCAGGCGCATGGCCTGAACGGCGATTCCGTTGCGAGTCAAAACGTTGTCGAGATAACCGGCGCCACATCCATGCAACGCATCGTAGACAAAATGAGCTTTGGCCTGGCGCAGTGCGTCGAAGCGAACGAGTTGTTCGAGCCGCTGTAGATACGTTTCGCAAATATTAACCATTTCGTTCGGGGCGCGCTTATCGTCTGAAGTTGTTGCCGGCTTTGCTGGAAACGGTCCATCTTTCTCAACCATTTTGGCGACACGTGCTTCGATGTCCTTGGTGACTTCCGGAAGCGCCGGTCCGGCGTCAGCGGAAGAAAACTTGAGGCCGTGATATTGCGCGGGGTTATGACTGGCGGTGAAATTAATGGCACCGTCCAACTTCCGGCGGTTGATCTCATACGCAATGGCGGGCGTGGGAGTAAAGGTGTCGCATAGCAGCGTGCGGATGCCGTTCCGATTGAGGATGTCGACCGCGAGTTGCGAAAATTCTTCGGAGTAAAATCGCGGATCGTATCCGACCAGGATGGTCGGATTTTGGGTTTTGGCGTTGATGTGATCCGCGATGGCAGTCACGGCTAACCGCACGTTCGCGAAAGTAAAATCGTCGGCGATCAGGCCGCGCCAACCGGAAGTTCCGAACTTAATGGGAGAAGGAGTAGTCATGGCGGATGTATTCTAGCCCGGTAATTGTTAAGCGCAATAGAGCGGTCGAGTGAAGAGTGGGTTGAAAGGGAACAACATGCCAGACAGGCGCATCCGAGTAGTCCTGGTTACTTGCGGAACGCTCGCCGAAGCGAGGCGGATCGCGCGCGCCGCCGTTGAAGCTAGATTTGCGGCTTGCGTTAACGTTTTGGTGACCGCAGTGGAGTCCATCTACCGTTGGCAGGGCAAGATAGAAGTTTCGCGGGAGTATTTACTGGTCATGAAATCAACTGCGAGGCGCTTGCCTGAGTTAGAGCGAATGGTGCGAAGAGTCCACACCTATGATGTGCCTGAATTTTTAGTGCTGCCGGTAGTTTCGGGTTCGCGCGAGTATTTGGGATGGCTGTTTGAAAGCGTGAAGCCATCGCGTGGCAGAAAATAGTCCACTACCTTACGCTTACGAACGTGAATCTGTATCCGACGCTAGACGTGGTGTAGCGCCTGATCCAAATCGGCGATGATGTCGTCGGCATCCTCGATGCCCACTGACAAACGAACCAGTCCTTCGGTGATCCCGACCCGGGCACGTACTTCTGGAGGCATGGATGCATGGGTCATCAGTGCCGGAAGCGAGATAAGCGATTCCACTCCACCAAGGCTTTCCGCGAGCGCACAGAGCTTCACGTGATTGAGAAAACGGCGAGCCGCTTCCAGGGAGCCCAGGTCAAAGGAAAGCATGCCACCCGGGCCTTTTTGTTGGCGGCGCGCAATTTCGTGTTGTGGATGACTGGCCAGTCCAGGGTAAAGAACCTTTTGAACTTTCGGATGGGTGTCGAGGTGACGCGCGACTACCAGTCCATTAGCATTGTGCTGCAGCATGCGCACCGCGAGAGTCTTGATGCCGCGCGAAATCAGAAAACAATCCATGGGCGCTAATCCGGAACCCGCGGAGCGCTGAATAAAATAAATTCTCTCGGCGTCTTCCTGGCGAGTTAAAACCACCGCGCCGCCGGTCGAGTCGCTGTGGCCGTTGAGATACTTGGTCATGGAATGAACTACGATATGCGCGCCAAGCTCGATGGGCAGCTGCAGATATGGGCTCAGAAAAGTGTTATCCACCACAAGAGTTATGTTTCGTTGAGTGGCCAGTTTAGCCAGCGCCGCAATGTCGGCGATTCTCATGGTGGGATTGGTCGGGGTCTCGATGTACAACATTTTGGTGTTGGGCCG
>DATNKL010000144.1:0-16537 GCA_035603415.1 Candidatus Acidiferrales bacterium
AGAATTATTTTCTGCCAACGCTGGCCCTGTTAAAAACTCCGGCTGTTTATAAATATATTTTCATGTGCCAGACGCCGAGTTGTGGGCGCGCAAGCGAGCTGACCTTGTCTGACGCGGAAGATCCAAGGAGAGATGGTCCAATGGTCATACCTAGCCTTTCGCAGGAGGGAAGAGTGGAAGGTCGCCGGTCTGCGCCGCTCGGCAGCGCAGCTTTTTTGTGAGAATCCGAATTATTGGATATTCACCGCAAGCCCTGTAATCGCATGAAACGAATTTCAAGCGCATACGTCGTGTAGCCGCGCGGCCTCACTGTCCAAGCTTGATGTCGGGACGCTCGAATTCGTAGACGCCAAGTGGGTCGCTGCCGATCAGGATGCGATCCCTTTCTACGAGAATGCTGTTGGCATCAAGACGCGTTCCGTCCGGCGTGTACAGCTGGTAGGTGGCTTTGTGATAGCCGTCCTTGTCAAAACGCAGCAGCCGGTTGTGTAGAGCGATCCACACTTCGCCATTATCGCGAACAACGCCGACGGCGGTGAGGATAGGTTTGAAGGCGGGCTGCTTCCCTTTGCGCTCCTGGCGTTCAATTTCCTTTCTGGCGGCTTGCGCGGCGGCGAAAGCCTCGATTTCAGAGAATTGAATGGTCTGCAAGGCGTAACCATTGCGGTCGTACTGGCGAACGGTCGGCTCAGGTGCATAGATAAACGCATAGTAGATGTTGCCGCGCGCGTCGCTAGCGAGGTAGCCGGAGTTGAGATAACGATTCAGGTCCTGACGGCTAGAGATCTCTTCCAGTTCACCGAAATCGCGAATGTCTCTGCCGTTTTTATCGAAGACCAGGATGAGGTGGGGATCGCGCAATGTGACGACGGCGACTTCGCCGTCCGGGAGTGCGGCGACAGAAAGCGGCGCGTTCACGTGGAAGGATTTTATCCGGTTGCCGTCCGCGGAATACTCCACGATAAGGTTGGCGGCGCGGTCAGCGACATAAATTTGGCCCGCGGCGTCGACGTCCAAATCCTCCGCGAAACTTTGTCCTGTAGCGGTGGCTCCTGGTGCGCTGGCTTTGGCGGCGGAACCATCGGCTGCAGCTGAGCCGATGGTTAGAAGTTTGTGATCCTTGGCGTCGAAAACCATTAGGCCTTGCGAACCTAGTACATAGGTTTTGTCGCTATCGCCGCACTTGATCGCGCGCAGTCCCACGCCGACCTCGGGAAACACGCGACGCTTGGCGGTTAGTTCGCCTTCGTACTGCGCGGAAGCGATCGCGGTGCAGGCCGCCAGGAGAGAGAGCGACACGCAGCATTTCAATAGTAACTGCACGATGTTCATTGGGTTTCCTGAATGCTCAGAGCATTGACGGCTCGCCAGGGTTGCCCGTTACAGGCGGTCAGCGTTTATGTGTTCCAAGGCAAAGGCAGAAAGGACCCGAAAGAAAGAGAGCCCAGAAAAAAAGTAACCCCAAGCCCCACCCTACAAATCGAGGGTGGGGCACCCTCCGCAATTCTTTGGATTTGTAGTGAAACGGGAAATCGCGACCGTGATATTAATTTGCAGCTTAGTAGCGCGATTGTCATACGCGATTGATTAATTCGTACTCCATGATTAATTTGATTTGCAGCAAAGCGGGAGAATCGTCGGCGGTGATTGTTTAGTTTGTGGTCCGTGAGTTTTTACACTGTAGCGAAACGGATGAGGCGTCACGTGCCAATGCGATCCATCGACGCTAGGTATCGAGGCGGAAGCGGAGGCGCTCGATGGAGCGGGCGCGAAGGCGGCCGGCAGGGTTGCGAGGGGATTCGTCGGCGGTTTCGATCAGCACGGTGTTCATTTGGATGTCGCCTTCGGCGACCTCAAAGCGGGCTGGCAGGCCGTCGAGAAATTTTTTGATGATGCCCTGCCGATCCATGCCGATGACGCCTCCGTGGGGCCCGGTCATGCCTACATCGGTGATGTACGCGGTGCCCTGGGGCAACACATGCTCATCGGCGGTGGCGACGTGGGTATGCGTTCCCACGACAGCCGTGGCTCGGCCGTCCAGATACCAACCCATGGCTACTTTCTCGCTGGTGGTTTCCGCGTGCATATCGACGAAGACAAAGTCTATGTCCGGCGAGAGCCGGGCGAGCTCGCTGTCAGCCTTGCGAAATGGGTCATCGATGGCGGGCAGAAAGGTGCGGCCCTGAAGATTCAGCACCGCGTACTTCACGCCATTTTTGGCGGCGCCGCAGAATAAGCCGCTGCCCGGGGTGCCATCCGGGAAATTCGCGGGGCGCAACAGGCGCGGCTCATGGGGCAGATAATCCATGATTTCGCGGCGGTCCCAACTGTGATTGCCGCCAGTGAGCACGTCGATCCCGTCGTGGAGAAATTCGTCGGCCAGGCGCGGGGTGATGCCGAAGCCGGCAGCGGAATTTTCACCGTTGGCGATGACCAGATCGATTTTTTTCTGGGCCACGACGTCGGCCAGACGATCGCGAACGATCTGGCGTCCTGGCGCGCCAACGATGTCACCGACGAAGAGAACACGCATGGATGGAGTTTACAGATGATGGGGCGCTGTTCAAAGGAATCAATGCTTTAAGAGAAAGAGGAAGAGAGTGGTTCCAGTACTTTTTCTTGGTTGAGCGTTCAAACAAGCGACAAATTTTGCAGTTGAACGTTCCCCTAAGCGGAGCAATTCACTTAGTTGAGCATTCAACCAAGCGGACAATCTATGGAGTTGAGTATGTAACCAAAGCGATGAAATATCGATGCGTAAGCCAAAGTGGCAGCGACTGTTTCGTCACATTTTGGTGGGCCGAGGCGGTGCGTTGAAGCGACCGGAAGCGCGATCGTTTGAAAGCGTGGCGCCGAGACATCTAAAGGCCAAGGTTGCCCTCACTTAGACGCGATTTATTCGATGGATGCGCTTCGAACCAGCACTCCGAAGAGCGCGCCATTTTTTCAACAATGTTAACTGATTGGTCACAAGCTTTTCCTGCTGAGTTATGGGCGGACTAGTGCTAGAATTACATCCAGTCTGAAGGCCCTATAGGTGCGCTGTCCTCTCGAGCGGCCGCCCGCAAAAAGACCTGAGGTGTCCAGGTGCCCGTCCGTCGGTCCAAGTCTCACCGTAGTCGCCGTGTCTCCCCAAAAGTCACAATCGGGGAGAAGCTCGCGCGCACGTACAGGCATGTTCCATTTCGGAGCAGGGTAGGGATTGCGGCGGCCTTAATAGCTTTGTGCTGTATCGGGATAGCATCCGAAGCTTTGAACCTCAGCTGGCGGACGTGGCAACCCTTGGCTACCGCTGAGCTTCCCGCGGCGCCATTCTGGCCTCCTTCTTCACTCCTCTTGCCAACAGGGCATTCGCGAGCCGTTTACCCGTACTCGGTCATTGCCGGAGGGGCGCAATCGCCTCAGGAGCTCATGGAAGCAATGGCAGCAGATCCGGTGGTGGCGCAACACTATGCGGACTTCGATGCCGCTAAAGCTCACCGCGTGACGCTGGATGCTCCGCAATTGATGTACGTTTCCTATCGCATCGGGAACAAAGTGTTTTGGACCAAGCATAGGCTGGCGCTGCCAAGGGGCGAGGCGATGCTCAGCGACGGCGTCAATATGGCGCGAACGCGCTGCGGCAATCGGGTCTCGGTTATGCCAGTCAGGCCTAACGCGCCTGCCGAACCGACTACGTCTGACCTGGATGGGCCGGTATTTCCGGATATCGTGTCGTCGCCTTATCTCGCGGCATTTTCCGCTTCGCCGCCGCTGTTGGTTTCCGGTCCGATACAATCACCCGGCGGCGGACCGGGTACCTCCTTTGTTCCGGTGGCTCCGTTCTTTCCTTTGCCTGGCGGCGGAGGAATTAGTGGTAAGAAGAATCCGTCTACTCCACCTCCTGGCGGAGGTGGCGGTGGTGGTGGGACTCCACCTCCTGGCGGTGGCGGTGGTGGTGGGACTCCGCCTCCTGTAGGCATACCTGAACCAGGGACGGCAGCATTGCTTTTGATTGGATTAGGCGCGGCGGCTACGTACGCGCGTCGCAAACGAAAAGCGTGATAAGATTTACGCAGTGAACGCAAACTTCTATTAGCGGCTCCTCTTCAAGCCTACTGGCTTTCGCGTCGTTACTTTCCTTCCGTCAATTCATCTGAACCCTTAATTCGTGAGGATTTTATGGCGGTAACACTATCCGAGAGACTAGATCAACTGAGCGCGCGCTACGATGAGCTCACCAAGGAGCTGTCCACGTCCGAAGTGGTGTCCGACTCTTCGCATTTTCAAAAAGTAGCCAAGCAGCACGCCGAGCTGGAACAGATTGTTGAGAAGCATCGCCAGTTCAAGCAAATCGAGAAAGATCTGGCTGGCGCTCATCAAATGATTGGTGAAGCGGAAGATTCGGAAATGAAGCAACTGGCGTACGACGAAGAAAAGGAACTGGTGGCACGCAAAGAAACCGTCGAACGCGAGCTGAAACTGCTGCTGCTTCCCAAGGATCCCAACGACGAAAAGAGCGTTATCGTGGAAATTCGCGCGGGCACGGGAGGCGATGAGGCGGCGCTTTTTGCGGCTGAACTTTTCCGCATGTATTCGCGGTACGCGGAAACACTGGGCTGGAAAGTGGAAGTGCTGGAAAGTTCTCCGTCATCACTTGGCGGTCTAAAGGAAATCGTCGCGGCCATTCAAGGTTACAAAGTTTATTCCAAGCTGAAATATGAAAGTGGAGTTCACCGCGTGCAGCGCGTGCCGGCCACCGAGCAGCAAGGGCGCATCCATACTTCCGCTGCCACTGTGGCGGTGCTTCCGGAAGCGGACGAGATCGACATTAAAATTGAGGCCAAAGATTTACGCATCGATACGTTTTGTTCTTCGGGACCGGGCGGGCAGTCTGTAAACACCACTTATTCCGCGGTGCGCATCACGCATTTGCCCAGCGGGCTGGTGGTTTCGCAGCAGGATGAAAAATCGCAGATCAAGAATCGAGCCAAGGCCATGCGCGTTTTGCGCGCGCGGCTTTATGAGCAGGAACAGGAAAAGCAGCAAGCGGCCATCGTTGCGGAGCGGCGCGGGCAGATTAAAACCGGCGATCGCTCGGAAAAAATTCGCACCTATAATTTCCCGCAAAATCGCGTCACCGATCACCGCATTGGCCTGACGCTCCACCAATTGACGGATGTGATGGATGGCAAGCTGGCGCCGCTGGTCGATGGGTTGGTTTCGCACTACGAAGCGGAACGGCTCGATCAGGAGTTGGGCGCGGCGTAATCGTTTTTGTTTTCGAGCGGCTGATTCAATGCCTGTTGCAATGTCAAACACTGTGCATCGCGATCTAAAAATACCGATGGATATTCGCGGGGCGTTGCGCGCGGGAATTTCGCGGCTGCGCGAGAAGCAAGTCGCTTCCTACACGCTTGCCGCGGAATTGCTGTTGCTGCATGTGCTGGGTCGCGACCGCGCGTGGTTGTATGCGCATCCGGAAGAGCCGATAAATTCTCAAGAGTTAAGCACTTTTTTAGCGTTAATTACTCGTCGCGCAAACGGCGAGCCGACGCAGCATCTCACCGGCAAACAGGAATTTTGGAGTCTGGAATTTGAAGTTACGCCGGACGTGCTGATTCCCCGGCCAGAGACGGAACATGTCATTGAAGTTGCGCTCGACCGGCTGGCGTTGCGCGAACTGCGCGCGGGCAGGCCGCAAAAAACGGATGGCGAAGGCTTTTTAATTGCGGATATTGGAACGGGTTCGGGGTGCCTGGCGATTGCTTTGGCGAAGGAACTTCCGGCGGCGACAATTTATGCCACGGACATTTCAGCCGCAGCGCTGGCGGTGGCGCGCAGGAATGCAGAGCGTCACAGCGTAACAAGCCGAATCCATTTTCTCGAATCCGATTTATCGCGGCCTTTGGCTGGGAACTTGTCTTTACCAGAATTTGGAGCAGTCGCCGAAATAGGCGCGAGGGAATCAAGTTTCGACCTCATCGTGAGCAATCCACCGTATATTCCTGCACGCGACGCGAATACGCTGGCGCGCGAGGTGCGCGATCACGAACCTGCTATTGCGCTGTATGGTGGCAAAGAAGGGTACGAACTTTATGGCGGCCTGATTGCTCTCGCGGGACTACATCTAAAACCGGGCGGTATTTTCGTTGCGGAACTTGGGCACGACAGTCTGGCTGCGGTACAACCGCTGCTGCATGCGCGGCAGTGGGCAGTCGTGGGCGCGAGCAACGACCTTGCTGGCATTCCCCGCGTGATCGCGGCGGAACGCTTGCCCTGAAAATCAACTTCGATCGGCGCGGTAATTTTCTTTTGGATTCTAACGTAGGCGTCGGCTGCATGTTGTCGCCTATTCCCAACCGGCGTAGGCTTAGCTCAACATGCCGGATTTAGCACGTTTTCGCGCGAAGCATGACGCTCCTGCCGAATTAACTTCGCAGACTGCTACTTCAATACTGCATGTCGACATGGACGCATTTTTTGTTTCCGTGGAACTGCTGGAGCGTCCCGAGCTTCGCGGAAAGGCTGTTGTTGTGGGCGGACGCCCGGATCAACGTGGAGTAGTGACCGCAGCCAGCTACGAAGCGCGTAAGTATGGCATTCAATCGGCGATGCCTTTGCGAACTGCAGGACGCTTGTGCCCGCACGCAATATTTCTCGACGGTCACCACGCGAAGTACACGCAATGGAGCGACCGGGTCGCGACGATTCTGACAAACTTTTCTCCCGTGGTGGAAATGGTGTCCATCGACGAAGCGTATCTCGATCTCGCGGGGACAGAACGGCTGCACGGGCCTCCGCTGGCCGCCGCCGACAAACTCCTGCGCAGCATCACGCGCACTACCGGTCTGCCATGTTCGGGCGGTCTGGCTTCGACACGGCTGGTGGCTAAAGTGGCTTCCGATCAGGCCAAACCGCGCGGGCTGGTTTGGGTTCCGGCGGCAAGCGAAGAGCGATTTCTGGCGCCGCTTCCGGTGCGAAAAATTCCGGGGATCGGCAAAGTCACGGAAAGAGCCTTGCGCGCGCTGGGAATCGAAACGGTGGAGCACATTGCGGCGCAACCTCAGGAAAAACTGGAGAAAATTTTCGGGCAATGGGGCACGGCGCTGTATCGGAAAGCGCGTGGTGGCGATTCATACGAGTTTGTAGTCGATGCGGAACCCAAATCCATTTCTCAGAATCAGACGTTCAACGAAGACACGGATGATTCAGCGGCTTTAACCGCGGTGCTGAGCCATCTGTCGCAAAAAGCGTGCAAGCGACTTCGCGAAGCGGGGCTTGCCGCGAGCACGCTTACGTTGACGATTCGCTACGCGGGATTCGACACGCACGCGCGTTCCAAATCGCTGGGCGAAAGCACGGCGCTCGACGCGGGGATCAATGCCGTGTTCCAGGAACTCTTTCAGAAACATCTGGATCGCCGCAGAAAAGTTCGGCTACTGGGAGTCAGCCTCAGCAATTTCAGCCATGGCGGAGAGCAGCTTGATTTGCTTCAAGCAGAACGGCGCGAAAAATTGCAAAAACTTACGCAAGCCACGGACCGGCTGCGCGACCGCTTTGGTTTCAGCAAAGTACAATTTGGGGGCTCGCTGCGGCGCGGCGATACAAAAGCTGAGGATCGCTGAGCTTCGTTTTCTGGTGGCCTTATCGCCATTAGGGTCCAGTTAACATCGCATCAGACACCAAGCTTTTCGGGTCGGAGGCGCAGGCGCATAATTGGAAAGTGACGCCGCGCGAGCTGGCCAATTCGATTTGCAATACGTTGATTCGCGAAGGTCACCAGGCCTTTCTGGTGGGCGGCTGCGTGCGCGATGTGTTGCTGGGCCGCGAGCCTGAGGATTACGACGTAAGCACCGACGCCACGCCTGAGCGCGTGATTTCCTTGTTTCCCGATGCGCTGGCAGTGGGTGCGCAATTTGGCGTAATCATCGTTCCGCTCGACGGTCAAAAAGTAGAAGTGGCTACCTTTCGGTCCGACATTGGTTCCGCTGACGGACGGCATCCCGAGCGCGTGGTTTTCTCATCTAATCCTGAGCAAGACGTTCAACGGCGCGACTTCACCATCAACGGCCTGTTGATGCGGGACGACTCCGGGGAAATTCTGGATTTCGTTGGCGGGCAAGCTGATTTGCGCGCCGGAATCATCCGGGCCATCGGCGAACCGGCGCGACGTTTTGCTGAAGACAAATTGCGAATGTTGCGCGCGGTACGATTTTCAGCGCGCTTCGGATTTCCAATCGAGCCCGAAACGTTTGCCGCCATTTGTTCGCATGCCCACGAAATTGGGCAGGTTTCCGCCGAACGAATCCGTGAAGAATTGACCAAACTGCTGACCGAAGGCGGGGCTCGCCGCGGCTTGGAGTTGCTGAATGAAACGGGCCTGCTGCAACAGATTTTGCCGGAAGTCGCGGCGATGCAGGGAGTCGAGCAGCCGCCGCAATACCATCCGGAAGGTGACGTTTGGATACATACGATGCTGATGCTGGAAGGGCTTCCAGCGGGGAGTTCGCCGACGCTGGCGTGGGGCGTGCTTTTGCATGATGTCGGAAAACCGCCCACGTTCAGACCGGTTTCGGAGACCGGCGATCGCATTCGCTTTAACGGCCATGTTGATGTAGGAGTACGTATGGCCGAGGGGATTCTGGAGCGGCTGCGATTTTCGAACCAGGACCGGGAACAAATTGTTGCGCTGATCGCCAACCACATGCGGTTTAAGGATGTGTCGCGGATGCGCGCTTCAACGTTGAAGCGGTTTATTAGGCTGCCGCATTTTAACGAGCACCTGGCGTTGCATCGGCTGGATTGCCTGTCGAGCCACCGGCATTTGGACGCCTACAATTTCGTGCGACGTATGCTCGAGGACACGCCAACAGAGGAGATACGGCCGGTCAGGCTGCTTACTGGGAATGATTTGCAGAGCTTGGGATACCAGCCGGGGCCTCTATTCAGCAAAATCCTGCGGTCACTAGAAGATGCCCAACTGGAGGGGTTGGTGAGGTCGAGGGAGGAGGCCATAGCTTTTGTGGCGCGACACTATGGGGAAACGGTGCCGGGAAAGCGAAGAATTTCGTCAGCCTCGGGATGAGTGGTGGGTTATCTTATTGAACATATGTAGTTTAGTATTGCAAGGAAAGGGGAAGGTGAGGGTTTTATAATTGAGTGAAATACACTAAGATTTTATGCTGCAAGTACTTATATCTTGGAGCACCTTTTTCTTTTTCATCGCATCTAACGCTTCATAAGCCCGGACCTTTCTCCTCCGCGCTTTAGATTAGGGGACATAATGGTTGAGAAAAAATTTGTTGTACCGGAGATTCTTCCGATCCTGCCGGTTCGCGATACTGTCCTGTTTCCAGGGGCGGTTTTGCCGTTGACCGTGGGACGTGAGAGTTCTCTGGCATTAGTAAATGCGTTGATGGGGGATGAAAAGCTGCTGGGCGTGGTAGCGCAGCTTGACCCTCGTGTTGAGGATCCAGCAGCCGCCGACCTGCACAAAATCGGCACGCTCGCAAAAGTTCATAAGACGGTGAAGATGCCTAACGGGAACGTGGTGATCTTCCTGGAAGGCTTGCAACGGATACAGGTCGTGGACCTGATTAGCCTGCGGCCGTACCTGCGCGCCCGTATTGAACCGCAGCCGGATTTGAACGCCGAGCAGGATTCCGAGTTGGAAGCGCTACAGCGCAACGCTCAGGATTTGTTTCGCGATGTGGTGAGTCATTCACCGCAACTCTCGGATGATCTGCATTCCGTGGCCGCGAATATAGATGATCCCGGACGTTTGGCGGACTTTATCGCGGGCACTTTGCCTTCGCTGTCCACCATGCTTCGCCAGGAGTTGATTGAAACTCCCAGCGTTCGCAAACGGCTGGAGACGTTGATTCGCGAGCTTTCCAAGGAGCTCGAAGTTCTGGAGCTGCGTTCAAAGATTCACGAACAGGTTCAGGAGCAAGTGGGCCAGAACCAGCGCGAATATTTGTTGCGTGAGCAGATGAAAGCGATCCAGAAAGAGCTTGGCGAATCCGACGACTCGATGCAGGAGATCGACGAGCTTCGCAAAAAAGTCGAAGAAGCGGGCATGACCGCGGAAGCCAAGAAAGAATGCGACCGCGAGATCAAGCGGCTGGCGAAGATGACTCCGGCATCCGCGGAATACATGGTGTCTCGCACTTATCTCGAGTGGATGACGTCTTTGCCGTGGTCGAAATCCTCGGGCAACCAGGAAATTGACATTGCCAAGGGCCGCGAGATTCTTGACGAAGATCACTACGATCTGGAAAAAGTCAAGGAACGGATACTGGACTACCTGGCGGTCAAGAAACTTCAGCCGGGTATGAAGGGGCCGATTCTGTGCTTCGTGGGGCCTCCAGGCGTGGGCAAAACCTCGCTTGGTAAATCCATCGCTCGCGCTTTGGGACGCAAATTCGTGCGGCTGGCTTTGGGCGGGATGCATGATGAAGCCGAAATTCGCGGGCATCGCCGGACGTACATAGGCGCGTTGCCGGGGCAAATCATCCAGGGATTGAAACGCGCGGAGTCGAACGACCCCGTCTGCATGCTGGACGAGGTCGATAAGCTCGGACGCGATTTTCGTGGAGACCCGTCGTCTGCTTTGATGGAAGTACTCGATCCAGAGCAGAACTATGCTTTCCGCGATCACTACCTGGACGTGCCGTTTGATTTGTCGAAGGTGCTCTTCATTGCTACCGCGAACTGGATGGATCCAATACCAGAACCTCTTCGCGATCGCATGGAGATCATCGAGCTGCCGGGATATACCGGCGAAGAAAAACTGCATATCGCGCACAAATACCTGATTCCCAAGCAGGCCGCGGAACACGGCTTGAAGGTTGGGGAACAGCTGGAATTCAGCGACGACGCCATTCGCGAAATTATTCATAGCTTCACTCGTGAAGCGGGGGTGCGAAACCTGGAGCGCGAGATTGCTACCGTCACTCGCAAACAGGCTCGGCGCATCGCGGAAGGTAAACTGGACAAAATGGTGGTGACGCCGGAAATCGTCCGGGAATACCTTGGCGTGCCAAAGTACCGCACCGAGAAGGAAGTCGAAGAGCGCGTCAAGAAACCGGGCGTGGCGATCGGCTTAGTTTGGACACCGGTGGGCGGCGACATCATCTTCATCGAAGCCACGCGCATGCGGGGAGGCAAGCAGTTCACGATGACCGGACATTTGGGCGAAGTGATGCAGGAGTCCATGACCGCGGCGCTCACTTGGGTACGCGCTAACGCGGAACGATATGGCATCGACACGGACTTTTTCCGGAAGCATGACATTCACATTCACGTGCCTTCGGGCGCGGTGCCTAAGGATGGTCCATCGGCCGGCGCAGCAATGGTGACGGCGCTGGTCAGCTTGCTGACGGGAAGGCCGGTGCGTGATCGGCTGGCGATGACCGGAGAAATGACGCTGTCGGGAATTGTGCTACCGATCGGCGGCGTGAAAGAGAAAGTTCTGGGGGCCAAGCGCGCGGGCATCACGGAAGTTTTGTTGCCTGCCGACAACGAACCCAACGCCGTAGCGGATCTTACGCCGGAAATTCTCGGCGACATTAAGATCACTTACGTTCGAACGCTGGACGAGGTGTTGGAGCACGCGCTATCGAAGGAAATTGTGGCGCCTCCGCCAATCGTTCCAGAACCGAAACCGAAACCAGCGCGAGTCGGGCCGGATGCCCCGCGCGCCATTCACTAAATCGAACAACTGTGCATAAATTGGTTGTCCCAGTAAGAAAGAAAACGGGCGCGAAGTTTGCACCCGTTTTTGTTTTTAGCGGCACGATATGTTTTGAGTTGCCACCATGTATTTAGCGCACGGTATTTAGCCGTACGATATGTTTTAGCGGCAGGATATGCGGTAAAACAAACCCTGTTAACATGGCACTCCACGCATGCGCAGCCAGCCGCAAAATGTCACGGACTTGGCAACCGAACTAGCTCAAAGACTGCCCGAAGCGCTGATCGGGGAACGGGTGATTCCTCGCTTCGTGGATTCCTACGTGGTGGAACATGGGCGCCACGCTCTGCAAGTGCATGCTTCGTTGTATCGCGACCGGCTCGCGCTCCTGCAACGCGAAGCGCTTTTGGCGTTAACGGTGCAGGTGCTTTCCGCAGCGTGCGTTGAGCCGGCGGCTTCAGAAAAGTCCAAGCCGCGTCCCATGTCGCAGAAAGATACAGCGATATTCCGGCGCAAATTTCTGAATGCGCTGGCGCGTCAACAAAAATGGAGCGTTGGCGACTCGCTTGATTTTCAGACGGATTTGCAAATTTATGAGAATTTGATCAGGCGAAACAGCGCGACACGGCGCACTCGCAAATCTTTTGAAGTAGCGAACCATCCGTTTGTGGATCGCTCGGCATTCCTGCTCGATTCGTCATTCATGGAAAAAGCGCGTATCGCGGCGAGCCGCGCGCTTGGCGATTTGGAGGATCTTGCGGCTCACCTGGTGGCTTCCGCTGGGCCGCAAAAGGGCGGCGCCAAATTGCGATGAGCCGCGATAAACGCGCATTGCTGGCTTCGTGTGTGAGCCTATCAGGGTGACTTATGCGATAGGTTCGACATGCACCGCGGTTCCGTAGGCTAGGACTTCCGTCACACCTTGCATCACTTCCGTGGCGTCGTAACGCATGCATACGACGGCGTTCGCTCCATGTTGCAGCGCGTGCTGCAACATTAATTCGAAAGCATCCTCGCGCGTTTTCTCGCACAGCTCGGTCAAGATAGTGATATTTCCTCCCACGATGGTTTGCAACGCGGCTCCCAAATTTCCAATCACGCTGCGTGAGCGCACAATAATTCCCCGCACGATGCCGTAATTTCTGACGATGCGATATCCGGGCAATTCCAGCGCCGAGGTCACCATTGCGGCATTCACAGTTGGCATAGCCATACTTCCCTCCCCGGTTCCACGTTTACCGCTGCGATTCTAACCGCAGATATATTCGGACCCTAGCAATTTTACTTTGCTACGCTCGAAGCGCGTGGAAGACCTCTTCTATTTTCTGGCCATCGTGCAGATCGCCGTGGGCGCGTATCTTATCTGGCAGGGGTGGCAATGGCTCGACTATGCTCGCCGCCGGATGCGCACCGATCCAGGATTTCATGCGCCGCGTGTGGCGGTGCTTTGTCCGTGCAAGGGAATTGAACCGGGATTAGAGCGCAATCTGGATTCGCTCACGGAATTCAATCATCAGAATTATGAAGTGTTTTTTATTCTGGCTTCCGCAAACGATCCCGCGGCCGCGGCTGTGAAACGCGTTATTTCGACATCTCGTCCCAAAGCGCACCTGGTTATCGCGGGCCAGCCGGAAGACTGCGGCGAAAAAGTGAACAACCTGCGCGTTGCGGTGGAACAGTTGCCGGAAGAATTTGAAGTACTGGTATTCGCCGATTCGGATGGCCGTCCGGGAAAGGCGTGGCTGCAACGTTTGACCGCTCCTTTAGCCGACGAACGCATAGGCGCGACGACCACCATGCGCTGGTTGATGGCCAATCGTGGCAATCTGGCTACCGCGCTGCTGGCAGCGTGGAATGCGCCGATTCTGACCATGCTTAGCGAGAAGGGCAAAAATTTCTGCTGGGGCGGAGGCACGGCCATTCGTCGGTCGGTATTTGATGCCATCGGTGTGCTTGATGAATGGCGCACGTCGGTCAGTGATGATTATTCTCTGACGTACTCGCTGGAGCGTACTGGGCGTCCTATTTTCTTTGTTCCTGAATGCCTCACGGTTTCATTTGTTGAGACAGATTTCGGCGGGCTGCTCGAATTCACGAACCGGCAAATTTTGATTACACGGGTTTACGCGCAAAAAATTTGGGCCGCTGCCGCAGCTACTCATCTGCTGTATTGCGTCACGGTAGTCCTGGGTATAGCCCTTACGATACGAGAATTGATCAATGAACGTCCGGCACTGCACATTGCAGCGCTGACGTTTTTTATTTTATTGTTGTCGGCGATCCGCGCCAGCTTGCGTGTCGTTGCGGTTACGGAGATTCTTCCCGGGTCGAGAGCGCAAATGATGAATCACGCGTGGGTAAATATTGCTCTGTCCGCTGCGATTCCGTTCCTGTATTTGGTCAATTTCGCACATTCGTTGCTGACCCGGAAGATTCGATGGCGAAATATTCACTATGAATTAGTTTCCGCGAACCAAACACGCATCATTCGTGATTGAGGCGGCGTTAAATCGGTGCGGGGGCCCTGTTTTCCACAGCCACTTCATTTTTCGGTGAGCTCTGTGAAAAATCAAGGCGACTTCTCCGCTTTTGATCGGCTCTAAAAGAACCAGGCACCGAAATGTGGCGGCAAAAACGATATTTCGCGACATCTTGGCCGGGAAAATGAGGAAAAAGTGCGCCGTGGGTGCAATTCCTACCACCCATAATAAATGGACCGACGGTATCCTCAGACTAAGTACCGTGTTTTCTGTAGGAATATAATAAATTGTAGTTTGGATAAAAATTTGCACTGAGGGAGCGGTTCGGTGCAGTGGTCGCATACGGGACGTCGGGTGCCCTTTTTCAAGGGCGACGGGATAACAACTGTCAACCTTGGCTTCTGTTTGCAGCATTCCTAAGCAGTAAAGTTGTAAAGCTGGCCTCGCTCAGGGGCAAATCGTAAAAAAACTTATAGGGTCCCGGCGGGAGTCGAGACTGCATTCGGAGGGATTAAGTGAAGCTTATGCGCAGGAACGAACAGCCACATCTATCTGCACGGTCAGGTCAATCACGCGAAATGTATTTTTTTTACGAGAAGAATACCGGTGTGGCGCATTTTAACGTGGAAGCCGGGCCCGACGGGCAGTTCCCTGTCGAGCAGGCCGCCGGGCTGCTGGCCATGCATTGCATGGTTCGCGGCCAGTCGCCGAACGATTACATCGTCATGGTACCCGCGGAGAATGACTTTCTAGACGGGCTCAAAGAAAAGGCTGACAAGTTGCTGCAAGCCGGCCGCTCGGCGGGCTCTTCTGTGAAGCTAACGCGCCGGGAAGATGAAGTGCTCGGCGGAATCATGCGCAGCCTGGCTAACAAGGAGATCGCCGCGGATTTGAATCTTTCTGAGCGCACGGTGAAATTCCACGTATCCTCGCTTTTAGCGAAGTTCCGAGTGCGCGGGCGTCTGGAGCTGGTACGCGAGGCTTCACGCCACTCGAATGCACCGACGGCGCCAGCAACACGCGAAGCGCGCGGAGACTATGGCGAGTTGCCAAAAGGTTTCTCGTCCAGTTCTAACGTGCTGCCGTTAGTGAAACGCTGCATGGCTTAATTCGTTGTTCTGAAATGCAAGAGGCCTGCCCGGCATCGGGCAGGCCTTTGTTTTTTCTTGGGATTTTTTTTAGTTACCTTTTGGCTTGATCGTACAGTTCCGCAGACTTGTCCCAGTTCACGGTATTCCACCAGGCTTTGATGTAGTCAGGCCGGCGATTCTGATATTTCAGATAATAGGCATGCTCCCAAACGTCGAGTCCCAGCACAGCTTTTCCGCCGCCTGACAATTGGTAAGGAGTGTCCTGATTAGGCGTGGAATCGATCGCCAGTTTGCCGTCGCGAACCAACAACCAAACCCAGCCGGAGCCGAAACGGGCGACGCCCGCGGCAGCAATTTTTTCCTGGAAGCCTGCAAATGAACCGAAAGCGGAATTGATGGCCGAAGCAAGATCGCCCTTTGGTTCGCCACCGCTGCCCTTCTTCATCAACGGCCAGAAGAGGCTGTGATTCCAGTGGCCGCCTCCATTATTGCGAACCGCGGTGCGGATATTTTCTGGGAGCGCGTCGAGTTTCTTGAGCAAATCATCGATGGATTTATTCTGAAGATCGGCGTGTCCCTCGAGGGCTTTGTTTAAATTGGTGACATACGTTCCATGGTGCTTGTCGTGATGGATTTCCATGGTTTTCGCATCGATATGCGGTTCCAATGCGTCGAACGAATACGGCAACGGCGGTAAAGTAAAGGCCACGAATTTTTCCTCCAGCTCAGATTTGAAAGTGTGAAGCTATCCCGGGCTTAGAATCTCAATTTGCCGGCGAGCCTTGCCGTGGTAAGTAGTCGACAAATATAGTCGCTGAATTATACCGCTTGTCTCCTTGGTTCCCATATCGCAAGCCGTTCTACACGGGCAATTCATCTCACATTTATCTTCACGACTGGGACACGGTTGGGCTTGCCTCATTTGCTTGGATGCGCGAAACGGCCCATTGGGCAGATTCGGAAATTACCGGGTCTGGCGATGCCGCCAGGCGAGTCAATACGCTCGAGATTCTTTTGAAGGCCGCCAAATCACCGTTGAAATTTGAATTCCCAAGGGCGACGCACACGTTTCGAATAAGCCCCTGCCACTTGGTTCTCTTGATCGGGCTACCACGAAACATCTCGCTGAATTCGCTCTGACTCAGTGAGGCAAGCTGTTCCAGGCGCGGCAAAAATAGCGTTTCTGGTGAAGCACCATCCTCGCCGTTAAGGCTAAATTCGGTTTCTTCTCTGGCAGCAGCCGGCATTGGGTGAGCTAATAAACGCGGCTGAAATTCTTTCGCTTCGGT
>DATNKL010000145.1:0-62135 GCA_035603415.1 Candidatus Acidiferrales bacterium
GCCGTCGGCGAGCTGCACTTGCCGGCCATAGAGACCGTTCAACGAAGGCGCGCGGCCTTTGCCATCACTAAAATGGCAGGTGATGCAGGCTTTTTCGGCGAAAAGCTTTTCGCCGGCAACGAGGGGATTGGCTTCGGCGCCTGCCGCACCGGAGAGCCAGGCCGCGTAGTCGCCCTGTTCCATGACGGTGATCCAACCGGTCATTATCGCGTGATTGGTGCCGCAATACTGCGAACAATACAAACGGTAACGGCCGGCTTTTGTGGGGCGGAACCACATGGTGTTGTAATGGCCGGGGACCACATCCATCTTGACGCGGAACGCCGGCACGGAGAAATCGTGGATCACGTCTTCGCTAGCCATGACCAGCCTGACGTCGCGGTCCACCGGCAAATGCAGCTCGTTAATTTCTTTCAAGCCATTGGGCTGCTGTACCTTCCACATCCACTGTTTGCCGACCACATAAATGTCCAGAGTGTCACCGGGCGAATGGCGATAGTCAACATAGACAACCGCGCCCCACGCGAACATGGCCATGGCCAGGACTAAGGGCACCACGATCCAGGCGGTCTCCAGGCGCATGTCGCCGTGAATGGGCACGCCAATTTCCGTCTGGTGTTTGCGTTCGTACTTGAAAAAGAAATAGATGACGGCGAAGGTTATCGCGACGGCGAAGAATGCACAGATCGTCACGATGAACAACATTAGCAAGTCCACGGTGGGCGCGAAGTTGGAGGCTTGCTCCGGAATTAATGGGAATTGCGCCTGCACGCTTAGTGTGCTCCTCGTTCGTTTAAAGTACGGTGTGGCTGGGCACGTTGCATGCTTGCTTGGGTCGCGTCACGCCTGCGAAAGATCAGAATGCCGCCGACGATGCAAAGTACCGTGAGTATTCCGCCCAGCCGAATGATTTTCAAAATGGAGGCGCTGTACGTGGCGGAGCTGGGGTCGTACTGGTAGCAAAACAACAGCACGTGGTCGATGGGCGTGCCGATTTTTCCGGCTGAGGCATCAACCAAACCCAAACGCATATCGCGGCCCGGATATTCGACGCCGTAAAAATATCGCGAGATTCGTCCATCGGGAGTAAGCAGCATAATGCCGCTGGCATGGGCAAATAGATTTGTCTTGGCGTCGAAGGAATAGCGGAAATTGGCGGCTTTGGTGGCGGCATCGATGTTTTCTTTCGTGCCGGTCAGAAAATGCCAGCCTGCGGCGGTTTCCGGGCGATTAAAATGCGCCAGCGCGGACTTCTTTTTTTGCGCGGCCATGTCCGCAGACTCTCGCGGGTCAAAGCTGACGAAGACGACTTCGTAATCGCGTCCCGGTGTAAAAGACAACATGCGCAGAGCGCCTACGACGCCCTGTTCCACCTGGTTACACAGCATCGGGCAGCCGTAATAAACAAAGGCCAGAAGCACGGGCTTCTGCTCAAAGTAATCGCGCAGCTGTACGTTGGTGTTGTTTTCGTCGACGAACGGCAAATCCAGTGGGATTTGCGCGTTCAGTTGGGGATCAAATCCAACATTTTGCAGTTGAGCAGGCATTTTCGTGGAATTGACACCGACATTGCTGGGAACCGCTTGTCCGCGCGCAATGCCAGCGCTGGCCAGCAGTACAGCAATCGTCGCGATGGCGCGTGCTCTATTCATGAATTACTTTTTCTCCGGCGCTGCTGGAGTGGCCGGTAATCCTTTCTGTGCGATGATTTTCATCGCTTCTTTCACGGGAATTTGCGCGATGCCCGCGTTCTGATCCACCCAGCCGTATTTTTCATTGGCCTCATTGTCGGCGCGAACCTTATCGCGGTGATCCTGTTGCGGGTCGGCGTCGTGGCCCGGAACGCCTTGCAGCCGGGGCTCCGGCGGCATTACTCGGTAATCGGCTCCCATGGCGGCGCGCGCGGGCATCATCGGAGCATCGTGGCGCGACACAAAACGTTCGGTATAACGCAGCACATATACGCAGATGAAAAACGAGGCGGCCACGGATATGGTCAGAGCTATGAGATACCAATAGATGCTGCGAACTGTGACGTCGCGCGTTTCGTACGAAACGGTATCGTGGCGCGGCAATGCGCCGTGGGCGCCATGAACGCCTTGCACGGTGCTATCCGGGCGGCCTTTCGGTTCCAGATGTGCATCAATGCTCATGTTGAGCAATGGCCTCCGCAAGCTTGGGGTCGCCGAGCGGCAGCAGCGGCAGCTTTTGTAGATTAAAGGCGAAAAATCCGACCCACAATCCAATTAAAGCGATGGGCACCACAAAATCAATCCAGCTGGGCATTGCGCGCGCTGTGAATTCCGGCCTGGTCATCCAGAAAAGGTCGACGAGACGGATGAAGATCATCCATACGGCTACTTTTGGCAGCAGGCCGTAGTTACGCTTCAAATCGCGCGAAAGCAGCAAAAAGAACGGCACGAAAAAGTGAAAGACCAGCACGATGACAGCAACGACTCCCCATTCACCGTATAGGCGTGAACGATAAAAGGTGATTTCCTCCGGCTGGTTTCCTGACCAGATGATCAGCAGTTGCGAAAAATCGAAATAGGCAAACAACATCACAAAGGCCAGCAGCAGCTTGCCCAGATCATGGATGTGGCGCTTTTGTATCAGACCGGCCATGGGCGGCGTGCGCGAAAGAAGAACGACCACAGCAATCATCAGCGACATGGCAGAAATAAGCTGCCCCGCGACAAACAGGAAGCCGTAAATCGTAGAGGCCCAGTGCGGAGAAATGGACATCACCCAGTCGATGGCGGCGAAAGTCATGCCAAAAACATAAAGAATAATTCCCGGACCGGCCAGCATCTTGAACCGCCGTCGCAACGCGCGGTCGGTCTGGTGGGCGTCCTGCTCGCGCGACCAGCGATTAAAAATGAGCATCAATCCGATCCACACGACGAAATAAATAATTGCGCGGATGTAAAAGCCGTGAGCGGTCAAGTAGCCCTGCTGCATGGCGGACAGCGGCTCTTCTCGAACTTTCTCAGGATCAAGCCAGGCGCCGTAGAGATACTTCATGCCAAAAACGATGGGCAGGAATAGCACGGCAAGAAGCGGCAGCGTGCGCGTGGCGGATTCGAGCGGGCGGCGAATTACGATGCCCCAGTGGCCGCCGGTAAGATGCTGGAGCATCAACAATCCCAGGGAGCCCAGAGCGAGGCCCAGCACCAACATATAGGCCATCAAGTAAGAGGGAAAGAAAACTTGCGGCGATTTTATAGCGCCGAAGATGCACAAGAGCAGAGCAATTCCGCCGGCCATCAGTGCATTGCGTTGCAGGCGGCCCACGCTATCCGGCGTCCTGTATTCCTGCGCCGTCATTTCGTGGTGCCTCCTGAATTTAATTTGTCGCGTACATCGGGCGGCAAATCCGCGACTCGCGCGTTACGAGAAAGTTGTAGTGCACGCACATAGGCAACGATGGCCCAGCGGTCCCGCGGCGGAACTTGCGCGGCATAGTTGTACATCTGGCCGAAGCCATTGGTGATCACGTCATAGATGTAGCCGTTGGGCGCTTGCCGCAAGCGATCCTGGTGATAGGTTGGCGGACGCTTCATGCCACGAATAACGATCATGCCATTGCCGTCGCCCTGAATGCCGTGACAGGGTGAGCAGAAAATTCTGTAGCGTTCCTGCCCGCGCTCCAGCAGCGCATCGTTTACGGGCATGGGAAAATTCGTGGAGTCCTTGGTGACCATCAATTGTTCATTGTCCATCGAGCTACGTGACACGGTATTTTCCACCGGCATGCGCACGGAACGGCCATCCGCGAAAAAATCGGAAGGCGAAAGAGGTTTGTTCTTGGGCTGATTGCCCATGTCCTGGTGAAGATGGTCGCAACCGGCAAGCATAAAAAGAGTCGCGGCAAGGCCGGTGAGCCAGAGCGCCTGCTTGGACAGTCGCGATGGCAAAGCGCTACGCATGACCGTGCTCCACCAGGCCGTCTTCTTCGATCACCTCGGTGACGTTTACGGCTTGCAGGCTTTGCAAAAAGCGCGTGCTTTCGGCCACGTTGAATTTCGGATCGGTAGCCTCGATACAGATGAAGAATCGATCGGTGCTGGCGCGCGCAAATCGCTCCACGTTGAAAACCGGATGGTAGGGATGCGGCAGTTTGTTCATGGCCAGCATTCCGAACACAGCAAAACTCGCGGCGCCGAGAATCGTCAATTCGAAGGTAACGGGTATGAAGGCCGGCCAGCTATTGAGAGGCCGCCCGGCAATATTCATGGGGTAAGCGAATACGTTGACCCAGTACTGAAATCCAAATCCGGTTAAGCCGCCGCTGAGGCCGCCGATGAGGGTTACCAGCGGGACCCACGACCGGCGCAGGCCCATGGCTTCGGATAAACCTTCCACGGGAAATGGCGCGTAGGCGTCCATCTTGCGGTAGCCGGCATCACGAACTTTGGCGACCGCCTGCAGAAACTGTCTCGCGGTTTCGAACTCACCCATGATGCCGTAAAGGTGGGAGCGCTGTTCCATTACTCGTGCTCCTCCTCATGGAGAACCAGCTCACGCATTTCAGCGATCGAAATGGCCGGAAGCACGCGCACGAACAAGTAAATCAGGGTGGTGAAGAGACCCAGCGTGCCGATAAGCGTGGCCCAATCCCAAACCGTTGGAGAATAGCGGCCCCACGCGGAAGGCATGAAATCGCGCGTAAGACTGATCACTACGATCACGAAGCGCTCCAGCCACATGCCGATATTCACAACGATGGACATCAGGAAAAGTACGGCGACGTTGGTGCGCACAGCGCGTATCCACAACAGCTGTGGGGTCAAAATGTTGCACAGGATCAAAGCGTAGTAGTAGGGGGAATACGGCCCATGGAGGCGCTGTTGCACGAGAAACACATCGAATTTCTGGCCGCTGTACATGGACATAAAAAATTCAAAGAAATATCCGTAGGCGACGATCAAGCCAGTGGCGAGCATCACCTTGGCCATATTTTCCAGATGGCGCATGGTGATGAAATCTTCGAAGTGATAAAACTTGCGAAGGGGAATGGCGATGGTCAGCACCATAGCGAAGCCGGAATAAATCGCGCCGGCCACGAAGTATGGCGGAAAAATCGTGGTGTGCCAGCCCGGAACGATGGCAATCGAGAAATCAAAGCTCACCACGGTGTGCACGGACAAAACCAGGGGCGTGGCCAGTCCGGCAAGCAGTAAATATGCCGACTGATAACGGTGCCAGTGCCTCGCTGAACCGCGCCACCCCATCGCCAGTAATCCGTAAATTTTCTGTTTCCAAGCGACGGTCGCGCGATCACGAAAGGTAGCTAAATCTGGGATCAGTCCGACGAACCAGAACAGTAGCGAGACCGTGCCGTAGGTGGAAACCGCGAACACGTCCCAGATCAGCGGGCTGCGGAATTGCGGCCAAATCCCCATGGTGCTGGGATACGGGAACATATAAAAGGCCATCCACGGGCGGCCCGTGTGAATCAGCGGGAATATACCGGCGCAGGCTACCGCGAACAGGGTCATGGCTTCCGCGAAACGGTTGATGGAAGTGCGCCACTGCTGATTGAGCAAATAAAGAATGGCGGAAATCAGTGTGCCGGCATGGCCGATACCGATCCACCACACGAAATTGACGATGGCAAAACCCCAACCGATGGGAATGTTGATGGCCCAGATTCCGACGCCTTTGATGATCAGCCAGGCCACGGCGACGGTCAGCATCCCCAAAACGGAAAACGCCACCGTGAAGCCTGCAAACCAACCCAAAGTTGTGGGCCGAGTCAAAACAGGAGCGGTGATCTGCTCGGTCACGGACTCATAGTTATGGCCGGGCCCGAGGATTGGAATCTGCGGAGACTCGATGGGCGGTTGCGCGACGCTCATGCTTTCTCCGTGGACGGTGAGGAAAGATCAGGGTTGGGATTACGCACCGCAGCAAGATAGGTGGTGCGCGGACGCGAATTCAGCTCGCCCAGTATCGAGTAATTGCGCTGCTGAGCTTTCAGCTTGGCAACGCGCGTCGATGAATCGTTGGCGTTTCCGAAAATGATGGCTTCACTGGGGCACGCGGCCTGGCAGGCGGTGACGATTTCTCCGTCGCGGATGGGGCGGTTTTCTTTTTCTGCCTCAATGCGCCCATTGTTGATGCGCTGCACGCAGTATGTGCACTTTTCCATAACTCCGCGGCTGCGCACGGTGACTTCGGGATTGCGCAGCAGCTTCAGTTGCGGCGTTTCCCAATCCTGGAAGCGCAGGAAATTAAAGCGCCGCACCTTGTAGGGGCAGTTGTTTGAACAGTAGCGCGTGCCGATGCACCGATTGTAGGTCATGTCATTCAGACCTTCGGCGCTGTGTACCGTAGCTGCCACAGGGCAAACCTGTTCGCACGGCGCGTTTTCGCACTGCATGCAGGGAACCGGCTGGAAAAACGTTTCGGGATTGGCCAGCGCGTCGTTGGTGTTGGTGCTGGGATCGTTGGTGGCCGTTTCGGCAAGGTAATAACGATCGATGCGAATCCAATGCATTTCGCGGCCGCGCATTACCTGGTCTTTGCCAACGACGGGAATATTATTTTCCGACTGGCAGGCGACTACGCACGCGTTACATCCATTGCAACTGTTGAGATCGATGGCCATGGCCCAGGCATAGCCGGGATAGGCGAATTCCTTGTACAACGTAAGTTCTTTGGGCGGCTGCTCATCGTCTTTGTGCGCGAACCCGGGATTTTGTTTGTATTCGTCCAGCGTGCCGCTGGCCAGAATTTTCCGGCCTTCCATGTTGAAATGGTATTGCGTGCACGCCATTGGATAATCGCCGCCGGTTTTCCTGATGCTGCCGCCAGTAGCAGCCCACATGGCATAGGAACTGCGCACCGCGTAGGCGCTGAATCCCTTATTTGTACCGGTGTAGCCAGCCGTTTTCCGGCCGTAGCCCAAGGGGAGGACCACGACGCCATCGGCTTGCCCAGGCACAATCCAGGCCGCGGCGGTTACCTTGCTGCCGGAAAGAGAAATGTCGATAACGTCGGTAAGAATCTTGCCGTGCTCGCCGCCGCGCGCGCCAACTTTCTGCGTCAAGCCAAGAGATTCGGCGGTTTTGGGACTGATCATTGCGGCGTTGTCCCACGTTAATTTGGTGAGCGGCTTGGGCAGCTCCTGCAGCCAACCGTTGTTGGCAAAGCGCCCATCGTAAACGCTGGGATCCGGACGGAAAATAAATTCGAGCGTGTCGTTGCTCGTGGGATTGGTGGCCGGCAAGGTGGCGGCGGACGCGACGGTAATGGGATTTAACGTGGTGTTGGCCACCACGCCGTCGTGCAACGATTTTCGCCAGAATTTTTCGAAGTCAGGGCCCCCGTGAGAAGTCTTCAGCCGTTCGCGCATCACGTCATAGGCCGTCAGGCCGGGCTTGTCGCTGAAGGCCGCGAGAAATTCATACGCCGAGATAGTGTTGTAGAGCGGCGCGATCAGCGGCTGCACGATACTCAAAGTTCCATCAAAGGCGCGCGCATCACCCCATGCTTCCAGATAGTGCGATTCCGGTATGTGCCATTGGCAATACTCGGCGGTCTCATCGAAGTGGGAGCTTAGATGAATTATGTTGCGAACTTTCTTGAGCTTGGTGGCAAAATCGAAATCGTGAGGAGCGTCGTAAACGGGATTGCCGCCCACGATCAGCAAGGTGTCGACGGTGCCCGCAGCCATGTCATCGCAAAGAGTGCGCAGCGATTCCAATTGATTGACGGGCGTAGCCTCCACCGGGTCGGTGTAGTAAACGGTGTGGCCCACGTTGCCCAGCGCGGCGTTAATCGCGTGCGCCAGCGCATGAATTTCTGTTGGCTGGTGCTCTCCGGGAATAACCAGGGAAGCGGCACGATGCGCTTGCAACTCGCCGCGAACCGTCTCCAGCCAGTGTTGCGCAGCAGGAGGCAATTCCGCAGTGCCGCCCAATCCGATTTTTGCGGCCAACGCTCGCGCGAACAATCCGACATCGCTGGAACGCAGCGGTAAATGATGATCCGCGCTGGCGCCGGTGACTGACGGCGTCGGCTCGACCACATACAGCCTGTTCATTTCCGAAGATTCATTTTCCAGTTTGCGGCGGCGGTAAAATTCCTTCATGTAGCGGATGTGACCAGGTCCATCGGCCATGAAATCCGCGTCCAGCGACAGGATGACCTCTGCCTTTTCGGGGCGGTAGACGGTGTTGACGTAACGTCCAAAGGCCATACGCGAACCTTCGCGCGCTCCGTCATTTCCGGCGGGCTCCCATTGATGCCATTTGGCCTTGGGGAACAACTTGATTAGCGCTTGAATCTGTCCACTAACCAGCGGGGACGTGACTGTCCCGGTCAGGATGCGCAACCCTTCGCCATTCAACATTTTCATGGCGGCTGCGGTGCCTTGCGCGGCGTCGCGAAACGCTAACAGTGAGCTGATGGCGCCCAGTTGAGTAGGAACCTGAGCGCGATCGGGATCGTACAAATCCAGAATAGAGGCCTGCACAAAAGAATCAACCGCGCCGCGGCTAGAGGGATGATCGGGATTGCCCTGGATATTGGTGGGGCGGCCTTCATGGCTTTCGACCAACACGCCGATAGCGTCGGCTCCGAAAGGCATGACGGTGGCGTAGTATTGCGGTTTGCCCAGCACCAACCCCTCAGGCTGAGTGACGTAGGGGATGATGTGCTCTTCAGGAGCTTTGCCGCAGCCGGAGAGGCCGGCAAAGGCCAGCGAGGCGGCCATCAGCTTCAGGAAATCGCGACGGTCGACCGACTCATCCCACTCGGAAGCCTGGCGCGGAAATTCGCGGTGCAGCAACTGTTCGAATCGCGGATCATCAGCAAGCTCTTCCAAAGTGCGCCAATATTGCTTGCCGGTTTTCGATTTGAGCTTGGCACGCACAGCCGCCAGATCGAGCCGATACACTTGCGTCACGTCGTCGTTTACGCTGTCAAGCTCATGATCGTGCGCGTCATGATCATGCCCATCATCGCGTGCGTGATGAGCTTCGTCTGTCAGGCCGTGCAATTTCGCGTCGATGTTTTCGTTCTCTGGCATACCGTCCATTAGCGATGACAGGTTGAGCAGCTAGTCATGTCGTACCCAGTGCGAAGGTGATTTTGCGCCGCTAACTGCTTGCCGATTTCGGCCTGGTTGGCGGGCGGTTGCCAACTCATGTTGGTGATCTGATCGTGGGGCCGCAAATTTTTCTCTGGATTGCGGTGGCAATCCAGACACCAACTCATGGTCAATTGTTTGGCCTGAAACATAAGGGGCATCTGATCAACCTGTCCGTGACACGACGAGCAGCCCACGCCCTTATTCACGTGGATGCTGTGATTGAAATATACGAAATCCGGTAGCCTGTGGACCTTTACCCACACAATGGATTTATCGGTGCGATAGCTTTCGCGCACCGGTTCCAGATAAGCGGCGTCTTTGAACAACACCGAGTGGCAGTTCATGCAGGTCTTGGTCGGCGGAATTCCGGCCTGCGCAGACGTTTCCACGCCACTGTGGCAATAGCGGCAGTCGATGCCATCGTCACCGGCGTGATGTTTGTGGCTGAACTGGATAGGTTGATCGCGGGTGATGTTTTGGCGCGTGTAATAAGGAGCGCGCGCAAACATCAAGATGCCGGTGAGTCCCAGCGTCACCGCCAAAACAGCAATTAGAAGACTGAATCGAGCGATGGAATTTGCGCTGCGGTGAAAAATCTGGGCCATGTCAATTTTGTACGTGAGTGTGGGAACGCGCCGAATGGGAAACGGCTGCCTGAGCGTCCACAACTCTATCCGGGAAGTGCATGCCCGGGTCCGTTAACGCGTTAGTGTCCACCAAAACATTCTGGAATGCAACAAAGTATGCGGCAATTTGTCCGCGAAATATCGGTTGAAGCCGACGATAAGTTCGAATTTTGAGAAATGCGCCACAACACTATGTAGATTCAAAAATGAAGGATTGGTTAAAAGAAATTATCGTGACGGACTTAAATATTTCTGGAGCGCCTGTCAGCCGAAGTACCGGCTCGTATGTTGTCAGCGGCTTCAACCTAAGGTTCCGGTGCTACGACGGTTCTTAGCTGGACGGCTCCTGCAGCTTACCTCTGAAACACGGCGTCCAGACTGTGGAATTCGTCCAAGTCCTGTGGCCGCCACGCGCCACTCAATTTTTGCAGCGAAGTTTGTACCTCTGATATAGACCGGCCAGTTAAAATTTTACGTAACCTGGCCCACTCCTGGCGCGCCTGAGCTGATTCTTCGGCACTGGCGTCTCCGCGAAAGGCTCTGGCTGCGCTCGCGGCGGACCCGTACTCGTCGCTGAAATCCTCGTGCAGGTAACCTGCGAAGAATTCCTTGAGCACTGGAAAGTCAATGGCGTCAAAGCTGACAGCCTTTTCTTTTTTCTCGCGTGTCATCGCCGGTCCTCGGGATAACTGGTTAAAACGTAAAAACCATTGGGGCCGTCGGCTTTCAAGACAATGACCGCTTGTGTGGCTGGCGACGAGCCGTCATCTTCATGCCTCATGCTTCTTCCGATCACTCGGCGGGCGTCAAAATGTAGCGCCAGGTTCGGCCGGGGGTGACCGCGCCCTTCCCAACGGGCAATTTTGTTTTGCTCCGCGCGCAAAGCCTGGGCCACCGTTTCTTCGGCTACTTCACGACTGGTCCACGTGGATGCCGCGGAAATGTTTCGTTCCCGATCCAGTCGCTCGCGAAGTTCCTGGTCGGAACGGCCGACATGTTTGTCGAGCGTGTGCCCACCGCAGGCTTCGTCACGCGCCAGATCATATCGGGTTGCATCATCGCGCGGGCTGTTCGGGCCGCTTTTTGCGGTGCTGGGCATTTCGCTGCGCGGCATCTCTAGCAAGCCAGGGCCAGGCGAAGAACTGCACCCGCTAATCCAGAACAGTAGGACGAAAAAACAAGCTGCGTTTATCGATCGGTTCATTCACTTCAGTCCACGTACTTTGTTCAACGGCTACAGAATTGCTCGTTAAATGACGGCTTCCTATGAAGCAAAACCGCTATCGAATCAACGTAAGAATAACCGAAATGGGACAGTGTGGCAGGGCCGCCTAGTAAAGGCTGCGACCTAAATTTTCAGGGCTTTCTCAAATCGACATCGGGTATATCGATTGCTTAGCAAAGAATGACGCGGAGGTCTGACAGATGCCATCCCACAGTGAGGTTGCGAAGAGGATTTTCAACGACGCCAAAGCACATACCAGCCAGCACGAAGACTCGGCCCAGTGGGACTTACTTAACGGCCTGTCAGAACTGTGCCTGGCAGTCGAATCATTGCAGCTTGAAGTTGGAGAATTAAAAACCCAAGTCAAAAAACTTCAACAATGACACGCAATAACGAACCGTCGGGCCGTTGACGTACACGGAACTAGCGTCAGCTATCCAGATTCTTTGCAAAACAGATGGCCAACAACGCCGGCATGACCCACGGCAGAATCCACCAGGCAGGCCCGGTCTCAAATACCCAGACCCGAAGTATTGCCATCCGAACATATTTAGGAACGAGTGGTGCCAAAACTTCACCAGCGTCCTGAGAACGAAGCCGAAGCCGCTGATCCCTTTGAGTAACTTCGGCAGACCAGGAATGCTCAGCGCCACGAGGGCCAATAACATAAGCAGGTAAATAAACGCCATTTCGATCACGCTCTTGTCCAAGCTGCCGCGCGAAACGGGTAATTCCCGTTGATAAACTTTCAAGGCAATGTTCAACGGAGTCCACGAGATTTATTTAGAGAAGGGGTGGATCTAGGATAACCATAGGCAAGCCGGCGGTACATAAGCCGATTAGAACAACACCAAGCGCGAGCCGCTTCCTTTGCGGCCCGAGCGGTTGAATCGTGCGTGTGCGTCCCGGGGCGAGCCCAAATAGCAAGCTCCCGATTAGAATCACCATCAAGGTGATCATCATCGCCACCGGCGCATTGGCAAGCAGTGTCATTTTGCGTCCCTACCTTACAATGAATCTGCCAAGTGTAATTCATCTTCGAGCAGGCGTTCTACAGAATGGAAACGCAGAATGGATGGATGGCGGCATGAGAAGTACAGCCATGTTCAAATAAAACGCCAGGAATAATCAGCGTTCTCTTCAGCGCTCCGAATAAATTAGAATCCACAATGGATGCCGGTCGGATGCATCTCCGGGAAGTGCTTTAAACCTATGATATTCTGACGATCTTCTGGGGCGTGGTCCAACTGGTAGGACACCTCACTGTTAATGAGGACGGTGAAGGTTCGAATCCTTCCGCCCCAGCCAATTTCCCCTCGTAAATAGAGCCGATCGGCACACAGCGGCAATGGATGGAGGAGGAAAGCTGTAGCAACCCGACACGGTTCGGCAGCTATGCGAAGTTTTCTGTGGATTGTGTGCGAATGGTGGCGCACTACGAAACAATGGAGCTTGTCGTATGAGGCCCTTCTCTCCATCACGGTCCGCGCATGGCTCCCAAAAAGGTGAGCTAAAAACCCCACACAAAATTTGCCAGCGAACACATCTATATAAGGTACTTAGAGGCGGCAGTTTTGACGGGCGGAAAATACTAGTTTGTCGCTCTGCATTGCCGGTCTCCTTTTTCGTCGAGTAAGTCACGTCGTAGCCCATCATCTCCAACCAGTGTACGAAGTGACTCTCGCAATAAGGTATGTCAGGAAGACTGTCGGCTAGACCGGGCCAGGGAGGTTTACTGTCATAAAACTGTCCATTTGACCAGTAGTCTCCAGCGGCCGAAAACTCCACCATTAGCCGCCCACCTACTTACGCCTCGAAGTCTTGAAATCTGTGTCACGGAGGAACTGAGCATGAAAAAGCTATGTTTGATGTTGGCAGTGGCGGTACTGACGCCTGTTCTGGCCAGCGCCCAGAGCAGCGGCAGCTTCTCGTATGCAACAACGGGTAACAACTTCGTCGGATGCACCCTTTCGAATAACGGCACCATTACCGGCGGAAATCAATGCCAGTCGAGTTGCACTATCAACTCCAGTGGCGTCAGCACGTGTACGCCGCAATCCGGAGAGTGCATGGGCACGGCTGTCGCTGGAATAAAGACCAACAGCGGCAGCGGCAACCTGTTTGTAGTCAGGCCCTCGGCGGTCGTCGGCCTGTTGACGGACGTCACGGTGAGCTCGAAGCAGCAAGGAAGCACCAGCGGTGGGGTGAGCAGCTCCGCGCTGGCCGGCGTAGATTTTCAGGTATCGGTTACAGGCCCTGGCAATCCGACAGTGACTCCGAGTGCCCCGGTTACCTACGATTCCCGCTACATTCAGATCAGCACCAACCTTTTCCAGGCGCTCTCTACCCAGTGCTTGGCAATTGATGGTGGATGCTTCATCACTTTCAACGAGAGCACGGTTTCCGCTCACAGCTTTGATTTCTTCGTCACCAATCTGTCAACTGGCGTTTACACGGTTACAACCAGTTGGAAAGATACCACCGCAGGCACAGGGATAAGCCAATCGCTCGCCTGTGTCGGGCCGCTCAATATGAGCGTACAGCAGAATAAGGTTTACAGCTTTAGCAAGCCCGGTGATGTGACAGCGGTTACCACCCCGTAATCATTTGCTACCTTTACCTTCGGTACAGGCCTCAAGCGAGGAGCTTGAGGCCTATACTCCATCCTGAGGTGAAGGCTTATTGTCATAACTTGCTGCGATTCCGAGCCCACCCTCGACTCGAATAGCCGTGAGTTCTGGTTTCAACCTGCGGACCGAGGCGGATACGAACGAGGAAATACGATGATGGGTTTATCCCGACAGCTTTTTGCGACTTTCACTTTGCTAATCTGCGCGAGCCTTTCCGTCGGGGCAGATATCGAGTCCGGCACGCGGGCTTATCAGCAAAAGGATTACTCTACTGCGCTCAAGGAATTTGCCCCATTGGCGGAGCAGGGCAATGCGGTCGCCCAGCTCTTTCTTGGCAGGATGTACATGATGGGCCAAGGTGTTCTCAAGGACCCCGACCAGGCGGTGAAATGGTTCAAGGCCTCCGCTGCGCAAGGCAACGGCGACGCTCAATTCTTTCTGGGCTCGATGTACCTGCTGCCGCAGAAGAACATCAGCGAGGGAGTGAAATGGCTGCGGCTTTCGGCGGAGCAGGAGAACCGGGATGCTCAATACCTCCTTGGCAAGGCCTACATCCAGGGCGCCAAAGAGCTTGCGCGCGACCCCGTGCAGGCCGAAATGTGGCTGCGACTGGCCGCTAAGGGGAATTTGGAGTTTTACCAGAACGAACTTCTTGCTGCGGAAGGACAAATGACCCCGGACCAGATCGCCAAGGGCAAGGCGTTGGCAGCGGCCTGGAAACCAAAGGCCGGGACCGCGCCTGCTGTCAAAACAGCCACCCAACAGGAACAGAAGAACTAATCACAGAGAGCAAGCGAGACAGGTGGTGTGGGTCGCGGCACGAAGCTGAGGCCTGAGCGAGTGAACACAAGGCGATTTAGGGAGAACCATGTTTAGACTAAAACGAATGAGAGCTCCTCTGTTGACGCTTCTTTTTTGCTTGGCCCTCGCTACTTCAGGCTTTGCGCAGGCCAAGTCCCAAACAGGAGCTGATGAGCCGGTTGCCGTTGTTGCCGGCCAGCCAATTTACCAACAAGACTTGATGTCAGTGGCAGGGCCGAGTCTGCTCGATCTGCGCAAGCAGGAATATAAATTAAAAAGCGACGCCCTCAATCAACTGATCCGGAAGAAGCTCATCGAGGTGGAATCGAAAAAGAAGGGCCTTAGCACCGAGGAACTCATTAAACAGGAAGTTGACTCCAAGGTTGCTGAGCCTTCCGACGACGAAGCCAAGGGCTATTATCTTGCCGTTAAGAGCCAGACTACTTTGCCCTTCGACCAGATCAAGTCGCAGGTGAAGCAGCTCCTGAAAAATGCCGAGGTCGAGCAAGCCCGCGAACAGTATGCGGGCTCCCTGCGTGACAAGACCGAAGTTTCCATTCTCCTTCAGCCCCCTGTCGTCCACGTGGACTATGACCCGGCTCGAGTTAAGGGAAATGCCGATGCCCCGATCACCATCGTGGAATTCGCGGATTTTCAGTGCCCATTCTGTAGCAGTGTTCAGCCCATATTGCACGACGTCCTCGCCAAATATAAGGGCAAGGTGAAGCTGGCCTACCTGGACTTCCCTCTCTCGCCGATCCATCCGCAGGCGGAAATGGCGGCAGAGGCCTCGCGCTGCTCTCTTGCGTCAGGGAAATACTGGGAAATGCACGACGCGATGTTCGCCGACCAGTCCAAGCTCGATGAAACTACCTTGGTCAAGACTGCCGCCAGCTTGGGCATAGACCAGAACTCGTTTGAGTCCTGCCTGAAATCCGGCAAGTACAAGGCAGTGGTGCAGCAAGATGTTCAGATAGGTTCTCAGGCCGGGGTCAACGCAACACCGACTTTTTTAATCAACGGCGAGTTTTTGAGTGGTGTGCGGTCCGATGCGGATTTCACCAAGATCATTGACCGTCAATTATCTGCCCCAGGCGGTAAGGGCTCCACGCAAGCATCCCGTTGATCAGTCGCCGGAAGCCTTCTTCACAGAATAAACAAGCGGTGGTGACATGAGGCCCAGGGCGAGGCTTCGCACGCCCTGATGTCGTCCTAGCTAAATGACGCCGTGAGAGTCGCGAATGCCGTGTGGAGCATGTGCAACGAGGCAAAGCCCTGGAAAAACTCACCCCTTTTCCGTGGGCAAGCCAGCGTCACGCCAGCCTCTCCAGCCGCCATCCATCGATTCCACCTTGGTGTAACCCATTTTTTGGAGGTTCTCGGCCACCAGCGCGGAGCGAAATCCGCCGCCGCAATACAGGACAAGCTTTGTATCAGGCTGCGGCACACGCTGTTCAATATCGCGCTCGATAATCCCTTTACCAAGGTGTAGAGCGCCGGGCAAATGTCCTTGCGCCCATTCATTATCCTCGCGCACATCGATTAACATAAGATTTTCGCCGGCGTCAATGCGGCATTTTACTTCCGCGACGTTGGTTTCTTTAATTTTGGCTTTAGCAGCTGTGACAAGTTTCATAAATTGCGCTGAATGTGCCATGTGGCCCTCCGAGAGTTATCGGTAACTGTCAAAACCGTAGCCTAGCACGCGGCATTACCCGGTAACAAAGCACCGGATATTTAAAGGGTTGCAATTCGTGAATGACGGACCGTCAGGGCTTGATTGTTGGCGATGCAGCTGCTGACTTCGTTGCAGCCGTTTTAGTGGCTGCTTTGGCGGGCGCGAGTTTGCAAGCACGCTGCACTTCGGAACCCACAGAACCGGCACGGAAGCGGGTGGATTCGCGCACGCGAGTGCGCAATCCATCGATTACCGCAGGAATCGGATCTTGCGGGACTCCTTGAATGGTAAAAATCATCAGCGCCCCTTCGCCAGGCGAGTCGATGCTGGAGCCGATACCCACGCCTTGTACGCCAGCCTGCTTCATCAGAGCTTCGACGTGCGCGGCGTGCACCACCTTTGCGCGCGCCATCTCCGCGTCGGAAACGGAGTACACCAGTTGGGGCGTCGCTACTGATTTCTCCAGCATGGCGCTGTCTTCCATTGAAATTGCGCCGCGCTTGGCGAAAAGCGGCTGTTCGACGACGCGCGTTCGAACGCCGTCAACATGCGCAGGTAAATTCGTTCGCGACTCTCCCTGCGTCACAAAAAACAAAATCGCCGCCTCCTTGGGGTTGTCGTAGCTCTGCCCCACGCCGACCGCCTGGACTTCCGGATACGCCAGCAATTCCGGGGCATGCAAATCGCGCGTAGCCGCCGCTCGCTGAATAACCTCCGTCGAGACAAAGCTTGGCACGACTGTCCTCGCCGATTGCGGAGCAGTTGGCAGAGTGCATCCCATGACCGCATGCGCGCCTCCTCCGACAAAGGTGGCGGCGTTGCTCCCGCTCTTGAAGAAATTCAAAACATCGGCGACGGGATTGCCAACCGTGTCGGTGTTCGATCCCGCATATAGCAAAGCCACCGGGGTGGCCGTATCTTGCGTGACGATCAGCGAACCGGAGTCGCCCTGACCGCTGAAGTCGCCGCCGATGACCCCGATCTGATTTGTATAGCTCACGGTGAACTTGGTTCCCGTGCCATCGCAATTCACGGTGTAATCCACGCTGGTGGTGATGTTCGTCGCCTCCACCGTGGAACACGTCAATCCGGTGGAGCGGCCGGATTTCGCGACTGGCCGGCCGACGGCAACGCTGCTCGCGGCCAATCCCGTGCCGCCTTGCGGAGCGTCCGCTACGGGAACGCCGTTGGAATCCACGGTAGCGCCGAGATAAATAATCTTTCCGGCAGGATCAACTTTTCCAGCGATAACTTGTGCGATGGCGGCGTCCAGATTCTGACTCGGGGTCGCTTGCAAATTGGAGAATTGGGTCAAATTCGCAACGGTCGTGGTGCCTGCGGTCGTGCACGTTGGCGTATCAATCAAGCCCGGTTGGACGATGGCATCTCCCACCGTGGCAGCATCGCTGCGTGCCAGGATGTGGTTGTCGCTCAAAATGTATTGCACGCCACCGCGGGTAACCAGCGAACCGAGCGTTCCACCGCAGCACGTGATGGTCTTCCCGTTATCGATGGAGTCATGCGCATTGCTGCCGGAACTGCCCAACTCTACGGGCGCGGTCTGTGAATTGCCATTGTCAGGGACGATGGTTACCGTGGAAGTCCCGCTGGCAGTAGAATCCGCTTGCGACACAGCGCTGATCATAACTGTGGTGGTCACAGTGTTCTGCTTGCTATCGATTTTTGTAGGCACGGCGCTAGGGGCCACGTAAAGGCCAGTGCTGGAAATAAAGCCCGACTTTTGGCTGCCGCCCGGCTTGCCGTTCACTTCCCATGTCACCGTGGTATTTGAACTGCCGGTAACCGTTGCCGAAAATTGCTGCGTGAGAAAATTGGGAACATTCGCCGTAGGCGGCTGCACGGCAACGTGGACGGCTGACGTCGTCGTGACGGATGATGCGGTGCTACCGCCACCACAACCGCTAAGGAATAAAACGAGAGAAGAAAAAAATACTACTATAGCTATAGCAGCTCGGGTCATGAATGTTCCTTGGAGGGGCAACCTCTTAAACTAACATGGCCAGGGCTGGCACTGCGGCGAACGTCGGCGCCGTTTCCGAATACAAAATACAGAAAACGGGTTGGCAACCGGAAAGTATACACGCACACGCCATCGTTATTAAGAACCCTCAGGGCGTTAAAAGGTTGCGCACCCGAACAAGCCCCGATAGGGCAAGAACCTTAGTCTAGGTCGCGCCAATTCGGTCCCGCGCATACTTCAACGAGCAGCGGCACGGCGATCTGGTGGACGCTTTCCATCTCTTCTCGCGCCAGTTTCGAGACGGCCTCCAGCTCGTTTTTCGGCACCTCAAAAACCAGTTCGTCGTGCACCTGCAAAATCATTTTCGCTTGAAGATTTTCCTCGGCCAGACGCCGGTCAATACTGATCATGGCCAGCTTGATAAAATCCGCAGCGGTGCCTTGCAGCGGCGAATTGAGCGCGGTGCGCTCCGCGAAATTACGCAACTGAAATTGCGCGGAATTAATTTCGGGAATAGGCCGAATTCTACCGAATAAAGTTTTAGCCACCCCGGTCGCGCGGGTGTCCGCGAGCGTGTCGTCGAGATATTGTTTGACGCCGCGATACCGGGCGAAGTAGGCATTGATAAACTGCGCGGCCTCGCGATTTTCGATATTCAGTTGTTGCGCCAGGCCGAAAGGCGAAAGCCCGTAAATAATTCCAAAGTTGATTACTTTGGCGGCACGGCGGTGTTCGGCGGTCTGCGCCATTTGGCCCACGCCAAAAACTTCCTGAGCCGTGCGTGCGTGAATATCTTCGCCGCTGTTGAAAGCTTCCAGCAAAACCGGGTCGCGCGAAAAGTGCGCCATGATGCGCAGCTCGATTTGCGAGTAATCGGCGGAGAGCAATACCTTGCCTTCGTCGGCGACAAAAGCGGCACGAATTTGCCGCCCCAATTCGGTTCGAATCGGAATATTTTGCAGATTGGGATCGGAAGAGCTAAGGCGTCCAGTGGCTGTGCCGGTCTGCGAATAACTCGTATGTAGCCTGCCGGTTTCGCGGTGCACCAATTTAGGCAATGAATCGACGTAGGTTGATTTGAGTTTGGCAATTTCGCGGTATTCGATAATTTTTCGAGGCAGCGGGTGCTTCGCCGATAATTCTTCCAGAATATCCACCGCCGTCGAACGGCCCTTGATGCGCCCGCGGCGCTGCGATGGCTGCAGATTCAATTTGTCGAAAAGAATTTCCGCTAGCTGCGTCGGCGAGTTGACATTGAATTCCATACCGGCAAGTTCCCAAACGTCTTTTTCCAGCCGGCGTATTTCGGTTTCCATCACCTGAGACATGGCATCGAGCGCTTTGGGATCGACGCGAATCCCGGTACGCTCCATATCGGCGAGCACTGGCGCGAGCGGCAGATCGATTTTTGCGTACACGTTAGTGATCTGTTCGGGACCAATTTGCGTTTGTAATGCTGGAGCTAGCCGCTGCAGAAAATCAGCGCGCTCTCCGGGCCCGCCACCCATCATGGCGTTGAATTGGCGCATGACCACGTCGATAAAATTGTGATTGGCGGTCGTGGGCCGCAACAAATAGGAATATATTTGCGTGGCATGCAGAACATTGGCCATTCGGCCGGTAAGCAGATGAAACAGTTTCGGATCGTGAACAATTTTCGGGCGTTGTGGATCGCTCAGCAGCGGCCGTAACGCCGTGAGCGTTTCGCCTTTTTCATCCATCCATACAGCTCGCCCCTCGCCAGGTTTGGAGGACACTTCAATCGAAGCAATGCGCGTGCCGAAGCCTTCGGATTCACGATCGCCGGGTTCCAGATTCAACCAGATTGCGAGCGGTCGTTCCGGGGGCAGCCGTAACAGATAGTCGCGGAATTCGCCGGCATTCGCGAATTGCACGTAGTCGGTCTTGAGCACCGGTCCTGCGCTGACAGGCGCGGTAGAAGCAACCGTTTCCGATCCCAATTCTTTTAGCAGCGAGTTGAATCCCAATTCGCGATACAGCGCGGCCAACAACGGCAGATCTGGCTCCCGCCGTTGCAGGTTGTCCAAATCCAGCGTGATGGGCACATCGCTATCGATCTTCGACAATTCTTTACTCAATAGCACGTACTTACCATTTTTTTGCAGCGCTTCGCGATAGCTTGATCGTTTTACCTCCGCGGCCCGGCGCAGCGCCTCTTCCGCGCAGCCAAATTGCAAAATTATTTCGCGCGCGCCCACTTCTCCGATGCCCGGCTTGCGGCGCTCTCCGGGGGCAGGCTTTTCATTGGGGTCGCGCGCGCCCGGAATGTTGTCGATGCTGTCGCCCATCAAGGCCATCACGTCGGTAACTTTGTTGGGAGGCACGCCGAGGATCTCTTCGACTTTTTTCTCGTCTACCAGTACGTCACTTTTCGCGGCGCCGCTGCCGGTACGCAAAACTTTTACGCCATCGTGAACCAGTTGCAGCATGTCTTTATCGTTAGTGACCAGCACCACGTCCACGTTTGCTTTGGTGGCTTGTTTTGCCAGCGCGCCCAGGACGTCGTCAGCTTCGAAGCCGTCCCATTCCAGGATGGGCAAACGCATGGCTTCGCACAGACGCCTAACAAAGGGCAACTGGATGGACAATTCATCCGGCATTTTGGGCCGGTGCGCTTTATATTCTTCGAAAAGTTTGTCGCGGAAGGTGGGCTTGCTGGTATCGAAAACAATGCCGACATAATCCGGCTGATAATCTTTCAATATTCTCCGCAAAATATTGTTGAAGAGAAACGGAACAGTGGTGGGGACGCCAGCGCTAGTGCTCATGCGCACCATCGGCGCGAAGAAAGCCCGGTAGATATGGGCCATGGCATCAACCAAAAATAATTTTTTCTTTCTTAAAGGCATCTGCGCGAGTATAGCAAACGCTCCGAAGCGAGCAGGCAAAGCGCCGGCGTTGAGAGTTGGTGCAGAAATTAGTACGAAATTGGCTAGTCAGGATGGAACCGGCCTGAATGCAAATTAATTGTTCACGGACAAAATTGTAGTGCCGAGTATTTTGAGTACTTCTTGTTATTGCAGACTAGGATCAACCTCGGGCGGTGGTTGAATCACCAGCAACAGTTTCGTTCCTGCCTCCAGGCGGACGTTCTTTCCCGCTGACAGTAACACCGTGCCGTCCGAACCCTCCGACAGTGGCGTGTACACTTTCAAATCAGACCCGCCCAACGCCCCTTGGCTGTCAGGCGTCAGCATGCCCTGCTTGGTCATGCCACCCTGCGCAGCAGGGGCTCCCGAGGATTGTGCGCGAGATGCCGATTCGGTGCTGGCCGGAACAACCGTGGCATTCGAACCGTCTCTCGGGCCAAAATCTTCTGCCGATGGATAGCCCTGGCCGCGTTCGTCGGTCGCGGGCATACGGTTCGACATTGAACCTCGGCCAGCCACGAGCGCCTGTATACCCGCGTTCATCATAACTTCTTGGCCGTTCTTCAAGGTGGCTTTTTCGAATCGTACAAACAACGCCGAGCCTTTTCCAGTACGCGCGGAAGACGCACGCACCAGGTGACCATGAATTTTTGTGCCCTTCGGAAAGATTACCGAGCGCTCGTAGGTGACCGCCTCGGCCGTCTCGGCAGTGACCGGGTCGCCGGCTTTATTGCGGCTGGCGTCCAAGGACGTAAGCAAAATGGCGTTGAATGCCGTTCCAACACAAAACGGCGCAATAACCGGATCTGGAACTGAGTTCAATTTTCTGGCGTCTGCGGCTGTGTCCGGCGGGGTTTGGGCAAATCCCAGAGGAACGATAAGAGCGGCAGCGACGAGTAGAATGACAAAAAGCTTCGTCATCGCATCCTCCCCAGTACACCACTAGCGTACCAGATTGCTGGGATTTTTAGTATACATGGGCCTGTGCAAATACGGCAGGCCACGCTGGATAGAGTGAAGAAAGCTAAATTTAGTGAGAGCCCGCGCCGCCGGTAACTAGAATCAGCCTCGTGCCGCTGTCAAGATGCACGTTTTTGCCGGTCGAGGTGATAACCGAGCCCTGCCCATCGCCTGCCGAATTCAAGCTGAGGTTGTGCAAGCCAACTACGCCATGAGTGTTGGCGTCCCACGGGCCGGCGTTGCCACTTGTAGCCTCCGACGAACTTACGCCAGCGGAGGGGTCGGCAGTCCGAGGAGGTGCCGAAGAGGCGCCGTTCATACCACCGTTGCCACGGGGGCCAGGGGCACCGGCGGCCGAACCAGGCGCTGGTCCCGCAGGCGCCCCGCCGGGAGCCTGGTTGTCATACGCGTTTGACGGTGAAGCTCCAACGGCCTGAATGCCCGCGTTCAAGGAAATCTCCTGACCGTTTTTCAAAACGGCTTTATCGAACGCTAAACCCAGCGACGAATCCGACTGTCCCGCACTTTTTGCCGATGCTTGAGTCACGTGGCCGACGATCTTCGTGCCCTTGGGCAATATGGTTCTGCCATCCGCGGTCTTGAGGTCGGATGCGGCGCGCGCGTTTACCGGAGCACCCGGTTTAGCCTTTTTTGAATCCACAGAGCTCGCTAATTCCGCATCGATAACCGTACCCGCCGCGAATGTAGTCATTTCGGTCGGTGATTTTTCTGTGGTTTTTTGTGTGTTAGCGCCCTGCCCTTGCTTGCCTGCAAGCGCGGATTGCTCTCCAAGCTGCGCTCCCGCCTGAGAATCAGGCTGTGATTGCGCAGCTGCGTCCATGGTGCAGACCGCTGCGAAACACAGCGCGGTGATAATGTTTGCGATAAATTTCAATCTATACATTTCGCCCCTCGTAAGTCCAACTTCAATAATCTAAAAACTTTCGTCCGGAAGGCCACAGCTTTAGCCTTCACTATTTTGATGTAGTTAAGGATTGGAAGGTTTTCGCGAAGATTTCTTCTTGTCGGAGGGTTCGTATTGGAAGTTTTAGCCGGGGTCATTTCCGGTCAGCTTTGTCCGATGTCAATCATGACGACCACCGACGTGTCAAACCTGCAGCCGGGCTCCGGCTTGTATTTCCACGCCTGGATACTCTTGACCAGACCGGCATCTACCTTTGGAGAGCCTGTCCCTTTGACGATCTTCACATCGCTCACGTTCCCGTCCTCGTCGACGACATATTCCACTTTGGGATAGCGATTCAATCGCTTGAAGTCCACCACTTTTGGAATAAATTTATACGGATTGAAGTCCGGTGGGTTCGCGGATATCAGTTGGCATACTTGGGGCGTCTTTCGTCCACTATCAGCGCCGGGAGCCTGCGCCATGAGCATACCAGTTGCCACAGACAATATAGTTAACACTGCCAGACTCTTAAAGACTCTTAATCATTTGTACGCCCAAAATTCGTTGTCCAACTGCATCTTACTGGGGATGCTTTTAACGTGTGGGAATTTGTTAATTCACGGCGTTCGAATCGGACCATTTTCAAGCAAAACTAAGTCATTCGAACGCGCGGCCGTAAAATCGTTCGAATGATTTATCGAAAATGTCGACGCGCCGACATTTTTTTCTCAAACAAAGAACTTAGCGCGCCTATTTCAGAGTGGTACTAGATCTTCATCATTTTTCGCGTGGCCCCGTGAGTTGCGAAATGAAAATTAAACAATTCCTAAGGTCTTGCCGACTTCGGCTAGCGTATCCGCAGCACGCAACAGCTGCTCGCGCTTATGCGTGGCGCTGACAATGGCGCGCAAGCGAGCTTTGCCTTCCGCCACGGTCGGGTAGCCGACCGCCGGAGCGAACACGCCAGCGTCGAAGAGCTTGCGAGAGAACTCAAACGCTTTCGCGGCTTCGCCAACGTGAATGGGAATGATAGGGGTCTCACTGACGCTGAATTGGAATTCGCGTTTTTTCAATTCGCGTTTGAAGAATTTCGTATTGGCCCACAATTTTTTGACCAGGCGCTCTCCTTCCGGCGAATCGAGCAGCGTGAAAGCAGCCTGGCAGGCTGCCGCGGTGGCCGGCGGATGCGAAGTGGAAAACAGAAATGGCCGCGCGCGCAGGTAAAGATAATCGATCAAGTCGCGGGACCCACAAACATACCCGCCCATCGCTCCGATGGCTTTACTCAAAGTGCCCACTTGAATGTGCACCCGCTCGTGACAATTCAAATGGTCCACCGTGCCGCGTCCATTGCGCCCTAGCACACCCGAGGAATGCGCGTCGTCAATCATCATGATGCAGTTGTATTTTTCCGCCAAGGTGCACAGCTCCGGCAGCGGAGCGATATCGCCATCCATGGAAAAAACGCCGTCGGTGATGATCAGTTTGTGGCCGTTCCAGTTGCTGGTTTCTTGCAGGATGCGCTCGCAGTCCTGCACATCTTTATGCTTGAACACTTTGATGGTGGCTTTTGATAAGCGCGCGCCATCGATAATCGAGGCGTGATTCAGCTCATCCGAAATAATTAAATCTTCCTTGCCCAAAACAGCAGAAACCGTTCCGGCATTGGCGGTGAAGCCCGACTGGAACACCACGCAAGCTTCCACGTTTTTGAATCGCGCGATTTGTTCTTCAAGCTCCATGTGCAGCTTCATGGTGCCCGCGATGGTGCGCACCGCGCCTGCGCCCACGCCATATTTGCGCGTGGCTGCGAGCGAGGCTTTGCGCAAGGCTTTGTGGGTGGTCAATCCCAGATAATTGTTGGAAGCCAGATTGATAACTTCCTTGCCGTCAAAAACGGCAATAGGTTTCTGCTCCCCTTCCAGTACGCGGAGTCTCGGAGCGGTGCCCTTGTTGCGCAACTCTTGGAGTTGTTCGGAAATGTAATGAAGCGGAGAAGGTTTGCTGGCGGTAGCTGCGGCGTCTGACATGGTAAGAACTCCTTATATCTTTATCTCGTTGCGTTACATAGCTTTGATGGTGCTGAATTTTAGCTTTAGTGCGGCACTCCATCGGGATACATTAAAATTTTCCCGGCCAGGCCGCCTCGCAAAAGCTTGAATGCCTCTTCGAATTTTTCCAGCGAGGTGCGCTCTCCAAACAGCGGATCCAGGTTCAGCCGTCCGGCTTTGAGTAGCGCGGTCATTTGCACCCACGTGCCGTACATGCGCCGCCCGTAGATTCCTTGCACCGTCGCGCCTTTGAAAATTACGTCGTTCACCAGGTCGAGTGGAACCGACTCCGTCGGTATGCCAAGTAAGGAAGCTCGGCCTCCCGCGCGTAAGGCCGCAAATCCTTGCTGGATCGCGGTGGGATTGCCGGACATTTCCAGCAAAACATCCACGCCGGTGTTGGAGGTATCCGCCAAGATTTGCATCACGGCATTTTCGGAGGAGGGGTCGAGAACTACATCGGCGCCCATTTTCCTGGCCATGGCTCGCCGCTGCGCATTGGTCTCGGTAGCAAACACAGTGGAGCTGCCGCAAGCCTTGGCGACCGCGATGGACATCAGCCCAATTGGACCGCAACCGGTAACCAGCACCGCTTTGCCCGCTATTTCTCCGGCCAGCACAGTGTGCACGGCGTTCCCCAGCGGATCGAGAATCGCTCCGTAATGTTCTGGAATGGCCGGATCGAGCTTCCAGATGTTCGAGGCGGGTATTTTTACGAATTCAGCGAAGGCGCCATCGCGATCAATGCCGATGATACGCAGGTTCTGGCAGATATGCGCTTCGCCCAGGCGGCACTGATGGCAATGGCCGCAATTCAAATGCATCTCAGCGCTGACCTTGTCGCCCGCTATTACAGCGGACACCTCTTCGCCCACGCGCTCGACAACGCCGCTGAACTCGTGTCCCAAGGTTATGGGAGGCTTAATGCGTCCCTGCGACCAGCGATCCCATCCATATATATGCAGGTCCGTACCGCAAATAGACGCCGCCGTTACGCGCACCAGCACGTCAGTGGGGCCAATGGTGGGCACCGGCGCGGATTCAAACGACAACCCCGCCCCCGCTCGCATTTTGCGCAAGGCATTCATTTGCCCAGACTTAGTCACGGACATCTATCGCGGCTCCCAGCTACAACGTAACTTTTGGATGGTAGCACACTACACTTAGATGACTCTTGGCGCGAACCTGCGACAACGCGCCGGTCGCATAGTGGGCGACGACCATTAATCTTAGAATACGCGCTCGTCACTAAGCGCTTTAAGAGGCGCTATTGGACGTGCTATTCTCTCCCCGCTATGATGTCCATCGCTACGAAGCGAATTACGCGAAGCATGACCGTCACGTCGACGTCGACTACGACGCCGACTGTTTGCGCTTCGGGCGAGTGGCGAAACCGCTAGATAAATAGCAAAAGTTTCCAACCCACCGCCGGAAGCTCCTGGCGGTGGGTTTTTTCTTTAGCCCCGCATCCAGAACGCTCCGGCGAAATCAGGAGCCGAGATATGAGCCTCGATAGTGCGCAGCAGAACTCACAAGGCAGGATGCCATTGAGCCAAAACGCCGACGACAAAGCCTTGCCCGGTCATTCCGAGCAACCCCTTGAGAAAAAGTGGCGCGCTGGGGTTCTGGGTGCTACGGGCCTGGTAGGGCAGCGCATCGTCAATCTGCTTTCCAATCATCCGTGGTTCGAGCTTAGCGAGGTCGCCGCGTCGGAACGTTCGTCCGGTAAACGTTATGCGGAAGCGGTACGCTGGCATCTCGATGGAGCGATCCCGGAGAATGCCCGCGATCTGATCGTCAAAGGTCTGGATCCGACGCTGGATTGTGATTTTGTTTTCTCGGCATTGGATTCCTCCGTCGCCGGCGGCGCGGAAGAAGATTTTGCGCGCGCTGGTTATCCGGTGGTCAGCAATTCTAAAAATCACCGCATGGATCCGTATGTTCCGTTGCTTATCCCGGAAGTAAACGCCGCGCACCTGGATGCCATCCCGATCCAGCAAAAGAAATGTGGCTACGCGCGTGGTTTCATTGTCACCAATCCCAATTGTTCGACGGCCGGGCTGGTGTTGGTGCTCAAGCCGCTGGCCGATGCGTTTGGCCTGGAGAAAGTTTTTGTCGTCACGCTACAGGCGGTTTCTGGGGCAGGTTATCCCGGCGTGGCCACCATGGACATTCAGGGCAACGTAATTCCGTTTATCAGCGGCGAAGAAGAAAAAATGGAAACCGAGCCGCAAAAGTTGCTTGGCAAATGGGATGGGTCGCGCTTCGTAGATGCCGGTGTGGGCTTGACCGCGCATTGTAACCGCGTACCGGTGCTGGATGGTCACCTGGAGTGTGTCAGCATCGGCCTAAAAAAGATCGCATCCTTACGTGAAGTGCAGGAAGCGCTGCGCACTTTTGAAGTGGATGCGGAACTGGCGGCGCTGCCTTCCTCGTTGCGCCATCCGATCGTTGTACTGGACGAAGAAAACCGCCCGCAGCCTCGCCGCGATGTGGATGCCGGAGGCGGCATGGCCGCTGTCGTTGGCCGCGTGCGCGAATGCCCGCTGCTCGATGTGAAATTCACGCTGCTCTCGCACAATCTGGTTCGCGGAGCGGCTGGCGCTGCGGTAATGAACGCGGAGTTGTTGGCTGCTCGCGGCTATTTCAAATCGCGCGTAGACCAGAGCCAGAATGTCGAGGAATCCGTCTCGAAATAGCAGGACAAAATTGTCAGGAAATTACGCTGGATTCGCAATTCTGTGCCGCGGCGTAACGACTCAGCAATTCACATATGCGTTGCGTCCAGCGTGGGAGGTCCGCGGCGCCGCCAAAGGAAACAATCAACGCGACAATTTTTTTGCTGGAAGCCGTAACCATGGTGCGTTCCGAATCGCTGGTGGCGCTGCCGTGCGGGCCAATGGCGTCGGCAAACAGCGCAAGGTCCTCCAGATTTAAATCGTACTTCCCGATACCTTTGTACGTCTCACCCGCGTGCCCGACGCGAAATAGAATATCGCCACTCACCGCCGCTAAGTCATAGAGCCCAACAGGAAGCCGGCTTTCCACGGAAACAAGATTGATGACGTCGACCACCGCGTTAATCCGCGGCAAACCTTTGTTGGCGATTACGCGCCGCAGAAGAGCCTCCGCCGAGCCGCGGTAACGCGCTGGATCTTTTCCCAGCGCTTTGTACGTTGCACGCGTGGCCAAAACTTGCCCAGATTCCAAAACCGCGCGCGGCTCCGGCAATCGCAAAATTTCTTCCTCGCTTGATTTCAATTCCGCAGAAAGTTCTGGCGGTGTCTCGCCACACTCCACGTCCGCAGTAACGCAACCCAGCGCCACGCGCGGACACTTTTTCTTTAATCCATCATCAATCGTCACGCGCGGAGTCGGCATTTGCAAAGTATCGCATAAGCCCGTGCAGTGGCCATTACACGCGAGATGAATTCCGATGCGCCGATGTTTTTGTTTCGTGTTACGCGAACTAGCTTCTTGACATCGGACATGGTCAACAACCATCCTTCTTTCCCTATGGCCTTCACCGAAAAACGCGCGCCACATGAAATCTCTCGACGCAATTTTCTGCTCTCAACCGCCGCCGGTTCGGTGATTACGCTTGCCGTACCGTCGGGAGCGACACCCGATACGCAAGCGGCCACAAGTTTTTCTTCCTTGCGGCCGCTGGGTGACCGCGTGCATCCCATCACGCCGGACGAATTCCACGGGCGCCTGCTAAGCGCGCAAGAACTGATGGGCCAACTCAATCCGAAACTCGACGCGCTGTTCATCGGCCCGGGCACTTCTCTTTACTATTTCACAGGGATTCGCTGGCATCTGAGCGAAAGACTACTTGCCGTGATTGTGCCGCGCTCTGGCCAGCCGATTCTGGTCTCCCCTGCGTTTGAAGAATCACGCGTGCGCGAATCTCTGCGCTATCCGCTGGAAGTACGCGTTTGGCAGGAGGACGAAAGCCCCAGCAAAATTATCGCGGGCGCACTTTCGGATCGCGGGGTGCACGCGGGCCGCGTGGGCATTGAAGAGACGCTTCCCTTCACTTTTTATGATCATTTCCGCGTAGCGGGGCCCGCGTATGAAACTGTCTCCGCCGATCCTGTGACCATCGCCTGCCGCGCGCAAAAATCGGCGCACGAACTAGAACTGATGCGCCTGGCCTGCAGCGCTACCTGCGACGTCTATCGCGAGGTTTTTGCCAATCTGAAGGAAGGAATGTCCGAGAAGACGATCGGCGATCTGGTCAATGCAGGATTTGCAAAAATGAATCTGCACGGCGAGGCGCTGGTTTTGCTCGGCGCTGCAGCAGCATTGCCGCATGGCAGCAAACAGCCGCAAAAAGTGAAGGAGGGAGACGTGGTGCTCATCGATGGCGGCTGCACCGTGGACAGCTACCAGTCGGACATTACTCGCACGGCCGTGTTTGGGAAACCGTCCGCTAAAATTCAAAGCGCATTTGAGATCGTTCGTAAAGCTCAAGACACCGCGCTGGATGCTGCCCGCGCGAAAAAGCTGTCAGGCTCGGTGGACGAAGCCGCCCGCTCTGTAATCACCAGCGCAGGCTACGGACCCGGATACAAATACTTCACGCATCGCCTGGGTCACGGCATCGGGTTGGATGGCCACGAACATCCGTACCTGGTGCGCGGCAGCACGACGGTTCTTGAACCTGGAATGGCTTTTTCCAATGAGCCGGGCATCTACATCCCCGGCGAATTCGGTCTGCGCTGCGAAGACGATATGGTCATCTGCGCCGAAGGCCCGGCACAGCTGCTGAGCCCAGGCTTTCAGGTTTCGCTCCAAAAGCCCCTGGGTTGATTTGTGGGCCAGAGGTCTCAAATCAATCGAGACAGTCAAATTAATTATCATGATAATCAATTAGGTTAGTCACGCGAGCGCGATCGAACGTTTCTCGAGCAACTCAAGTTGCCTTCACATGACCTGTTCAGAACTCATCAGGATGTAATCCAGGATGCTTACCGCGCTCAGGAACGCGTAATCGCACACGTGAATGAATCCGACGCCTCCTCTGTTCTTTTTTAGTTCAGCGAGACGTAAATTCATTTCAAGTTTGAAGTGGTAGGCCCGTGGGGACTCGAACCCCAGACCTCGTCCGTGTCAAGGACGCGCTCTAACCAACTGAGCTACGGGCCTGAATTGAAACTAGATTAACACGACAAACGGACCATTTATGAGCGGCGGTGGCAAGAGCTTGGGCGGAATACGGCTGGCTGCGTCAAGATGACTGCTAAGCCGACAGGGAGTAAGCCGGAACAGTTCTAGAAAAAATTGGGATGACCGTAGACAAAGTGGGATGACGCGTACCGTGATGGAGTGACCTAAAGCGGAAGCTCAAACAACACAAAAAAATGGGGCGGCCCCTTTTTAGGAGCCCGCCCTAAAAAGCCGCATGGTACGGCCAAAACTATACGGCGGCTCTGCCGCGGAAGAAGTGGAACAGGATCGAAATTACTGCAAGGACCAGCAGGATGTGAATGAGTCCGCTGGTGACGTGAAACGCAGTAAAGCCCAACAACCACAGTACCAAGAGAACTCCGGCGATAATCGCTAGCATTTAGCTCACCTCACTCTAAATTTCAAAGGCACGCGATGGTCCATGCGGTGCGATTGACAGTTTTAGCACCGAGTACTGGAACAGTCGATAAGGAGCAATGCTTAAAACGAGGACGAAATTCCTGTAGAAAGGCGTGGGCAATTGCCGGAGGTAGGACTCTATTTTTGTTGGGCGAAGCGCTTTCTAGGCTTTTGTTTGGCGAAAGTTGTTCGCGCGGTGGCGATCATCTTGTCCATATCTTCGCCCGCTTTGGAGAACACCGCATCCACTCCAGCAGCGCGTGCGGCGCGATCCACCTCGGGGCCGCCATGCGCGGTCAGAATGTAAATCGGCGTCGACGGGGAATTCAATTTCAGCGTTTCAGCTGCTTCGAGCCCGTTCATGATGGGCATGGACAAATCCAAAACGATCAGGTCGGGCGCCAATTCATCGGCCTTGTTGATGGCGTCCATCCCGTTTACGGCTTCGCCCACCACGCTGAATCCCGGTTCCGCTTCAAACAAGGCGCGAACCGCGATGCGCACACTATCAGAATCATCGACAATCAGGACGGTAGGCATGAGTTTGGTTGGTGAAGTGGGTGTCGAGTCCACTCAAAAGAATAGCAGAACGTCATCATAATCCTGTTAGATGACACCTAGTTCCTTTTTGTTGGACGAGAGTTTAAGACAACCAGTTGTAAATTAGATATACGGTATTCCCTGCACCACTTTAGTCTTAGTCGGGCGTCACGACGTCCAGGCTGAATTCCTTATGCGTAGCGATCAAAGCCTTCTTGACCGCTTGGTCCTCCACCACGAAGGAGATGATGCTTTCTGAGGAACCCTGCGCGATGGCGATAAGGTTGACGTTTTCCCGCCCCATGGCGGCGAAGGTGCGGCCCGCGATGCCTGGCGTTCCGCGCATGTTTTCTCCCACGACGGCCACGATGGCGATGTTATTGACCACCGTGACGTGCTCGACCTTGTGATGCGCAAGGTCATGCGCAAATTCCTTACGCAAGGCCTGCACCGTACGCGCTGCATCGTTGGCCGACACGATAAAGCAAATTTCGTTCTGCGAAGACGACTGTGAAATCAGGAGTACGTTGGCACGCAAGTCCGCGGTGGTCGAGAAGGTGCGCCCTACCACGTCCGGCAATCCAACGATACCCGGTCCGCCTACGGCGATTAACGTGACATCGCGAATAGCCGTCAAGGCTTTCACGCCACCGCCGATGCTACGTCCTTCGGGGGTAATTTTTGTTCCAGGCTTATCGGGAGCGAAACTATTGCGAATCCAGACAGTGATGCCGGCCTCCATTACGGGATTGAGAGTTTTGGGGTGGAGAACTTTCGCGCCGAAATAGGCTAGTTCGGCAGCTTCGCGGTAAGAGATAGCCGGAATCGTGCGCGCCTCGGGTACCAGCCTGGGATCCGCAGTCAGCACACCGTCCACGTCCGTCCAGATCACCACTTCGCTGGCATCCATGGCCGCGCCGAGAATTGTGGCGGAGTAGTCTGATCCGCCGCGTCCCAGGGTGGTCAGCTTGCCATCAGTCGTGGCGCCAATAAAGCCAGTCACAACCGGCACGACGCCCTGCGTCAGCAGAGGACGCAGTCGCCCTTGAGCTTTGTGGCGCGTCAGCTCCATGACCGGCTCAGCCCCGCCGTGAAAAGCGTCTGTAACGATCAGTTCGGTGGCATCTACGGATTCGGAGTGCAAACCGAGCGTAACTACCGCGGAGGCTACGATCGGCGCGGACAAGCGCTCGCCCAGGCTGGAAATTTCGTCGAGCGTGCGCGGTGTCAATTCGCGCAGCAGGGCGGTGCCGTCGCACAGGCGTTTGGCTTCGGCCAAGACGCCATCGAGTTTCTGCATTACGCGGTGGCGTGTTTCGGCTTCCGGGATCAACGTCTCCAGCGCAGCTGCGTGTTGGCTGCGCAAAACATTGGTGAGATTGCCGCCTTCGCTGGAATCACCGGTGGCGGCTTTTCGAGCCGCTTCGATGAGGCGATTGGTAACGCCGCTCATCGCGGACACTACGACGACGCACTGATTCCGCCGGGCCGCGGCGGCAATGATTTGCGCGGTGCGTGCAATACACGTCGCATCACCAACCGATGTGCCGCCAAATTTCATTACCTGTAGCGCTGAACTCATTCCTGCCAGCCTCACCTTGTTGAGCTTATGAATGCCGTCCGCGGATATCGCGCTTGAATTCCGACGCGCACTCGCACTTTATTCGAGTATACGAGAATCGCGCAGCAGTCCTAGCTTTAAGCATGCGGGCGGTTGAGGCACTAGCAACCGGATGCTATCCTGCCTGTTATGGCGGACCCTGCTGTTTCGCCCCCGGAAATTGCGCAAATACAGCCTCTGGACCACTCGCGGCGCCAGTTGGAGGCGCTGCTGGAAGTGAGCGAAGCCATCGCGCAGCAGCGCGATTTGCCCGGGCTTTTTCACGAGCTCTCCGAGCGGCTTCACTGGGTGGTAGAGTTCGACTTCCTGACGCTGGTGTTGCACGACCCTGTCCGCAATGTCATGCGGCTGCACATTCTGGAAACGCGCATTCCCACCGACAAAGTGGCCGGTAAGGAAATGCCCATCGAAGGGCATCCTGCCGGATGGGTGTGGCAGTCGCAGCAACCATTCGTAGTGAGCGACGAAGACACCCGCTACCCGGTATTCCTGCAGCAGTTGCGCGAGGCGGGGGTACATTCCATCGCCATGGTTCCGTTGACCACCGCGCAGCGGCGACTGGGAGCGATGGGATTCGGAACGCTGCTGCCGCAGAAAATAACCGATACGGAATTGGCGTTCATGCAGCGCGTGGCCAGCCAGGTCGCTGTGGCGGTCGACAACGCATTGAACCTGGAAAGTTCTCAAGCTTATCAAGCGCAGTTGGCCGAGGAACGCGACCGCCTGCGGGTGCTGCTGGAAGTAAACAACGTGCTGGTCAGCACGCGGGAGTTGCCGGAACTTTTTCGCGGCATCGTTTCTACCCTGGAACGTGTGATCCATCACGATTACACCAGCCTTGCGCTTCTGGATCCCTTCACCGGCTTGCTAAAGATTTATGCGCTCGATTTTCCCGGCCGCCAGGAACTGATCAAGCCGGAAGTCACCATCGTGCGCGATATGTCCCCGTCCGGCGATGCCATCGCCACCGGAAAGTCTGTGTGCGTGCGTGGCGCTGAGCTGGATCGTTATCCCAACGAAGTGATCAAAGTCCTTCGCGAAGAAGGTATACAAACGATTTGCTGCATACCGCTGGTCACCCAGGGCCGCACATTTGGCACGCTGAACGTGGCCAGCCGCCGCCTGGAAGCTTTTCCGGAGCGCGAAATTTCGTTGCTGCAACAAGTGGGCGCACAAATTGCCATCGCGGTAGAAAATGCGCTGGCGTTCAAGGAGATTGACGCTTTAAAGGATAAGCTGGCGGAGGAAAAGCTGTATCTGGAAGAGGAAATTCGCAGCGAATTTAATTTTGAGGAAATTGTTGGCGATGCTCCCTCGCTGAAGCGCGCGCTCGCGCAGGTGGAAGTGGTGGCTCCCACCGATACCGCCGCGCTCATCTTGGGCGAAACCGGCACCGGCAAGGAGTTGATCGCGCGCGCCATACACAACCTCAGCCCACGCCGCGAGCGCACTTTTGTCAAAATTAATTGCGCGGCCATTCCCAGCGGCCTGTTGGAGTCCGAGCTGTTTGGTCATGAGCGCGGCGCGTTTACCGGGGCGCTGAATCAGAAAATCGGGCGCTTTGAGTTGGCCGATCACGGCACGTTGTTTCTCGATGAAGTGGGCGACCTGCCGATGGAGCTGCAGCCCAAGCTGCTGCGCGTTCTGCAGGAACACGAATTCGAGCGGCTGGGGAGCAACCGCACGATAAAAGTGGATGTGCGTGTAGTGGCTGCCACGAATCAGGATTTGGCGAAACAAGTTGCCGACCGCACTTTTCGAAGCGATCTTTACTATCGCTTGAATGTTTTCCCTATCCAGATACCGGCTTTAAGGGAACGGCGCGAAGATGTGCCGCTGCTGGTGCGCTATTTCGTTCAAAAATTCAGCCGCAGACTGAATAAGGTGGTGGAGTATGTGCCTGCGGAAGCCATGAATGCGCTGGCAAATTATTCCTGGCCGGGCAATGTACGCGAGCTGGAGAATTTTGTTGAGCGCGCCGTGTTGCTATCGCCGGGGAAAGAACTGCGTGTCCCGGTTCCCGAGTTGTTAACCGAGCCGGGGCTGACTTCAGAAGCGCGTTCGACTCATCGCGCAGTTGCTTCTCCGGGCGCCGACAACAACCTCGAGGTTCCGGCTTCAATATCCACACTGGAGCAAGCAGAACGCGAGCATATCCTGCGGGCACTGCAGCAAACTCAATGGCGCATCGGCGGTCCGAAAGGGGCTGCCACTCTACTGGACATGAAACGCACAACGCTCCAGGCGCGCATGAGAAAATTAAACATTCGCCGCCCAGTATAGAAATTTTTCCCCAGCACTTTTTCGGTGGTGCCCCGATTCGATTTGGACAGGAACCCAACGATAGCGTCCGGACTTGAAGGTGTGGGGGCGCGAGGGGTTCGCACAAAGAGATACGGATGAGCCTTATACCGAAAGAAATCGAGGAGCATTACCTGCGAGGCCAGGAGTCGGAGCGGTTATCGGGCGCGCGAGGCGAACTCGAGCAACTTCGCACACAAGCGATTCTGGCTCAGAATCTTCCGCGGGCACCGGCAGAAATTTTCGACGTAGGCGGCGCCGGGATCCATGCGTTTCCGCTTGCCAAGCAAGGATACCAGGTGCATCTGATCGATCCCGTGGAGCTGCATTTAGAGCAAGCGAGATCTTACGTAGCCAGGTCGGGTGTCACACTCAGATCAATCACCTTTGATCGACGGGCTTTCGAGCGGTTTCTTTGGAGACGAGGAGTTTCGCAAAATCGTGGCGGGAGATCTCGCCTCCGGCCAGCATTTGAATGCGATGAACCACCCAGCATACTTCACGACCGCTTACTTTCACCGTCCTGAGGAGTTGGCTGCCGAAGTTCACGATGCCGGGTTTGGTGATGTTGAGATTCTTGCCGTCGAAGGTCCTGCGTGGAGTGCGGCGCTGTTCCCCGAGGTTTGGCATAACCCGGTTCAGCGACAGTGCCCAATGGAGTTTCTGGCGGTGATCGAGCGCGAACCTTCAATACAAGGCGCCCGTGCCCACTTCATGGCCGTGGCCCGGTCCTAATCCAGAGTAGGACGCGACGAATTTTTCGTGGGCACACGACAATCGCGGAAGCGCAGGCTACAATTGTGCGGCTATGCAAGCTGACGGCACTACGCTGCTGACCTACGGGAGACCTTGAGATTATGAAGCGCGCCTTAATCACCGGCATTACCGGTCAGGACGGCTCCTACCTCGCGGAGTTGTTGCTGTCAAAAGGCTACGAAGTGCACGGCATCATTCGCCGTTCCAGCACCTTCAATACCCAGCGTATTGATCACATCTATCAAGATCCGAACGATCCTGCCGCGCGCTTGTTTTTGCATCACGGGGATTTGTCCAGCACCGAATGGATTTTGAGCCTGATTTATAGTCTGGCTCCGGACGAGCTTTATCATCTTGCGGCACAAAGCCACGTGCGCGTTAGCTTCGATGTTCCTGAATACACCGGCGATATCACCGGCCTCGGCACTATGCGGCTGCTCGAAGCAGTGCGCCGCAGCGGATGCAAGACGCGTTTCTATCAGGCCTCCAGTTCCGAAATGTTTGGCTCGGCGCCCGCTCCGCAAAATGAGAACACCGTGTTTCAACCGCGCAGCCCCTACGCCGCGGCGAAGGTTTACGCATACTGGATGACCAAAATTTATCGCGAAGGCTACGGCATGCACGCCGCCAATGGCATCCTGTTCAATCACGAGAGTCCTCGCCGCGGCGAAACTTTCGTTACACGGAAAATTACCCGCGGGGTCGCCAATATTCTGGCCGGCAAAGAAAATACTCTGTATCTCGGCAATCTGGAATCGCGCCGCGACTGGGGTTATGCGCCGGAATACGTGGAAGCGATGTGGCAGGTGGTGCAGCAGGACACCCCGGACGACTTTGTGATTGGCACCGGTGAAGCGCATTCGGTGAAGGAATTTGTGGAAGAGGCTTTCTCCTACGCGAGACTGGAGTGGCAAAAGCACGTGAAAATTTCCGACCGCTACTTTCGTCCGTTGGAAGTCGATACTCTGATTGCCGACACCACGAAATGCCGCGCTGCGCTGGGTTGGGAGGCGCGCATTAAATTCCATGACCTGGTGGCCATTATGGTGGATGCCGACGTCGAAGCTTTGGGCTTAAAATCGCCGGGTCGCGGCAAAGCCATTCTTGAAGAAAAGATCGGGTCGTGGAACCGCTGGCACAATTCCGTGACTCGTGTGGCACAAGCGGTTGAGGGACAGGCGTCACACTAAAAATCCCGTTCCAATCATTTTCAAATTACCGGCAATTGAGGGCCAATGGGTTTTTGGGAAACTCGTCGCGTTGTGGTCACAGGCGGCCACGGCTTTCTGGGTTCGTTCGTGGTGGATAAGCTGCGCGCGGGCGGCGCCAAAGAAGTGGTGGTTCCGCGCAGCGAGAAGCACGATTTACGGATCCAGACCGAAGCCCTGCGGCTCTATACCGACGCGCGTCCCGACATTGTGATTCATCTGGCTGCGTTGGTTGGGGGCATTGGCGCCAATCGACAAAACCCCGGGCGCTTTTTTCACGACAACGCGATCATGGGATTAAACGTCATCGAAGCCGCGCGCATTGCCGGGATCGAGAAGTTCGTGTGCGCGGGAACAATCTGCTCTTATCCCAAATTTACTCCCGTGCCATTTCGCGAAAAGGACTTCTGGAATGGATATCCGGAAGAGACCAACGCGCCGTACGGTTTGGCTAAAAAGATGCTCCTGGTGCAGTTGCAAGCGTACCGGGAGCAATATGGCTTCAACGGCATTTATCTGACTCCCGTAAATTTGTATGGGCCGCGTGACAACTTCGATCTGGAAAGCTCGCACGTCATTCCCGCTTTGATTCGCAAATGCATCGAAGCAAAACAAATCGATACTCCCGAAATCGTGGCTTGGGGAACAGGAAACGCTACACGCGAATTCTTGTATGTAGAAGATGCCGCGGAGGCCATCGTGCTGGCCGCTGAAAAATATTCGAAACCTGATCTCGTCAATTTGGGCTCGGGTGAAGAAATCAGCGTGCACGATTTGCTGGAGATGATCCGCACCATGGTAGGCACCACAGCTTTGGTGCGATGGGATCACAGTAAGCCGGATGGCCAGCCGCGGCGCTCGCTGGATACTTCGAGAGCTGCGCAGGAATTTGGGTGGCGCGCAAAAACTTCGCTGCGTGATGGGCTGAAAAAAACCATAGAATGGTTCACCACCAGCCGTGCAGTATGGACCTCCTGAGTACGGCTTAAAATATTCCCAAGTAAGCACACCCGCGACTATCCGCCGAGATTATTTAATATGTAGTTAACTAATTGATAATAGTGACGTTAGCCCATCTGTAACGCGCCCCCTCCAGATTAGCTACTCCGTCTTATTGAGGTCAAAACGATGCCTAGCCCCGGCGTCTCTCCTGTTTCTATTCGGCATCCCCACGCTCCAGGTCCCGGACAACTCGCAGTCAAATCATCGCCCTTTGATCAACATCACTATCAGAGATTGATATGCGCGCGCGAAGAGGCCATTCGCAAGGTACTGCGTCGCCTCAACCCGGCCCTCGGACTGAAGACTGCGCTCGACGCCGGCGCTGGAGTCGGTTTCTTCTCGCAAACTCTCACAGACTGCGGGCTGAGTGTTCGTGGATTTGACGGCCGCGCTGAAAACGTGGCTGAGGCACGAAAGCGATTTCCTCATATCGCTTTTGCACAGGCTGATCTTGAAGACCATACGGTCCTATCGTTGGGGAAATGGCATCTTCGCGCCCTGACGGAAAAGTGTTTGCTGCTAGAGAGCATGTGCGTGCCCGACGACAAACCTTCCATGCTTTTGCGGGAAGAGCCTTCAGAGACGGACCAGGGGCTTACGGACGTAGCCTGTTACCCGAACGAAGACAGCCTGATAAAGATGCTCTATCGCGCAGGCTTCGGATTTGTGTATCGCCTGGCTCCTCTCCCGAAGCACGATGATTTCCGCGAGACCTTTGAACACCGTCGCAAGCGCACCGTTCTGCTCGGTTCAGCGATTCCTATCGCAGCAAGACCCCTGGACGAAAGTGTCGGCATTTCCGGGAACGATTCCGCAGCGTATTTCACGATTTCTGGCGCTTCCGGCCGCGAAAAAATATCTTTCTCTCGCCTATCATGCCCGCAGAATCCTTCCCGGAATTCCGATCCCCTGGCGATTACCCTTCGGGGCCTGGTGGCTTGCCCGAGACGGCGAGCTGGATCACAAGCTGGTGGAGGAAAATTTCGAACGGGCCGAACTACGTTTTGTCGAACGGCTTCTGCGTCGTGAAATGACCGTCCTGGACATCGGGGCGCACCACGGCTTGTACACCTTGTTGTGTTCGAAATGCGTCGGACGCCAGGGCCAAGTGATTGCCTTCGAGGCTTCACCTCGAGAATGCCGCCGGCTTGCCAAGCACGTGCGCGTCAATGGGTGCTCCAACGTACGTACTGAACCTCATACCGTGGGAAGCCAAAGCGGCTCGGCCGATTTATACGTGGTGAACGGTTCTTGCAATTGGGGCAACAGTTTACGCGCGCCGGTGGTATTTGAATCCACCTTCAAGATCCCGGTGCAGGTCTTCCCAGTGGACGACGTGCTGCTGGAATTGGGTATTTTGCGGGTCGACTTCATCAAGCTGGACGTGGAAGGCGCCGAGCTGTCCGCTTTGAAAGGTACCGCGCGATTGTTACGCGGAGTCACCCGCCCGGCGATTCTCGTTGAGGTTTAGGATATTCGCACGCAGCCATGGGGGTATCCATCGAGAGCTATCGTTGAATATCTCACCCGTGCCGGTTACCGCTGGTTCGAACTCACTGTGGATGGTTCTTTGCATCCAACAGCCGACGACCTGGAACACTACGACGCCAATCTGGTGGCTTTACCCAGAGAGCGAGAAAGAGAGTTTCGCAATCTGGTGGAGCGTAAAACCCTAGCTCGTGTGAGTGGTCAACATAGGTCACGAGGCGCATCTCGCCGACAACGCGGCGTCGAGGTTCTCAAGTCCATGGTCCGTGTCCGCACGACTAACGCGAAAATCGGAAGGCCGCAGGCTTTATAGGGGCGAAAAAAATGTAGCCCGACAAATTACCGTACCGAAATGTCGAGTCTGTCCCCTGCGGAATTCGTTTCGCATCTCCGTCAGAGGCAACACCTACGCGATGGCCGCGCATCACGCTGGTCACGCCGGTATACAACGGAATTCGCTACATTGAGGAGACTATCCGCTCCATCGTTTATCAGGGGTATCCGAATCTCGAATATATCGTGGTGGACGGTGGCTCCTCGGACGGGACTGTCGACATCATCCGAAAATATGAAAAACACATTTCCTGGTGGATAAGCCGCCGGGACAAGGGCGTGTATGACGCTCTTAACACCGGGTTCTCGAGGTCCACGGGAACGATTATGGGGTGGGTTAATGCCAGCGATGTTCTGCACACCAGCGGGCTGTTGGTGGTTGGCAGCGTTTTCGCGTCCTTGCCTTCGGTGGATTGGCTGACGGGCAGGCCCACGCGTCTAAATCCCCACGGCATGACCGTGGACATTCGTGAGCTCCCGAGTTGGTCGCGCTACCGTTTCCTGGCGGGGGCCAACAAATATATCCAGCAGGAATCAACGTTTTGGCGCAGGGGTTTATGGGAGAAGGCCGGTGGTGAACTGAACGCCTCTTACCGAGACGTCGGCGATTTTGATCTGTGGGTGCGATTCTTTCGACACGCGCGGCTGTACTCCGTCGACGCTCTCATTGGAGGATACCGTTTCCATTCCGACGCCATCAGTTCGTCGAACATGGAGCGCTATAATCAAAGATGCGACAATATAATTGAGAGCGAGTTAAAATCGATTCCTCGGGCTGCCGCGGTCAAAGCATTTCGCCGCGTGTCGAGCGCCGTCAAGAATATCCCAAAGGTTCGCGGTATCTGGCAACGCATAGCCGTGAAAAGCCTCTACCATCTGGCCGTGCAGGATTGGCCGCCGGTGATCGTGGATCAGGAGAACAAGTGGGTCATTCGCGGAACCTCGTGGCGGACTAAAACTCTTCGAAGATGATCATTCTTGTTACCGGCAGCAGCGGCCTGATAGGTTCGGAAGCGGTGGAACATTTCGACCGTCAAGGTCATGATGTAATCGGCGTTGATAACAATATGCGGCGCGAGTTTTTCGGTCCGGCCGGTGATACTCTCTGGAATCTCGAACGCATAAAGAAAGCCGCAAGGCATTTCTCTCACTCGCCCCTGGATATCCGCGACCGCTCCGGAATCGACAGCCTATTCCGGCAACACAAATTCGACTTGATTATCCATTGCGCGGCACAACCCTCTCACGACAAGGCCAGCGAAATTCCGCTACTGGATTTCGAGGTGAATGCTCTGGGGACTATGAATCTCCTGGAAGCCACCCGGCAGCATGCTCCGAAAGCTGTTTTTGTATTTCTGAGCACGAATAAAGTTTACGGCGATGCTCCCAACGAAATTCCTTTAACAGAACAGGAAACGCGCTATGAGTATGCCAGGCCAGAAGACTTCGATGGCGTGGATGAAACATGCCGCATTGACCGTACCCTTCACTCCTTATTCGGGGCTTCCAAAGCAGCCGCGGATTTGGCAGCGCAGGAATATGGCCGCTATTTCGGATTAAATGTTGGGATCTTCAGGGGCGGATGCCTTACCGGTCCGTCGCATTCTGGAGTGGAGCTGCATGGCTTTCTCTCTTACCTGGTCAAAACCACTGTTACGGGGAAAAAGTATTTTGTTTTTGGTTACAAAGGAAAGCAGGTTCGCGACAATATTCACAGCCACGACGTGATTCGCGCCATCGAGGAGTTTGCCGCGAATCCGCGTCCGGGCGAAGTTTACAATATGGGCGGCGGCCGCGAAAACAGTGTCTCGATGCTGGAAGCGATTGCAAGGATTGAGAAATTAGCAGCTCGCAAGCTGGACTGGCACTACACGGAGAAAGCCCGGCGAGGCGATCACATCTGTTACATCTCTAACCTCGGTAAATTCAGAACCCATTACCCTAACTGGCGGCTGACGCACAAACTTGATGGCATACTGGAAGAGTTGGTCGCCAAGGAACAAGCCCGGCAGAAACAGGCCTCCGCGCACTAATAGACCGATTCGATGCTCACGTTATTTACAACCGCGAAACCCTTCGAAGGACACAGCGGCGTCATTCAGCGAAATGCACTGAAAAGCTGGAAGCTGCTGCACCCGGATATCGAAATTATTCTATTTGGCGACGACGCCGGCGGCGCGGAGATTGCACGCGAACTTGGCTTTCGTCACGAACCTTTTGTAGAACGGAACAGTTTTGGCACCAAACGACTTGATTATATTTTCCGTCGGGCTCAGGAATTGGCCAGGCACAATTTTGTTTGCTATTGCAATTGCGACATTATTCTTTTCCCGGAATTTTGCGTGGCTCTAAAACGCGTAGGGGATGCGCACGCACAATTTTTGATGGTAGGGCGCCGCTGGGATACGGACATCACCGAGGCAATTGATTTCGATGTACCGAATTGGCCGCATTCTACTAAGGCTCTCGCGAAGGAACAAGGGGTTCAGCAGCCGGGTCATTCGGTCGATTATTTTGTGTTTCGCCGCGGCTTTTACGCGTCTGTTCCGCCACTTGTGATAGGGCGCATCTGGTGGGATCACTGGCTGGTTTGGAAAGCGCGCCAGCAGGGCGCGGCTGTCGTGGATGCTTCTGACCAAGTGACCGCCATTCACCAAAATCATAATTATGGTTACCATCCCGCGGGAGCGCGTGGCGTTTGGACTGATGCGCAAGCGGCAGAAAATTATCGGCTGGCCGGCGGACGGTGGCACTTGTTTACCATCGACGACGCCACTCACATTTTGCGCGAACGCGGCGAAGCCGCGAACCCGGGACGGCTCTGGGCTCCGTACTGGCGTTATCTTCGCCCAAATTGCATCCCCGTTTGGTTCGCCATTCTCAACGCCACGCGGCCGGTAAGAAAACTGTTCGGCCTGCGCCAGCCGGTCCTGGATGCGGCGCTGCGGAAGAACCGGCGCTGACCCGGTTGGTGGTCCGCGCAAGAATAAATTAAGGTAGGCTTTCTATCGCGCAACCTCCACCTCAGTCACGCAAGATGAAGTGTCGTACACTCGTACCGTGAAATCGGCCGGCTCATCGAACGAAGCAGCGGCGTCATTCAAAGCAACGCTTTCAGTCAGAAGATTTTTCCCAATTATTATTCAGCTGTGGATGACCGCGGTTTTATTTGTTTTTGTTTGTCGTGCGCGTACTCGACTCCGGTACGGTCCGGAGCTGGTTACACAGATGGACCTCTCGTTAGCCAATGTTGTGGCTAGCGCTTAGAGCTTTATTCGGCGTTGTGATGCTGGCTCTTGCGGGCTTCGGCTGCGGAACATGGATCGCAAATTTTCTTCCAGCCACATGCAATCGAATAGAACGAGTTGGAATTTCTCTGTTAGGCGGCCTGGGAATATTTTCGTTGGCTCTTTTTCTCATTGGCCAGATTTCTTTCAGCCGCACGCCAATTTTCGCGGCGTTAGGTGCCGCGGTGCTTTTGTCGGTGCGGCCGCTTTGGAGAGCTGGGAGAAATCTGAGTCTTGCTTTGCGGATGATTCCGCGGGACGCGTTCATCCCGCGTCTCATTGTGCTCCTCGTGTTGGTGCTCACCGCTGTCGCCGGAACCGCGGAGATCACTGGGGACTGGAATGTGGAAGCGGTTGCTTATCATCTCTTGGGACCTACGGTGTGGTTGCGGGAAGGCGTCATCCGGGCGGTTCTGGACAACTCCACCACTGCGTTTCCTCAAATTCCTGAAACGCTTTTCGCTGCCTTGCTGGCAGTAGGAGGAAGTCGAGCGCCCGATTTTTCCAGCTGGCTCACACTCGGACTATTGCTGTTGATATCTGCCGGTCTCGCCATGCGGATGGGACCAGTGAGCGACCCAAGCATGGTGGGTCGCCGCCATTGTGGCCACCATGCCGGCCGTTTACGCGGGTTCGCACAATTGTTTCGTGGACGGACTATTTGCCGCGTTTGTACTCGCCGCCGCGCGCATCGGCTTTGACGCAGAACGCATCAGGGAGTGGGCGCTCTTCGGAGTTTTCTGCGGCTAGGCCTTGGGTACGAAATACACCGGGCTGTTTGCGGTGCCCGCGCTGGCCGTCTGCTGCGCATTTGTCGTCGTCAATCGCGGTGAATTGAACCGCACCATCGGAATCAGAAATCTTTGTGTAGGATTGGCAATCGCCGCTGCGGTAGCGTCCCCTTTCTATCTTCGCAATTGGATCCTCCTGGGCTGCCCCATCTATCCGCCGCCTTCTGGTTATGCGCCGTTTTGCTCGCCTAAGTATTTTGCACCTCAAGCGATTGAACAATTCCACAACTATATTTACCGGCGAGGCGCTGGATTGGGCCATGACTGGCTCGACTTTCTAAAGCTCCCTTTCAACTTGACGTATCACACTGCAAATTTCCACGGAGCCGGCGGAATCGGCCTATGCCTGCTCGGCTTAGCGCCGTTTGGAATTATTGCGATGCGCGAAAATACATTTGCCAGGAGTCTGGCATTGTTTTGCATTGTTAGTCACGTGCATGTGGTTTTTGCAACAGGAATCGCGTTTTTTAATACATGCATACGTCGTCGCGGCCATTTTTTCCGTGGCGGGATGGAACTATGTCTCAACTCGCTCCGGCAGGCTTCAGCGGCTCACGGCAACCACGGTGGTCGGCACTTCAACTCATGTTGTAGACGTAGTCTCCCCGGTGTCTGGATTTCAAATCGAGCGCCCGCCCTCTAATGTCGAGTTGGTTTTCCAATCGACGGGACAGCGCATCTACCGAGTCGACTAAGACTTCCTGAAAGTAGGAGCCACTATGCAATCGCCATTCCGTCTTAGCGATCACTTCGTCGAGGAATGGTCTACAGAGACGCAGAACGTAATAATTCTTATCGGCAACTTTCGTCCATCCCATGGGCATCGCGCTATCCGGCACATCCTTTAGTGATCAGCGCCTTGGCAGTCGTCGACGAAACCCAGTTGATGGCATCATGACGTTCATTTTCGTCGGACGCCCAAAAATTCAGGCGCTTTTGACCAAGACCCGACCTCGGCCACGCAATGAAGTATCGTACACTTGTATCGTGAATTAGAACGGCGTCCTTATGGAGACGCCGCATTTGGACCTTGAGGCGAAATTCCTTGGCCATGCCGTCCATCAGCGTTTTGATTGATACTTATAATCACGAACGCTTCATCGAAAAAGCGATCAACAGTGTCCTGGAACAGGACTTTCCCGTAGCAGATAGAGAAATTATTGTGGTGGACGACGGATCAACCGACGGCACTCCACAAATTGTCAAGAAATTCGAACCGAACCTACGGTATATCCGCAAAGAGAATGGTGGCCAGGCCTCCGCATTCAACATCGGCATTCCCGAATGCCGGGGCCAGATCATTGCCTTTCTGGATGGCGACGATTACTGGTTGCCGGGAAAACTTTCGCGCGTCGCTGACGTGCTCGCGAAGAATCCGGCCGTCGGCTTTGTTGGTCACGCCATCAAGGAGCATTTGCCGGACGATCAAGAGCGCATTTCTGCGCCCGCGAAGGACGAACAGTTTCGCATCCAATCACTCCACTCCGCGCGGCTCTTTCGGTTAAGAAAGAGCTTCCTGGGGACGAGCCGGATGACCATCCGCGCCGAAATAGCTCGGAGCATTTTGCCGGTTCCTGAAGCCCTGGTGTTCGAGGCCGACGAATATCTTTTCACCCTGGCCGCGGCGATGAGCGAGGTTGTAATTCTTCAGGAAGCGCTCACCTGTTACGTGATTCATGGAAGCAATCTTTACGTCAGCGCCGGAAGTGGAAAAGCCGGATTACGTCGCAAGCAGCAAGTGATGGCCGCGCTCGCTTCTTCATTGCAAAAAGCATTGCGGACCCAAGGCTTGGCCAGCGAGATTGTGGATTGCGTGGTTGAAATTGTTCAGGCAGAAGCTGATCAGTTTCGCCTGATGCTCGATGGTGGGGCGCCCTGGCAAACGGTGCGGGCGGAAATCAAGTTATTTAAAATACTGCATGCTGACGCTTCGAAATCGCAAGCTTTTTTTCGGGCGCTCAGTATGATTCCCGCGCTTCTGCTACCACCACGCCGGTTTTACGCTGGCCGGCAATGGCTCGGTAAGCAAACCTGGTATCGGGGTGCACGAAAAGAAGCTTTGCCGGTGCCTCGCATCACTGCCGTGAGGACTTCCGAGGAGTCCAAGATTTGAGTTTGCGCGCCGATTACGATACCTGGCACCAGCGCATCTTTGATTCAGAGCCTGACCATGAAGACGCGGACAGCCCATGGTATCAGCTGGTTCGCGAAAAAATCGGTGCGGTGCAGGGTTTGCGGGTGCTCGAAGTTGCCTGCGGGCGCGGTGGTTTCGTGCGGGAGCTTGGGCGAGCTGGCGCTCACGTCATCGGTTGTGATTTCTCGATGGCAGCACTCGCGGTGGGTCAAGCAAAAATTGGTGCACTGAATGGCAGCGCGCAGGCCGCATTGATTCAGGGCGACGCTGAGTCTCTGCCGTTCGCTTCCGAATCTTTCGATATGGTCGTTTCCTGCGAGACCATCGAGCATGTTCCCGGAGTGCGCAGCGCGCTGCGCGAAATGTGGCGTGTCGCGCGGCCTGGCGCGAAACTGTTTCTTACCACGCCGAACTATGCAAATCTCATGGGCCTCTACGATCTATACGCGCGTGTTCGACATCCCAACCGCCGCGATGATCAGCCTTTCGATCGGCGCCAATGGATTTTACAAATCCGCAATTACGTAAGTGGCGCGGGCTGGAAGATTCTTCACAGCGATGGCACGGTTCATCAGCTTCCGATTTTCCCCGGACGCAATCCGCTACTTTTGCCGCGCCTTGAATCGAATCGTGTCGTACGAAAGCTTCTCAGCCCTTTCGCATATCATTATTTTTTAATATCGGAGAAGCGGGGTCGCTCCTAGATGCGCGTGCTGATGATCGCCGGAGTCGCGGGAAAAGCTGAAGCTGGCGGCGCCGGCGTGGTGCATAACGTCGCCGAAGAATTGCGCAATCTCGGCCACACCGTGAAGCTCATGTTCTTCGAGGACCTCCTACCGAAGCAGCACTGGCCAGCTCGCTTTCGAACCGTCGAATTCGCTGCTAGGGTGTCGAGCTATGTGGCCGAAGTCAAAAACGAATACGACGTGCTCAATATTTATGCGCCTTATGGATTTTGGTATGGATTTCGCCGCCGCCAGAAGGGATCAGATGCTGGACCGCCTTACGTAATGAGCATGCACGGGCTCGAGGAACGTAGAAACTATGCCATGGCCCGGGAAGCAAAAAAAGGCCGCGCTCAGTATTTCCGGTTGAAAAACAGAATTTGGCAGCATTTTTATCACATGCGCACCTATCGCTGGTCCATCGAGACCGCCGATCAATGTATCGTCACCAATCGCGAAGCCCTTTTATTTTTACAGATGCAATACGATCTAGCTCCTGACCGGGTGTGGTTTATTCCTAATGGCGTGGGCCAGGAATTTTTTTACCGGCGCGACTGCTCCGACACGCCTGAACCCAAGGTTTTGTTTGTGGGAACCTGGATTGACCACAAAGGAATTTACGCACTGGCTGAAGCCTTCGAACAATTGCTGGCGCTCGCGCCGGGAGTGCAGCTGACTATTGCTGGCTGCGCCGAAACAGAAGAGCGGGTCCGTCATTATTTTTCGCCTGCGGCACAAGGCTCAATCAACGTTCGGCCATTTGTCTCGCGTGCAGAGATGCCCGAACTTTACGCCCAGCATGATATTTTTGTTTTACCGTCGCTCGTGGAAGGCATGCCGTTAGTTTTGCTGGAAGCCATGGCTTCAGGCCTCGCGGTAGTGACCGCGGAATCGAGTGGCATGACCGACCTGGTTGAAGATGGTCATGACGGACTCTTGACTATCCCGGGTGACGCCGATTCATTGACAATCGCAATCAGCACGCTGTGCGGAAATTCGCAACTACGGCAGAGACTCGGATGCGCCGCGCAAGAAAAAATGAAACGCTTTACGTGGAAACTCAGCGCCTTGCGCCACGAGGCCGTTTTTCGCCGGGCGATGGGCGTTAAACCGGTTCCAACAGTTCCTGAACCTCAAGAAACAAACACCGACGGCGCGCCGTATTCCGGGAAAGTTGTTTTAAATTGAACCCGCGAAAGAACCCTAGGACTCTCCTCATTTGTTGACCCTGGGCATTAATTATTCTCTGATGCATGATTCATCAGCATGCATCGTGCGCGATGGCGAATTACTGTTTGCTGTCGCGGAAGAACGTATCAGCCGCGTGAAACACGACGCAAGTTTCCCACGTCACGCGATTCAGGCTTGTCTCGATTTTGCGGAAGTGCAAGCCGGCCAATTGGACGAAGTCTGTTTCGGTTGGCCTCATCCTGGAGCCGCGTATCGCCACGACCTGAAATGTTATGCGTCCGGACGGATGCCGCTGAATTATCTGAATGTTCTGAATTCCACCGTGCATTTCATCAGCATGTGGCACCAAAAGGGCGGCGCAAAACGCTTCACCAATCAATTTGGAAACGTAAAAGCGCGCATGCGTTACGTGGATCATCATCTTGCACATGCCATCAGCGCTTACGGTTATTCCGGATTTGAAGACTCTGCCGTGGTGGTCATGGATGGTCGCGGCGCTTGGGAAGCTACTTCGATTTGGCACGGGCAAGACGGGCGGCTCAAGCATGTGTCAACCATTCCATTTCCGGATTCGATTGGATATTTCTTCAGCGAATTCACTGAATTTCTGGGCTTTCAACGCAATAGTGATGAATGGAAAGTGATGGGTCTCGCTCCTTACGGCCAGCCGGGCATTGATTTAAGAAGCTTCATCGATGTGAGGGCTAATCCGTATCGCGTACATGTTCGGAAATTGGTTGCTCCGGGCGGCGAACCTTTCGTGGAGATGACAAAATTATTTGGACCCGTGCGTGTAGCAGAAAGCGAGATCACAGACCAGCACAAAAATATCGCCTATGCCGTTCAGGAAGCGTGCGAAATCGCCGTGATGAATGTGGTGAAGATGGCCATGCAAAAAACCGGGAGCCGCAATCTTTGCATGGCCGGCGGCGTAGCTCTGAACTCCAAAGCTAACGGCAAAATCGCCGCGTCGGGGCTGGTTGATAAAATTTTCATGCAACCCGCGGCCTCCGACGATGGAGTGGCGCTCGGCGCTGCTCTTGCTCCTTATCTCGATAACGGCGGCAAGCTTCGCAACCGTGCGATGCGCCATGCATATTTAGGGCCGAGTTTTGATGACGCTGTCATCGAAGCGGTGCTGCGGACGTACAAATTGCGCTATAGACGCCTTGAGGACGTCGCGGCGGCGGTGGCCGAACTTCTGGCACAGGGAAAAATTATCGGCTGGTTTCAAGGGCGCATGGAATTCGGCCCGCGTGCACTCGGGAGCCGCTCCATTCTTGCCGATCCGCGCGACCCGGAAATGAACACCAAAGTAAATAACGCCGTCAAGTTTCGCGAGTGGTGGCGTCCCTTTGCTCCTTCGTTCAAAAAGGAAGCGGCCGCGGAATACCTTGAAAGCGCCACGGATTCTCCTTTCATGATTCTCACCGCGCAGGTTCGGCCAGAAAAACGCGCCATCATTCCCGCGGTGACGCATGTGGACGGCAGCGCGCGGCCGCAAACGGTCGAAAAGGAAACCAATCTGCTGTACTGGCGGCTCATCGATGAATTTGGCAAACGCACCGGAGTGCCGGTCATTATGAACACCTCGTTTAATTTGCGCGGCGAAGCGATCGTGCACACGCCGACTGACGCGGTACGTACATTTTTTAGTTCGGGAATGGACGCGCTTTGCATTGGCAGTTTTCTGGTGGAGAAGTAAGTTGAACTTTTCAGAGGGCCGCCTCGGTAGAGCTTTTTTGCGCTTCGCCGCTCCGTTCACAAGGTTACGGCGCTTCCCAGTAATCGGACCAGGGTTGCGATGGGCAAGCGCAAAGCTTATCCCGCGTGACGCCCTCACATGGGTTCAGGTGCAAAGCGGCCCGGCTCAGGGAATTTGGCTGCATCTAAATCCCCGCACAGGCCGCGACTATTTCAATGGCGAGGTCGAGCCGGAAGTGCAAGCCGTATTGCGCAAGTATTTGCGACCAGGAATAATCGTGTACGACATCGGCGCGAACATTGGTTTCTTTTCTCTACTCGCGGCGCGTCTGGTGGGTGGCGCCGGACGTGTTACGGCTTTTGAAGCCGATCCGGAAATTGCGGCACGGCTTCGCGAAAACGTCAGCAGGAATCAGGGTGCGCCTATTTGCGTGGAAGAAAAAGCGGTGTGGTCTTCTTCAAATCCGGTGTTGTTCGCCCGGGCAGACGCTGAGGTGTCCCCGGATCGCGGTTTGGGGCACGTTATCGACAATGATTCGGAAGGATTGGCACCCGGCACCATCCCAGTCGAGGCCGTATCGGTGGACGAATATGTGGGTAAATCCGCGGCGCCGGACTTCATCAAGTGTGACGTGGAAGGCGCCGAAGTCGAAGTGTTTCGTGGCGCGGAGAAACTGTTAAAGGAAAGACGACCGCTCATTCTCTGCGAGATGCACGGTGCGGAAAATCGGCAAACACTACTGAAGGTATTTGTAGGTCTTGGTTACAGCTGTGAACCGTGCGGCAAAGATCATATTCTAGCGCGGCACACGAAATAAATTATTTAGCTGGCATGCCGGCCTTCATTCACCATTGCCTGGCTAGTACGGCCACAATTTTTGCCAGCGCGTCGAAATCGCGGGTATCGAGCACTTCCGCAGGAGAATGCGAATAACGCAGCGGCCAGCCCAGCGGCACATTCACCGCGCCGTAACGAACGAAAACAGCGCCGTCGTTTCCCCCACCGGTTACGCCGTATTGCACCGGTATTTTATTCTCGTTGGCCAGTTTCACGACGCGATCCACGTACTCACGCGGGGCAATATTGGAATTGTCCACGGCGCGAATGACAAATCCTTTGCCGATCTCAGCGTCCGCAAAACGTTTTGACTCGATCGGCGAATCGGAACTTACGAAGGTATCGATGGCAAAAACAAAATCGGGCGCGTTGCCTTCTTTCGCCATTCGTTCCGCGGCGGCTGCGGCGCCCTTCAGTCCCACTTCTTCTTCAGTGGACCAAATGAAGGTGACTCGCCGGTCGCCCAAATCCTGGCCCAGCACCTTCACTGCTTGAATCAATGCCGCGCATCCCACGCGATCATCAAAGCTACGTGCATTCGCGCGCGTTCCAATGAGCGGGCGATATTTTTTGGGAACGGTGGCCCAATCGCCCACTTTAATTCCCAGCTTTTGGGTTTCTTCCGCCGAATGGGTTCCCACGTACATATGTGCCGGTTCGTCCATGGCTTTTGGGCCACGCGGCCATTCGAATCCTGGCTGGTCCCATTTCGCGGGCAGCTCCAGGACCCCGCCAACGGTGCTGCCATCCGCTTTGTGCAGCAACATCACGTGGCCGAGAAAATATTCCGTGTATCCGCCACCGAGCACGTCCATAAGCAAACGCCCATCAGGTTCGATAGAACGGACTTGGTAGCCAATTTCATCCATATGCGCGATGAAGACTATTTTTTTTGCATTCGAATTGGCCTGCGCACTTCCCATTTGTAAAACTAAATTCCCTGCGGCGTCAGTTTCGGGCTTAGCCCAGCTCGGCAATAGCTTCTTCACCTGTTCGCGAATGGCCTCTTCATGGCCGCTCGCGCCAAATGTTTCCGTCAATACGCGAAGGGCGCCGGGATGACTTCCAAATATTCCGCCGTCTTGACCGGTTGTGCCACCAGGCACGTCCTGCTTTCCGAGGTATTGATAAAGGACCGATTCGAGCGCTGAGATGTCGGCTGTGCTAATTGTTTCTGCGGGCGTCACAGGATAGAGACTGGCCACTGCCACGTGCGCAAAGCGCGCGGGCAACGGCGTTGCTTTCGCGTAGCTTGTCATCGCGGGAGGAGCGGCGGTTATCGACTGAATTTTCAGATTATGACTATCCGCAATTTTTTTTAGTTCCGCTGCCAGACCGGACAGTGCAGCAGAGGCGTCAGAAACCCCGATCAAAACACCACTGCCGGGTGTCATTGCTTCCTGCGTCGGAGCTGGTTTTGATTCATCAATGCGCGGCGCTGTGATCCGGCCGACATAAATCAGCTCATCGGGATGCAATTCATTCAGCAAACGGTCCAGTCCGCGGCCTCCGGTCCATTGTTGGGTTGCAAACGCGATCGTCAGTGTTCCTGAAATATCTTTTTTGTGGTCCGCAAGGATGCGCAACAGATCAAGTAATACCCAGCGGCCAAAGCGATCGCCGGTTGCCGGACCGGCGATTTCATCTGTACCGATAGCCTCAGCATATTGAGCCAATGAAATGGGATCCAGTACATCCACTCCTGAGGCGCGGACTTCCTCGGCGGTCGAAGCGCCAATGTCGACATACATCTCGTCAGGGTGCGCCATCGTCGGTGCGTTCTGGCGACCGGTTTGCAGATGCACGGAGAGACCGCTGAATACTCCGGGAATTCTTTTTGCGTCGCGTGTCATCACCCAAACAGGCTGCGCCGCATGCAATAAATCAAAAACCGCGTTTGGCGGGCGTTGAGGAAGACGCTGCACGCGAAGATAGCCGTCTGAGGTAATCGCGCTGACTACATCTCCGGGTTGATCGATAGGGGCGACAATCAATCTGTGTGGAGCGCCGCTTCCGAGCGTGACGTAGACGTTGCCGAGATTGTCAGTCTGCGGTGAAAAGCCTTTGATCGAGTTTCGTATTTCACCAGTCAATTGCTGTTCATACCCACTCACCGCCGGCGTTTCTTCTGGGCCACCGTAGTACTGGGACATGGCTGGCTCGGCTGCACCGGAGCACACAAACGCAATTAGCACGAACGTGAGCCGAAATTGTATTTTCATGAAGCTCCTTCAAATCGAATTGAACTAGCTGGAAACGAACGCCTCGCGCACCTAGCGGCAAAGCGCCTCAATCAAAACTTCTTTCTTTTTCTCCGCAAGGTCCGCGAGGGGCTGCAGTGACGCAAAATATCCGCCCAAGGCGGCCGCCGCCAAAAATGCAAAGCCTTCGGCGGCGAGCCAGGGGTTGCCGGTCCAGCGAGCGCTCCAAAGAACCAGGGTCGAAATTCCGGCCATCATGATCTGCACGCCGAGCATGACCCACACCGCTACGCCGGAATTTCGTTGGCTGCGCATGGAACCAAATTCCAACCTGCGAGGAAAACTCAGCGAGGCCCAATTGGCTATGGGTAATTGCGCAGTAACCGTGAAAATCAACGCGAAGGCGGTGGCCACAAGCGTTGGCACTGAAGGGAATCCGATTCTCCAGGTAAGTACCGCGGCGCATAGCGCGACTTCAAATCCAATCACGGCTGCGGACACAAGATTTTTCCCGGCAAAAATATCTGAAAATTTCAGTGGCGCGGTGAAGTATGTTTGAATTCCCCGGCCTTCATATGCAAAAGAATTGTAAGCGGGGCCCATCAGCACGAGCACGGTGTAAGCCATCATGCCTGGGAAGAATAAATCGGCATTCAATCCTTTGCCGGCAAAGATGGGATGTCTGCCGGAAAACTGCGAGCTGAATAAAAGTATTTGCGCCGGAGGCAGCACCAGCAGAAAGATTACAAAGCCATTACGCACCAAATAATAAAATTCCTTGTGTACCATGGCGCCTATCATCGGCGGCAGCAAGCCGCTTGATCTTGGCGCGCCAAGCATTATTTCGGAGTCCAATTGCCCAGTAGCGGGGGTTACGTTCCAACGCGCAGCCTTCGTCGGCGTAGCTCGGCTGGGCGCCGCTGTTTCACTTAACTCTTCCCCGCAATACTGCGCAGCGTACCTCTGCCACAGCAATGCGGTGAACAATATGACGAATGCGCTCAGCCCCGACACGCCTATCGCCATCTCGGCGAAATCGTGGCGTATGGCGCCGCCGATGACCCGCGCCGATAACGAGGGTGGGAAAGGAGCAAGATATTTGACCATTCCAACCAAAGCGGTCGGATTTGGATTTCTTTTTACGTATTGACGCTGAATGGGGCCGATAAATTGGAGCAAAAACATAGAAAGAACAAAAACGCCAAAAAATATTTCACGCGAACGTCTGCGCGCCAGCAATCTTTCAAGCCAGGAGCCAATGAGTCGTTCCATGGTGACGTTCATCAATATAAATAGCGTTATAACGACGAGCATGATCGGCAAAACGCGCGGATTGGCAACAGTGGCGCCGGCGGTCATAACCAGAAGCCAGCAGATGGAAGCGAGCGCCGGAAAGTCCGTTAGCCCGTAGGCCAAGCCAATCAAGTAGAACGCGCTGGGACTAAATGGAAAACGCAGCAGCGTTCGAAACTCAAAGCCCGAACTGAATCCCACAGCAAAGATCGGGAAGATCTGCCAAAAAATAAAAATAGCCCAGAAGGGTGCGGCCAGCCATTGCAACCGCCCGGCAGACACAAATGAATATCCTGCAAAATAAAACGCGAAGGATGGTCCAATTACCAGGATGAAAGCAAAAAGTGAGAGGAATCCCATGCCAATTAAATCGAGAACATTATTTTTTTTGCGCAGGCTATTGACCAGCATGCGCCAGCGAAGCCCGGCCACCAGCCGGATTTGATCAGCCAGATTGATGCGGCCGGCTAGGTCAGCCATGAAAGCTCGTCGACTTGAGGGTCCGCTCCGCGCTGTCCGCCGTGCTGTCCAACGATGGATAGAAAAATTTGTTCCAGCGTAACCTTGGCGCCTTCATCGCCCGGAATCCCGGCGCGTAATTCTTCAAGCGATCCCTGGGCCACCAAGCGGCCCTTGTTAATAATGGCCACGTGACTGCACAAACGCTCAACAATTTCCATAACGTGGGAGGTCAAGAAAATGGTCACGCCGCGCTCGGTCATTCTTCCCAAGAGCAATTTCAACGCGCCGGCGGCCAGCGCGTCCACTCCTTCGAACGGCTCATCCAGAAATAAAACGCGCGGCCCGTGAATCACCGCGGCGGCCAGCGCAAGCTTTTTTTGCATTCCGTGAGAGTAGTCCACGATCATGGTTTTGGGCCGGTCCGCGAGTTGCATAAAGTCGAGTAATTCTTCGGCGCGCCGCTCGGTGGTGTGCTTGTCCAGACCGTACATGCGGCCCACAAATCGCAAATAATCCGTGCCGGTCAAGCGTTCAAATAATCCCATGCCTTCCGGCACGACGCCGATCTGGCGTTTTACATCCACGGGATTAGCGGCAAAATTGATGCCCAGCACCTCGACACGGCCGGAGCTGGGCGCCAACAATCCCGTCAGCATCTTGATGGTGGTGGATTTTCCCGCGCCATTCGGCCCCAGAAAGCCAAAGAATTGCCCGGCGGTTACTTGCAGATCTATACCGTCTACCGCGACAAGACTTCCAAAATACCTGGTGAGCTTTTCCGTGCGGATGGCGACATCCGTCATGAGTTCTCCGTTCGCGCGCAGAAAACTCTAGCACGACTGCCGCGCAACACTCGAAGCGGTAATTGCTGTCTTGGCAGAATTTCGCCAATTCTAATTATCGGAGAAGACTCTAAAACAAAGCAGACTAGACTTTGCCTGTTACGACGGACTTGGGAGCCGCACTGGAGATTTGTATTTCCTTGGAGGGTAACACGGGCAGAAGAGCCGCCATTTCCACACGAAACACCGCACCGCAGCGCTCGCCGTTGTAGCAAGAAATTTTGCCGCCGTGCTCCTGCATGATGCCGAAGCAGATGCTTAGGCCGAGTCCGGTGCCTTTTCCTACGGGCTTGGTGGTGTAAAAAGGATCGAAAACCCTGTCCGGTTCCTTCATGCCTGGGCCGGAATCAGTAAATAGCACGACTACGTTACCGCGATTCCGCATGGTCTTGATGGTGAGCACGCCGCCGCCGGCCTCCATCGCATCAATGGCGTTGCTGATGATATTAAAAAATACCTGTATCAGCTGATTTCCATCGCCGCGCACGCTGGGAAGCACGGACTCAAGCTGCAATTCGATTTTGATGTTGGGATTGTGTAAATCGAGTGTACGTAACTGCACAGCGTTGGTGACCACCGTATTGATATCCAGGAGCGCGCGTTCCACGGGCACTTGCCGCGCGAAGCTCAATAAATTTCCGACCAAAGTTTTGGTACGCCGCGCCTGGTCGCGGATTTTGCCAGCGGTACTTCTGGCTTTTTCGGAAAGACTGGGATCGTCGGCCAGCAAATCGGAGAAACCGAGAATGGCGGTGAGAGGATTGTTAATTTCATGGGCCGCCCCTGCTGCCAATTGTCCCAGGGACGCGAGCTTTTCGGATTGCACGATCTGCGTCTGGAGCTTCCGCAGATTGTTGACGGACATTTCCGCCTCTGCAAGTAATCGCACGCGATCGGCATCCGCCAAGTGGGTGCGCAGGAACACCAGTAACGCGAGAGGAATAGCGGCGACGAAGGTGGCCATCAACCGGAAATCTCTGACCGCCGGGTCATCACCGGAATATTTCACCGTGTAGATTGCGAATAGCGGCAGGGAGATTACCGCAGCCATGGCCATTCGCGCCGCCCACACGCTTTCGCTCCGCGAGTCTTCGGTACTGGCATCATCCACGCCATCAAATGGGGCGTTGAGCGCGTCGCGCTTTTGGTACGCGATGACTCCGGCGAACGCAAACCAAAGAAACGACGAAATCAGCGGCAGGTCATAGAGACTGCCGGTGTAATATTCTCCGCGGTCGGCGGCGACGTTAAGCGCCAGCGATGCCAGCGTATAGAGCGTTGTTCCACCAAACAGGTTGGCATAAATCGTTTTCCAGGGTCCGGTGGTGCGCATCCACAAAACGCCCAGAGAAAGCACCAGAACCATGTTTTGAATATTGGTGACCACGTTATACGTGTGGTTGTACGGGCCCAGGGATGGCGCGGCGTACATCCAAGGGAGAACGATGTACGCGTATAAAAAGGTCCACCAAACGATTAACACCATAAAGTCCAGATAGCCGAACCGTAAGCGCAATTCTTCCAGTCGGCGATGGGGGCGTAGCGCCAGCGCCGCCATCAATGGCACGCCACGCAGAAAAAAAACAATATCGCCTGAAAACATGCTGGGCATGGCCTGGTGCAGATAGACTTCGTAATAGGTCCACGCGAATTGTCCGGTCATCCATAGCGTGCAGCTCAGGGCCAAAAGCATCCAGAAAGCATTGCGCCGCCATAGGGGAGTTCCCGCGTTGGCAAGTAATCCCGCGTTGGCTACAAGAGGAACAAGACACTGCACCAAATTTCCAAAGGTGGAGAGAGATTGGTTCCCGCGTGGAAGCGTGCGCGAAATGACAGCGTATACCACCAGGAGCATCAGCCACACACCGACCATCCAGCCGATTTTTTTGGAAGGGGACATCTGCTTAGATCTAGTTTAAGGAATCATGGCAACCGCGAACACACACATTCGCTTGTGTAGGGGCCTAAGGATTAACGATTACCACTTGGTGCAGATTAGTTTATCGGAAGATACGAATGTGGTTCTAACCGCCGCATCAGCGCGGGTAGGAGGATTTGAAATTCTTTGAGACAAGACGAATTTGCTAATTATATCGCTGCGTGCCGATGTTATTGCGGTGTAGTTGTACTAGCGGAATCGACGGGCTTAGCACCTGAAGCCGCTTTCTTTTCGAGTTCTTTTTTTTGAGCTATTAGCGCATCGCGTTCTTTCTTGACGTCTTCCACAATTTGGATGCGCTTTGCCAAATTCTTTTCCAGTTGGTCCCGCTTTTCCGGACTGGCTTGCTCCAGCTCGGTGCGCAGCTTATCAACGAATTCCTCCTGTGCATCAACGTCACGATTCTCCCAGGCGATCATGTGATCGGCGTCAGCAGGTGACTTGGGATTCGACAAGGCGGGCGGCGCGCCGACGGGTTTGCCGGTCTTAGACTTCGATTTTGCCTGCTCGGCAGCAGCCGCTGCGGCGGCAGCGCTAGCGGCTTCCGCAGCCTGCTTCTGTTCGACGTAATTGTCTTCCGGAGTCCGCAGAGTGGAAACCTCATCATCAGTCCAGACTTTATGCGCCTTTTTCGGGGACGATGAGTCGTTTGTTGTTGTCGGCGAAGACTTGGCCCTCTGCGAGGAATCCTGAGCGAGCAAAGGAGCGCCAGTGGTGGAGAACAGCACGGCCGCACAGCCAAGTGTTAGAAAGATCTGGTGTCTCATGCGAGGCTCCATGTGTGTCAGTCGTTATAGGGAATTTCTCGGAACGAAAGAACCTGATAGGTTGTCGGTTGTTGCGCGGCCTTCACCCAACAGCTGTCGTAATATATGCCGTTTCCGCCGCCACCGTTTATGTTGTACGAGACAGGGCCGAACGTAGGAAGCAAGACGCGGCTGGCGTCCCAGATGGTAGCGACGTAGATGGCCCCGTTAAATGCATTGTTGCCGCCGCCATTCCCGTTGTAGGTGGTGGTGCCATCGCCGACGACGAGTACAATTCCATTCCAGCCGTCGTTGCCGCTATAGGAGAAATTACCTGTAACTACCAAAAGCCCGTAACCCGTAAAGTTTCCAGTCATGCTGAAGTTTCCGTCAACAACGACCGTCATGGGATTGGACGCAGACATTGCTGCCGGCATATCCGCCTGAGTAGCATCCCCATTAATGACCAGGTCCGCCGCGCTAGTTATGGTCTGCACAGTTTTGTACACGTCCGCCGGGGTATCTAAAGTGCTTGAGAGTGGAACCGCGGCGACATTGGGGGTGCTGCCACCGGCGCCGGTGTAATTGGCCGGTCGGGGAATACCAGCTTTGATGGCAGCGACGTCTCCGGCATTCGTGGTGCCAATGGCATTTTTATAAGTATTGCCATTGGGAGTGCAGCCGGGCACGGGAACCGCACCTCCGGAACCATCCTGACCGTCCACCTGATACGGAGCGGAATTTGCGCCCTGAAAAGTCACGTTGTTGGCGCCAATGGTCAGCGCTGAGGGGAAGTTGAGATTAAACGTCCTGGCCGCCACGGTGTATTGGAGAAGTTTTTCGGTGCCGTTGGGCAGCACTGCAAGCGCGGTGATCTGGAAAACCTGCTGCGCGGTCGAAGGGGGAGCCGCGTTCACGATTAACTTTGGCGGCACCAAACCGACGTCATAGAACAAAGGAATAGCGTTGTCGTACACCCCGTCGGCGTTCACGTCTCTTCCAACCGCAACAACATTCGCCACGTGGTCGCCGAGGGATTGTTCCGTGGCCGGAGTGATGCGCACCCACTTGTAAAGGGAGGTCATCACGCCTGCGGCAAGCGCGGCTGTGGAAGTAGTGGAAGTAATCGTTTGGGTGTTAGCGGCATTGGGAATCGCGCCAAACTCAAGCGCATATTCATTATCGGGATAGGTTGCGGGAGTTCCGAAGGCAAGTGGCGCAACTATTTCGCCGCCATTCGGATTGAGAATGTAACGCACCTGGCCTGGGGCGAGGGTCGTACCTAAAGCCGGCATGAAGGTTGGGACGAAATTGTCGAAATACTTCGGGTTTTTGCTGAGCAGACGAGCGCGCCCTTCTTCAAGACCACCCATGCCCGCGTAATATGCGCTGGTAGAGGCCCGATAATTACCGGCCAGCGCGGATTCCGTGCCACTGGCCAAGATCATGGCAATGCCCACGACGGAGATCGCCAGCAACACGAAAATCGATAAGAGCAGCGCTACTCCTGCTTCCTGGTTTTTGCTGATGCGGTTGACGGAGCGTTTCATAGTTTCTCCATTTGTGCTCGAACCTACTGATTAGGATTTACGCGGTGACCACGGCCGTTCAAGGTGACCACGCGCAACCGCCCCGTTTGCATGTCGGGTTGTTGAATCATTACGATCAGCGTAACTTCCACCTCGCGAATGTTGTTGGCTAAATTGAAAGCGGCGATGGTGGGATCGGTGCACAGTTTCGGTCCGGTCGGGGAATCGCAGTAATAGGTAAAGACGGGTACCGGCGCGCCGGCGGGGAAGGTACCAGGATAGGCGGCGTTGATCTGCGTAATCTGCGCAGGCGAGTTGTTCATCACATTTGTCGCATAGGGGAACATCACTCCAGGTGCGGACGTGTCTCCGAGAGGATCGGTACCGTTACCCTTGATCACCGAGCCCCTGAGAAGGGTGGTTCCCACAAGTTGATAGTGAATCCATTCAACGTTGTTCGTGGTGTTGTCGAGCTCTTCCAGAATCAGATCGAAATCGCCCGGAGAAACACAAGCGCCGATGGCACATGGATTCGCTGAGTTAGGGCTCCATGCCACGGGAGTTGCGGCGTACTTTGTCAACGCCGGAGCGACGGCGGTAAATTGATTAGCCGCAGGATAGCCGGAATCGTTCACATCCCGGACAATCATATCGAGAGCGAGCCGGCCCTGCTGGAATGAGTTGAGAACCTGGCCTTCCGTCTTGAAGCGCTTCTGCGCCATATTCAACAGGCTGAAGGCGGCGCCGCTGATGATGATAAACAGAGACACCGAGAGCAGCAGTTCGATTAGCGAGAATCCTGCTTGCCTAGCTCGGGAAGATAATGGATGGCTCATCGTCCCACCGTAGTATCAAGTGTTACGGGCGGTAGCGGCGTATCTCCGCCTCTTTTCTGGACTCCCAGAATGAATCGCTTTGAATAAACGTTTGTGCCGGCGCCAGTATTGATAACTGCCCAACGCACGTCATATATAGTCCCGGAAGTGTCTCTTGGATCCGCGTAGTTGTAGCTGTATCCGGCGACCTGCCCGCCGCTGAAGTTGATCGCCACATGACCGCCAACTGTGGTGACCGGGCTGCCCATCACAGTGTCGAAAACCGTACCGCCACCTAGATTACAAAAGTTGCCCTGCTGGTCAGTAAAGGTATAAGGTGGCGCCAAGGGCTGATTCACAAACTGATCCATCTCGCGCTGCGCATAAACGAGGCTGCTCGTATCAGCGCGGTTTCGTGCGTTGAGGAACATCGCCGCCGGAATCAATTTGGCCACCGCTACCACTCCGACGACGAGCACGATGATGGCAATCATCAACTCGATCAGGGTGAATCCCTGTTGGGCTCGATGCTTTCTGTTAGGTACGCTGCGCTTACTCATTCGCATTTCCTCAAATGTCGCAAAGAATTAGCTCAGTTGAACCCAGGCGCTTGTTGCGTTGCCGACCCAGATTTGCGTTATGCCGGAAGGCATAACCACCACAGCACGATAGTCCGAGGTGCTCTGATAGACGGGCGCAACATAGAGCACATAAACGGTGGCCGTACCGCCGGAGCTAATCGCGAAATTAACGGCTCCACGCGGATCGAAGGCAATAGTTTTTGTAGAGGCGCTGGCGGATATAACCCGGATCGCTGGCACATTCAAGGCCGCCGCGAGAGTGCCGGATGTGGGTACGGCCACAGCGTTTAGTAGAGTGATGTTTCCGGTAATTTCATACTGGCGTTCCGAAACATCTAGCGTGGTGTTGCCGTTACTGTCCGTGCCCACCGCCCACTTTGCTCCCAACGGCGACGCCAGGAAGCTCGTATTGCTGTTACGACGAATGGCTTCAAAGCGTGTGAACTTTATGGCGTCAGCGACCTGTGACGCGGCCGCAGAAACCTGATAAGAACGCAGCGTAGCCACGACTTGTGGAACAGCAATGCCTGAAACGATCATGATGATCAGTAACACCACCAAGACCTCGACAAGGCTGAAGCCTTCAACGTGGCGCGATTTTCGGGCAACGGGCTGTTTGTTGCGTCTGCAGCTCATTTACACACACTCGCTATTCTCGTCATAAATACCATCAGGGTCTGACCCCCACAACTGGCCGAAGGGACAGTTTCCGAGCACCGGAAAAAACCGTCCGCGCTTCCTAGAAGGCCAGTTACTAACGTTTAGCGGCCGCCACGATGAAGAGCGGCGTATTTTTCACTGTTAAAACGGTACAAGGTGCTTCGGTTGAGGGGAATAGAACTAATCGTGGATTGTTTTCGCGTAGTCAACAACAGAACAGACACACGCAGTTGCCAGTCGATCAAAGAGATTTGAGTTTGGTTTCAGTAGTACTTCGGATTCCGCCGTGTCGAGACCATTCACGTCGCCAGCTGCCAACGTATCTGTCTCCACCACCGATGTTGGCTACGTCGATCTTGAGGAGAAAACTCTGCAACCTCTCGACAATCCCTTTGGCCCAAAAGTGTTACCTATGTCTTAGGTACGTTGTGTCACCCATGTCTCCGGGCCGGACCCAGCCAAGTTCGACGCTTTCGTTCGCGAGTTTAACTACGAGCGTCCGCATGAAGCTCTCGATATGAGATGCCCGGCCGACGTCTATACACTCTCCACCCGTCCCTATCGCGGCATCGGAGAACTTTCTTATCCCTTCCACGATCGCACCGCTCTGGTTACCTACTGCGGAAGGATCTGCATTTTCAAAAAGAAAATAAATCTCAGCACTTCTCTGGCGGGTCAAGCCGTCGGTATCAAGGAGGTCGACGAT